>JBGTGL010000178.1:0-4185 GCA_041746755.1 Acidimicrobiia bacterium | reverse complement strand
CCTGGTGGTAGACGCTTCGGTGCCCGCCGGCACCTATGAAGTCACCGTCACCGCGACAAACGACGATGTCGAGGCACAGATGGGTCGGTGCGTCCAGTCGGTCACAGTCCAGGGCGATCTACCAATCACCTTCATTCATGACGTTCAGGGATCCACCGACACCAGTCCGCTGGTCGGGGACACGGTCAAGATCGAAGGCGTTGTCGTCGGTGACTATGAGGGGGCAGCTCCGGCGTTACGCGGCTTCTATGTTCAGGAAGAAGACGCTGACGCTGATGCGGATCCAAACACGTCTGAAGGAGTCTTTGTATTCAACTTCAGCAACAACTCGGTCAACCTCGGTGACGTCGTCAAGGTCCAGGGAACAGTCGCCGAGTTCCAGGGGCAGACTCAGCTCGGATTCCCCGACTCCGTCGAAGTGATCTCGTCAGGGAATACGGTCACAGCAGGCACAGCGTCGCTTCCCCTGACCAGTCCGGACGAGCTCGAACGGTTCGAAGGCATGCTGGTTACCTTCCCCCAGACCCTGTACGTGACCGAGCACTTCCAGCTGGGTCGTTTTGGCCAGGTCGTTGTTTCATCCGATGACCGCCTTCCCCAGCCGACTTCCATCGCTGAACCGGGAGCGCCGGCCCAGGCGGTCCAAGCTGCCAACGATCTCAACCGACTCATCATCGACGACAACCTCCAGAGCCAGAACCCCGATCCGATTTTGTTCGGGCGGGGAGGCAGCGAGTTGACGGCGACCAACACCTTGCGTGGTGGTGACACGCTCACCGGGGCCGTCGGCGTGATGACCTACACATGGGCTGGCAACGCCGCCTCGGGCAATGCGTATCGGCTCCGGCCGGTTGGTGACCTCAGCGATTCGGGCCTGGTACCCGGGGGCGTGGTTCCCGCCTTCCAACCGACGAATCCCCGCCCCAGTGGAGCACCCCTGGTTGGAGGCAGTGGGACGGTCGCTTCGTTTAACGTGCTCAACTATTTCGTCTCCATCGATGATGGGGTGGACGAATGTGGACCCATCGGCTTCCCCCAGGATTGCCGTGGCGCCGACACCACTTTCGAATTGGATCGACAGAGAGACAAACTGATACCGGCGCTGCTTCAGATCGATGCCGATGTCCTCGGTCTCATCGAACTGGAGAACACCACTGGTGTTGAGCCTCTCGAAGACATCGTCTCCGAGCTGAACGCCCGGACCGCCCCGGGGACTTACGCATACATCGACACCGGAACCATCGGGACGGATGTCATCAAGGTTGGCATTATCTACCAGCCCGACCGGGCCATCGCCACCGGTGACTTCGCCGTTCTCGATTCCAGTGTCGATCCGAGATTCAACGACGATCTCAACCGTCCGGCCCTGGCGCAAAGCTTTGTGTCAGACGACGAGACGTTCACTGTGGTGGTCAACCATCTCAAGTCGAAGGGCTGCGGTGGTGACATCGGGTTGGACATGGACCAGGGTGACGGCGCCGGTTGTTTCAATCTGGCGCGAACGTCTGCTGCACAGGCTGAACTTGATTGGCTCGCCTCAGATCCGACCAACTCAGGGGACACCGATTTCCTGGTACAAGGCGATCTCAATTCCTACGCCAAGGAAGACCCAATCGACGTGTTTGTCGATGCCGGGTTCGTCGACCTGGGACGTTTGTATGGCGGTGAGGAGAATTACTCATACGTGTTCGATGGGCAATGGGGCTACCTCGACTATGCCCTGGCCTCACCGTCGATGGCAGAGAAGGTGACGGGTACAGCTGAGTACCACATCAATTCCGACGAGCCGAGTGTCCTCGACTACAACACCGACTTCCAGACGCCGAATCACGTGACGCTGCTGTACAACGACGATGAGTTCCGGACCTCGGACCACGATCCGGTGGTAGTTGGCTACTGCGAGGCGGTCGCACCATCTGCTTCGGCGACGGCGAGTCCGAGTTCGATCTGGCCACCGACTGGCAAGCTCAAGTCAGTTTCGGTGACTCTCGACGTCTCTGATGCCAATCCATTCAATGTCGAATTGGTTTCCGTCACCTCCAATGAGCCAATAGTTGGCGACGTTGTGGTCATCGATGAGACCCATTTCAGACTTAGGGCTGAGCGCGACGACGAAGGTCCTGGTCGAACCTACACAATGACGTACGTGGCTACCGACAGTTGTGGGAACTCAACCGAGTTCACAGCCACAGTGGTCGTACCGCATGACCAGGGAAACAAGAAGAACCAGCCGATCTGACGTGGTATATGTGGTTGAGGGGGGTCGGTGATAACCCTTCAACCACACTCGCCGGTTTCTAAAACCACGCTGACACAGATAATTCGACTCTCCACAGAGACGACACTGAATGATTCCCCTGATTCTTCGACGACGATCCGCAAACGCTGGCCGCGACTTTTGGGGTCCGAACCGCCAATGAGGTCGAAGTAGAGTTCCCTGCCCCCGAATTCACGCAGAGTAATTTGGATGGCTTGCAGGCCTTCCTGTTGGGCAATCGAGTTGGCCGCCGCGGCCAGTAACTCATCGGCAGACGCCGCTTCGAGATTGGCCACATCGAGAGTGATGTCTCGTGGCGGACCCAGTACGCCTGTTTTGTCCTGAGGAAAGTATCCGATCTCACGCCCCTCCTGCTCGACCTTTTCCCACGCCGACCCACCGTGGTAGCTGGCCGCTTCGCCGAGCGCGATAAGACCAGCGTCAATCCTGTCAAACGGCCACAGGTTACCGAAAAACTCGACATCGTCGGCTGGGAAGCTGCCCACCCAAGCCGTTTCATCGACCGACAGGCCGACGACGGCGACGACATCCCCGAGCTCGAAGTTGCTGGGTTCTTCGACAAGATCGAGGAAAGGATTGAGGAATGTGGTGGTTGTCGATTTGACAGTTGTCGAAGTCGATGCGATCGACGAGCTAGCGCTTCCGGCGGAACAGGCCGTCAATCCGAGGAGAACGACCAAAAGAGCGAAACGTGGACGCATGTCGGAATACTAAATCTCGAAAGAAGTTCGAGTGTGTCGAAATTCAAACCTGTCGTCCGTCGGAGACAGGCGGCGCCCTCGGCAAGAATCGAACTTGCGACACCGGGTTTAGGAATCCGTT
Organism: Acidimicrobiia bacterium; assembly: GCA_041746755.1. GTDB lineage: Bacteria > Actinomycetota > Acidimicrobiia > Spongiisociales > ZC4RG35 > MA-ANB-1. The sequence goes on along the minus strand of JBGTGL010000178.1, from coordinate 1,085 downwards.
AGGGGCTTTCAACTGGCAGCAGGCAGAATCGGCAATTTTGGGTCGCTGCCTGGGCTTTTGCGTGTCGCGTGGCGTCACGTCGGATTACTTGAAATCACATCCGATGTTGCCCGGGCGTTGCCCCAATGTTGCCCGGCACAAACCCGATCAGGGTTGCTTCGAGGGACCTGACACGTTCTTCGACTTCGCCAGCGGTGATGACCTGCATCATCGCTCGCGCGAGCGCTGCCATAGCCGAAGCCCGAGCCGGTGCCAGCCTGCCGTCGTGTACCTCGCCCATCGCCGCCTCAAGAGCCGTGTACACGTCACGGAGCGAAGCCGGGGCAAGGTTCCGCGTACGCTGAATCGCTGACGACCCGTACCCGCCCCGGCGCCGTGCGCGCTGGGCTTCCTCGGTGCGCTCGGGATCGTGAGCGAAGCAGTAGCCCGACTCACCGACTACAGGTGACCGGCAAGGCTCCCCGTCGCTGCGGTGCCCCAGACACTTCGTGTCGCTGCTCACCGGTAAGGCCACCCGGTGCGAACGTCGGTCCGTACTGCCTCTTGTAGTTCGCTGAAGGTCGGGGCGTCGTAACGACGGCACGCTTCGTCCATCGCCTGCTCTCGTTCGTTCGGATTGGCGTAGGGATGTTCCCTGATCCAGTCTTCCATGGCGGAAAGGGCCAGTTTCAGACGCCGATCCAGTTCGGCGGTGGCCGGGTCAAGTGGCTGCGGTGCGCGCCTTCGCAGGCGGGCCAGCCGGTCATTCAACGAAGCCATGCGAACGCCTTCCGCGGCAGCTGTGGGTCTTTGTCCTTTGCGTCGTCGCCCTGGCGGCGTTTCTCGAGCACGTGGAACGCCCACGTGTACGGCTGCCACGGCTCAGCGGTCGTCCAGGTCACATCCTCCATCGGCACCCCGTCCGCGTCGACCGCGTAGCCCATGCGCACCGCGCTGATCCCCTGTGGGGTCGGGATCGGCTTCCACCCCCAGCGCTTGGGTAGGTCGGTGCTCCACAGTCGCCGGGTCACAACCTCGGCCAATCCCCCGCGGGTGCCCTTGCATTCGCCGCACAGCGTCCCGTCGATTCGGTGGATGGGTGCCGG
>JBGTGL010000177.1:0-13809 GCA_041746755.1 Acidimicrobiia bacterium | reverse complement strand
CTCCGGACCTTGGCGGTCTGGGCTTGGGGCTTCTCCATTGCCGCCATCTGGGCCCTCCCCTTGATTGCACGAATCGGCCTCACCTCGGACATGGGATGGACTCCACTAACCCGGCTTGAAGAGGTCTTCCCGGTCGAGGTCTGGCTCTTGCTCCCACTCGCCGTGGCCGGAGGCATCTACGCACTGCGCCGGTCCCGCCGGGCTGCGCCTTTGATCGCCGCGACATTGCTCCCCGTCATCTATTACCCGCTGCCAACTCTGCTTCCCGAGCTGTTCCCGGATGTATTTGGCGGCGAGAGGTGGAAGCTGTGGAATGGACGACTCCTCCCGTACTGGTATTTTGGGCTTGCATTTTTTGCCGCCGTGGCTGTAGGTGCCGCAGTCGTCTGGGCCAGCCGTCGGTTGCCCTCGCGTCTATCGGCCAATTGGACCCGGATTCTTATCATTACCGTCGCGGTGGTGGCATCCGGGCTGGTCGCTGATTCGACTGACTTCCCCGACTACGCATGGCTGTTTTTCGCGGCTGGCGGCCTGATCGTTGTGTTTGGATCATTCTGGTGGGGTGAGACCGTCTCCACCCGCCGCTTCGGGGTGATTCTGGCCTCGTCGGTGATAGCTCTGGGAGCCCTTTCGGGGGTGACCTTCGTGGACGGCTGGGCCAAGTGGAACTACGAGGGCTACGAGGCCAAGGAACCCTGGCCCGAGTACGAAGCGCTCATGGCGGAGATCGACACCCTTCCCGAGGGCCGTGTCCAGTGGGAAGGGAATTCAGAGTGGAACCAGTTCGGAACGCCGATGTCGCCGATGTTGATCCCGTATTGGACCGAAGGGACTCACAAATCGATGGAAGGCCTCTATTTCGAGTCGTCGCTCACCACGCCTTTTCACTTCATCAATTCATCTGAGATGTCGTTGCAGGCTTCCAATCCGATTCCCGGGCTGAACTACAACAATTTCGCGATGGACCGCGGTCTCCGCCACCTCGATATATACGGCGTCGATTACTACGTCAACATCACCCCCGAGGCGGGAGAAAAGGCCGACGCCATGCCCGAGATGGAGCGAATCGCAACTTCGGGCCGGTTCGGGATCTTCAAGTTGCCCGAGACCGAGTTGGTCGAGGCTGCGCAGTTTGTACCCTCCGTCTATGAGGTACCGGAGCGAGGATTGATCGCCGCCCTTGTGGGCTCGGAGACCGTGACCGGCGCCGACGGTGAGCCGCTTCCCAGTTTCCATGACATGTCGCTTGCCTGGTATGACGACGTCGACAACCTCGATCGATGGGTGGTTGCCGACGGGCCCGAAGGGTGGAACCGTATCGAAACCATCGACCAACGTGAGGCCGTTCCCACCGGCGTTCCCGAAGGAGCGGTCACTGGAGTCGTCGTCGAAGACCACCAGATTTCTTTCCACACCGAGGCAGTCGGTGTACCCCATTTGGTCAAGGTCTCATATTTCCCCAATTGGCAGGCGGAAGGTGCCGAGGGACCGTGGCGGGCGACACCGTCGCTAATGGTGGTAATCCCAACTCAGGAAGATGTTGTTATATCATTCAACGACACATGGCCAGAATCAATTGGAAAGATTCTTACCGTGGTCGGTTTGATTGGCCTGGTCGTGGTGGTTGTTATCGGTGTGGTCAACCGCCGTTGGGACCGCTCAGACGTTTCCGAATCGAAAACAGCCCTCTGACGGTGCGGGGAACCCGCTTAATGAGCGAAGACCTCGCCTCCCGCATTTCTTCAACAACTACCGGGACTTCGGCGATTCGATAACCGGCCCGTTCAGCTCTGATAACCAGTTCGGTGTCGAAGAGGTCCTGACGGCTCACCACCTGATCATTGAGCTCGTCGACCAACTCTCGTTTGAAGGCCTTCATACCGTGGGTGTCGGAAACGCCGGAATTGAGTATCCCTCTCAGGAGCAGATTGAACACCCGGGTGGCGAGGCGTCGCATAATCGGCCTGCGATCCTCCGAATCCGGATCCCGCTTGGAGGCGATAACGAGATCGGCGCCCTGGGTTTCGAGGACCTTGGCAAGAAAAGTTGCCGAGAAGTAGTCGATGTCGAAGTTGACCACCCATTCTCCTCGGGCCCGGGAAAACCCTTCGTGCATGGCCGATCCGTAGTCGGCGACCTGTCGAGAGATCACGGTTACGGAAGGAGGGGCTACCGACGCAGCCACTCTGGCTGTGTCATCGGTCGAACCGTTCTCTACAAGCAACACCTCGTAGGGAACACCTAGGGTCTCGATCTCCGCGACCATGGTGGGGAGGGCATGAGGGATGAAGTCGGCCTCGTTGTAGACCGGAACAACCACAGAAAAAGTTGGAGTCATCGGAGCGGGATTCTAGGTCTGGCTGAGTGGGTAGCCCACCTCTAAACTCACGCACCATGAATCCTGATGCGGTCTTCAAGGCCTATGACATTCGCGGCCGGACCGATACTGGCGAGATCGATGCCGACCTCTATTTCCGGATCGGGGCAAGCCTTCCAGCCGTCTTCGAGACCGATCGGTTTGCGGTGGGCCGCGATTGCCGTAGCAGTTCGGTTGAGCTCGCCGAATCGCTGATTGACGGGATACTTGCCTCCGGGGGAAGCGTGGTCGACCTTGGCGAAATCCCCACGGATGTCCTCTATTACTACTCGGGGAGTCACGACATTGCAGGTGCCGTGGTCACGGCATCGCACAATCCTCCCCAGTACAACGGTCTCAAGATCTGTCGAGCCGGCGCAGTCCCCGTGGGCGAGGACAGCGGCCTAGCGTCGATTAAACAGGCCGTGATCGATTTCTTGCCTCCGGTGGACGACCATGGAAGCGTCATTCGCTTCGACCCGATCCCTGGATATCTCGAACACGTATCACGGGTAGTGGCGCCGGCCACGATCGGACCGCTCCGGGTCGCCGTTGACGGTGGCAACGGGATGGCCGGAGTCGTGTTGGACCGGGTCTTCGACGCCCTTTCTGCCGAACTGGTCGGTCTCTATCTCGATCCGGATGGCACTTTCCCCAACCATCCCGCCGACCCGCTCCAGCCGGAGAACCTGGTCGATCTTCTGGCTCTGATGGAAAGGGAGGTATTCGACCTTGGCGTGGCCTTCGACGGTGATGCTGATCGCGCCTTTTTTGTCGATGACCTGGGATCACCACTGCCGGGGAGTACCGTCACCGCCTTGATCGCCCGATCGATCCTCGCCGATCAACCGGGTGCATCAATCGTCCACAACTTGATTACGAGCCGCGCGGTTTCCGAGATCGTCACCGAACACGGGGGAGTTCCGGTGAGAACTCGTGTGGGCCACTCCTTCATCAAGAAAGTCATGGCTGACACCGGGTCCATCTTCGGCGGGGAACACAGCGGGCACTATTACTTCGCCGACAATTACCGGGCAGATTCGGGTGTGTTGGCAATGCTGTTCATGCTGCGCATCCTCACGTCCACCGGGCTCCCTTTGTCGACTTTGCGCCAGGACGTGGAGCTATATAGCGGTTCGGGGGAGATCAACTATGAAGTGGCCGATCAGGTCGCGGCGATGGAACGGATCGAGAAGTCTTTCTCCGGCTCCGCCATCGACCTTCTCGACGGATTATCGGTGGATGCCGGGGAATTCTGGTTCAATGTGCGGGCCTCGAACACCGAGCCACTGCTCAGATTGAACGTCGAAGCACCCGATCCTGAAACCGTCGATTCGGCAGTCGAGAAAATTGCCGCCATCATTCTCTCTGAATAATGAGCTTCATCGACCCCGTCCTCGCCGAAGTGCTGGTTTGTCCCGCCGATCATGGGTCCCTGACCGAGCATGAAGCAACATCCGAATTGGAATGCCAGAAATGTGGACGAAGGTTTCCGGTCCAGGACGGAATCCCGGTGATGCTCCTCGACGATAGGGAGACAAGAAGTGACTGACATGCTGGAGATGATCCAATCGCTGGGCAGTCAACTTCGTTGGGCATCGGGCGCCATCATTCCGAGCAACGGAACCCACTCCGAATTCGTGTTTGCCGGGATGGGTGGCTCGGGTATCGCCGGCAACTACATGAAGGCATTGGCCTTCGACACCCCAACCCGGATTTCTGCCCACAAAGACTATGCGCCTCTGCCGGATTGGGTTGACCGGGTGCGACCGGCCGTCGTCGTCATCAGCTACTCGGGAAACACCGAGGAGACTCTGTCGGTGGCGAAGGATGCCCAGAGTCGTGGACTCCCTGTAACCGCTGTTACCACGGGTGGGCAATTGGCGGCCATGGCACAACAGAACTCCTGGCCACTCGTCATCGTTCCCTCGGGAATCCAGCCCCGCGCTGCCCTCGGCTATCTCGTCGGTGCAGGCCTTCGCATTGTGCGCGGGGAGAGCGCCAAATCGGAACTACTCGAAGCCGCCGAGCACGCCGATCGGGCTACGGCTGAGAACTCAAACGCATGGGTCCTCGCCAGCGAAATCGCGGCCGCTCTCGTCGGTCGGGCGACCATCATTTATGGAGGCGGTGCCCTCTCCGGCACCGCGGCCGAGCGATGGAAAACACAGATCAACGAGAACGCCAAGATGCCAGCCTGGTACTCGAAGCTTCCCGAACTCGATCACAACGAAATCGTGAGTTGGGAATCTCTGCCTGAGATGACAAAGTCCAACCTGGGAATCGTTGCTTTGTCCGACTCGTCCGATGCGCCGCGAGTCGCGGCACGTTATCGCTACACGCGTGAACTCACCGAAAGCGCCGTTCCCTGGTCGGCCGAGGTCCGTTCCAAGGGGTATTCGCCTTTGACCCGAATCATCTCACTGACCGCGATTGGCGACCTGGTGTCGTGGATGATGGCGGTCAACGCCGGCGTCGACCCGGTTCCGGTGGGAACCATTGAACAGCTAAAGAAACTCCTAGTTGAGGATGAAAAATGAACTATGACATTGCCAACCCGGCCCTGGCCGAATCGGGGGCTCGCCGTATTGCTTGGGCCGGTCGCCGGATGCCCGTGCTCGATACCGTCCGGGAGCGTTTCGTCAAGGAAAAGCCACTTCAAGGGGCGGTGGTTGCCGCCTGTCTCCATGTCACTGCTGAGACAGCCAACTTGATGCTGGCCCTGCGTGATGGGGGAGCGGAGCCAATCCTCTGCGCATCCAACCCACTTTCGACGCAAGATGACGTGGCGGCGGCACTGGTTGCTGACGGCATCTCGGTTTTCGCGATCCGCGGCATCGATTCGGACGGCTACTACAAGCACATCAATGCCGCTCTCGACCACCGACCTGCCATCACGATGGACGATGGCGCCGACCTCGCCACGTTGCTCCATACCGAACGCCGCGATCTCGAAGTGATCGGGTCGACCGAGGAGACCACGACTGGCGTCATCAGGCTCCGGGCGATGGCTGCCGATGGGACCCTCCGCGTCCCGGTCGTGGCCGTAAACGATTCCGCGACCAAGCATCTCTTTGACAACCACTACGGCACAGGGCAGTCGGTGATGGACGGATTGCTGCGAGCCTCGAATGTCCTTATTGCCGGGCTCAATTTCGTTGTGGTTGGGTACGGCGACTGCGGTCGGGGAGTTGCTTCCCGGGCTGACGGACTCGGCGCCCATGTCATCGTCGTCGAGGTCGACCCGGTTCGTGCGCTGTCGGCCGCCATGGACGGGTTTCGTGTGATGACAGCCCTGGACGCCTCCCGCGAAGGCGATATCTTCGTCACGGTCACCGGAAACAAGCATGTCCTCAGAAAAGAGCACTTTGATGTGATGAAGGACGGAGCGCTGTTGTCCAACGCCGGACATTTCGACATAGAGCTCGACCTCGCGTCTTTGCGTGCCATGGCGGTGGAAAAGAGAAACGTACGCGACAACCTCGATGAGTTCGAGATGCCTGACGGTAGGAGAATCCTGGTTGCCGCTGAAGGACGGCTGGTCAACCTCGGTGCCGCCGAGGGACATCCCGCCGACGTAATGGACATGTCGTTTTCCAACCAAGCCCTCGCCGCCGAGTTCCTCATGAAGAACGCCGACACCCTCGAGGTCAAGATTCACACCCTCCCCCCTGAGATCGACGCAGAAGTTGCCAGCATCAAGTTGGACAGCCTCGGCGGTGGTCTCGAGCTTCTCACCGACGAGCAACGCGACTACCTGAGCGGCTGGCAAGAAGGCACCTAACCAGAACGTTCCTTTCCCGACGTTCTTTCCGAGGAGAGCTCTAGTTGGTGAGAACCAGCCCCATCGGTATCCGCCTCGTTCCTCGGCGGAGACACCTTCCCCTCGTTCCTCCGGGGAAGGAAAGGCCTCTCTTCACACCGCTGCTCCCTCCAAGTACGTTCGGGGAGTGATCTGTCAGGTTTGTTTCGTCGTTGCCCGGGGGGATATCTGCGTTCGGTGTCGGGGAGAACTCAGGATGTCTCCGGAGCGATTGCTCCACGACCGATTTCGCACTGTCAGTGTTTTCGAGCACACCGGCCCGGCCGCGAAGTTGATGCACGGTCTCAAATATCGCGGCAACGAAGCGTTGCTACGGATCATCGCACCTCATCTGGTAGACCTGATCGCGCCACGTCTGGTTTTTGTACCCGTCCCCCGGGTTTGGAGTCGATATCTCCGATATGGGATCGACCCGGCGCAACGTCTCGCCCGACTGCTCGCTTTGCAAACCGGCGGCCGTGCTCTCGATCTTCTCGAACGGCCGATCCACAACCGTCGCCGTGCTGGTTCATCACATCGAGGAGCCCCCCCGTCCTTTACAGGGATCGCCGGGCCACTCGAGTCTGTGGTGCTGGTCGATGACGTTCTTACGACCGGAACCACTCTCCTCGCCGCGGCGGAAGCGATCAATCCGACAAATGTAGAGTTCTTTTTCACGGCGACGTCGGCAAGACCCCCAGTACCATTGAGAAAATCGGGTGTCTAGTCCTTACGGGTTCCTGCCGATAGATATTTCTGGTACCGCCGAGCAGGAGAACACCGCCCGATGTCAACTGTCCTTATTGTCGATGACGCAGAGCTTTTTCGGGAAGCGTTGCGGGCGGCATTCTCATCCGAAGGGTTCGAGGTAGTCGCCGCCGCTTCCAGCGCAATGGCGGGAATCGATTTGGCCCGAGAGACCCAGCCTGACCTGGTCATGCTCGACCTCCTCATGCCGGGAATGTCCGGACTCGAGGTGGTGAGCTCCATAATCAAAGTAAGCCCGAATTCGAGAGTCGTTCTGCTCACCTCGAGCGAATCGGCCAGCGACCTTCTCGAGGCAGTCAAAGCCGGCGCCTCGGGATACATGACAAAGGACACCCCGCTGCCACGCCTCGTCGAGGCAATGAAGGATGTTCTCAACGGCGGTGCCGCCGTTTCGCCGGCGATGGGTGGGAAGCTCTTCGCCGCCCTCCGCGACCTTCTCCGCCACCACGGGGCCACGATGAGCCGACAACCCGAGTTGACCGGCCGCGAACTCGAAGTCCTCACCCTGGTTGCCAGTGGCAACACCTCGCGTGAGATCGCGAACCAGCTCTACATTTCAGAGAACACGGTTCGGAACCATGTTCGCAATGTTCTTGACAAACTCGGGATGAACTCACGGTTCGAAGCGGTTAGCTGGGCGCAGCGCGAGGGAATGATCGGGCCGGGCTAAACCAGACGTCGCGACTACACAGACCTATCACTAGCCGGTGGCATTAGTACCATAGGGTCCTAATGCCACTCTTCTCTAAAGTCCTTCGCGCCGGCGAGGGCAAGACTCTCAAAGAATTCCAGGCTGTCGCCGTCGCCGTAAACGAAGTCGAACCCGAGTTCGAAGCCCTGAACGATGCCGAACTGGCTTCCAAAACGGTTGAATATCGGGATCGGATCGCCAACGGTGCCAGCGTTGACGACCTCCAGGTCGAGGCTTTCGCCACGGTGCGGGAGGCCGCCAAACGGGTCCTCGGACAACGCCACTACGACGTCCAGATAGTTGGAGCGGCCGCCCTTCATCGGGGCATGGTGGCCGAGATGAGGACGGGCGAAGGAAAGACCCTGGTCTCGACAATGCCCGCTTACCTGAACGCCCTCGGCGGCAAAGGTGTCCATATGGTCACTGTGAACGACTACCTCGCCTCACGTGACGCCGAGTGGATGGGTGGTATTCATCGCTTCCTCGGCCTCACGGTCGGGATAATCCAAAACGGTGACGATCCGAATGCCCGCCACCCCGCATATGCGGCCGATATCACCCATGGCACTAACAACGAGTTCGGTTTCGACTACTTGCGCGACAACATGGCTATGTCCGCCGCGGCACGCGTGCAACGGGGACACCCTTACGCGATCGTCGACGAGGTCGACTCGATCCTCATCGATGAGGCTCGAACTCCCTTGATCATTTCCGGGAAGCTTTCCGACAGCGCCAAGTGGTACCGCGACTTCGCCAAGATCGTCGATCGTCTCCAGAAAGATGTTCACTACGAAGTCGACGAACGGAAACGCCAGGTGCTCACCACCGAGGAAGGGGTCACCCGCGTTGAGCAGATTCTCGGAATCGAGAACCTCTTTGACCATGCCGCCGTCGACTTCGTCCACCACCTCGAGGCCGCTTTGAAGGCGAAAGAGCTTTATCTCCTCGACGATGCCTACTTGATCGACCATGGAGAGGTAAAGATCGTCGACGAGTTCACCGGCCGTGTTCTCGAGGGAAGGCGTTATTCAGAGGGCCTCCATCAGGCGATCGAAGCGAAAGAGGGCGTCACGATCAAGGAGGAGAACCAGACGCTGGCCACTATCACCCTCCAGAACTATTTCCGGCTTTACGAGAAGCTGGCTGGAATGACCGGTACCGCCGAGACCGAGGCCGCCGAGCTGGCTCAGATTTATAGCCTCGAAGTCGCCAGCATCCCCACCAACCAGCCGGTCGCCCGTGCCGACCACGGTGATCTCGTTTATAAGAGCGAAGACGGCAAATACTCGGCGCTGATTGCCGACATCGCCGAGCGCAATTCCAAGGCGCAACCTGTCCTGCTCGGAACTGTCTCGATCGACCGTTCCGAGAAATTGTCTCGTGCCCTCGACAAGGCCGGCGTCAAACACGAAGTTCTGAATGCAAAACAACACGCCCGCGAGGCTGAGATCATCGCTCAGGCGGGCCGACCAGGGGCGGTCACAGTGGCGACCAACATGGCCGGCCGAGGCGTCGACATCATGCTGGGCGGAAATCCCGACGGAATGGCCAAAGCCGAGTTGAAACGCCAGGGTGTCACCCTCGATGATCCCTCCTACGAAGAGCTCGAAGCCAAGCTCGTCGCCGAGTACGCCGAACAGATCGCACCAAACAAGAAGAAGGTGATCGACGCCGGTGGCCTGTACGTCGTCGGAACCGAGCGTCACGAATCCCGGCGCATCGACAACCAGCTCCGTGGTCGATCCGGACGTCAGGGCGATCCCGGCGAATCCCGCTTTTACCTTTCCCTCGAAGATGACCTGATGCGCCGTTTCCAGGGTGAGTGGGTGACTTCGGTGATGGACCGGCTCAAGCTTCCTGAAGATCAACCCCTCGAGGCCAAGATGGTCTCCAAGTCGATCGAGCGAGCGCAGCGTCAGGTCGAATCGCAGAACTTCGAGATTCGCAAGAACGTTCTCAAATACGACGAGGTGATGAACCGACAACGCGAAGTCATTTACGAGTGGCGCGAGGCCATTCTGGAAGGAACCGCGGGAGAAAACCTCGTTGTCGATTGGGTCGACGATGTGTTGGGGGGCCTGGTCGAATCGCATTTCGGAGGGGGCATCCCTAAGACGCAATGGGACTGGGATGCCTTCCAACTCGAATTGGCGCAGTACTACGTGTCCGCCATCACCAAGGAGACTTCGGAAGGCGACTCTTATGACACCATCGTTGAGAAGGTGATCGACGAGGCTCAGGAGTTCATCGCGGCTCGGCGGGTTGAGTTAGGGCCGGAGACGATGGTGCAGGTGGAGAAGTCGGTGATGCTCTCGGTGATTGACAACAAGTGGCGGGAGCATCTCTCCGAGATGGATTATCTCCGCGCCGGGATTGGCCTCCGTGCCATGGGCCAGCGCGACCCACTCACCGAATATCAGCGTGAGGGATATGACATGTTCGCCGAAATGGTCGATTCGATAAAGAACGACGCCATCAGGTATCTCTTCCGGGTCGAGATCGCCCAACCGCAAACGCAGCCGAAGCGACTCGAGGCCAATGCCACCGGTCCCAGGAAGCAAAAACAGGCAGTCTCGGACAAGATCGGACGTAACGAACCCTGCTATTGCGGATCGGGTAAGAAATACAAGAAGTGCCACCTCCTGCTGGAAAACGCATAAAGCGGGACCGCCCCCGCAAATGCGCCGACCATGAACGAAGTCACCGATCCGAAAGCCTTTGTCGCTGAGCTGCGCAAGCGTCTCGACGAGGCCCGCGGCTTTCTCGATCTGGATACCAAGGCAGGTGAACTCTCCGAACTCCGCGAACAAGCTGGTTCTGCCGATCTTTGGGATGACCCGGACCGTGGTCGCCAGGTCTCGTCGCGGCTGGCCCGGTACGAGGGCCTATTCGACAAGGTCGGTGGGCTCGGTTCCAAGATCGACGACGCCGAGGTGCTACTCGAGTTGGCCGACGAGGCGGACGATGCCGATTCGAAGACGGAATCTCTCGGCCAATTGGAGGAAGTTGCCCGCGATCTCGACGGGCTCGAGTTGGAGTCATTGTTCTTCGACGAATATGACGAGGCTGATGCCATTCTCAGCGTTCACGCCGGTGCAGGTGGAGTCGACGCTCAGGATTGGGCCGAGATGCTCGCCCGCATGTATCAACGCTTTCTTGCCGACTCCGGTTTCTCTGTGAAAGTCGAAGAGGTAACCGCCGGCGAAGAGGCAGGCATCAAGTCAGCAACTTTCTCCGTAAAGGGCGACCGAGCGTACGGCACCCTGGAAGCGGAACGGGGAGTTCACCGATTGGTGAGGATCTCCCCTTTCGATGCCGCCGCGCGTCGTCAGACTTCCTTTGCCGGTGTAGATGTGGTTCCGGACCTCGGCGACCAGGCCGATGTCGAGATCAACGAGGACGATATTCGAATCGACACATATCGGTCGCAGGGTGCCGGTGGCCAACATGTGAACACCACCGACTCGGCGGTCCGTATCACTCACATACCCACCAACATTGTGGTCCAGTGTCAGAACGAACGATCCCAACTCCAAAACAAGGCCCGTGCCATGGCCATGCTCCAGTCCAAACTCGCCGAGCGCCAGCGGGTAGATCGTCTCGCACATCTCAACGAGATCCGGGGCGACAAGGGTGAGGCCGCTTGGGGTCGTCAGATCCGCAGTTACGTGATGCAGCCATATCAGATGGTCAAGGATCTCCGCACCGATTACGAAGTGGGAAACATCCAGGGTGTGTTGGACGGCGATGTCATGCCCTTTGTCGAAGCATATTTGCGCTGGCGCAGGGCCGAGCACGAGACGACCAATAATTCCAGCTAACCCAGCCACTCCGGTTAGCGTTCTCATGGTCCGCAGTTCTCTTTCTTGCTTCTGCGAGACTCCTCCTACCCCATGATTCCATTCTCATGATTCGACTAGAAAACGTCACCAAGGTCTATGAAGGCGGCACCGTCGCCGCCAACGATGTCTCGCTCGATATCCAAAAAGGGGAGTTTGTCTTTCTGGTCGGAGCGTCCGGCTCGGGTAAGTCGACTCTGATCCGTCTCATGCTCCGCGACGAGCCGGTGACGCGGGGGACCATATACGTGGCTGGAAAAGACATCACGACCCTCCCCAAATGGAAGATTCCTTATCTCCGCCGCAGTGTTGGGACCGTCTTCCAGGACTACAAACTTCTCCCCAACAAGACCGTTGCCGAGAATGTTGCCTTCGCTCTCGAGGTTCTGGGGCGCCCCTCGTCGGCGATCAAACCGCAGGTGGAGCAGGTCCTCGATCTGGTGGGCCTGGCCGACAAGGGGGCCCGCTATCCCCGGCAACTATCCGGTGGTGAACAACAACGCGTCTCGGTAGCACGGTCGTTCGTCAACCGCCCGCCGATAATGCTCTGCGACGAGCCCACCGGGAACCTCGACCCCAAGACGTCTGTGGGAATCATGAAGCTCCTCGACCGGATCAACCGGACCGGTACCACCATTGTGATGGCCACCCACGACCATGCCATCGTCGACGCCATGCAACGGCGGGTGGTTGCTCTCGAATCGGGCCGGGTCATGCGTGACGAGGCCACCGGACGATACGAGCAGGGCGTCTCAGAATGAGTCGATTTTTCTTTCTGGTCAGGGAGGCCCTGACCAACCTCAGGCGCAATGCTTTGGTGGTGGCCGGTGCCGTTTTGGCGGTATTCATCTCGCTTTCCCTGGCTTTCGGAGCGCTGGTGGTCAACGAGGTTCTCCGGATCAATACTCTGGCCTGGCAGGACGGAGTCCACGTCATTGCCTTTCTCAAAGACGAAGGTGCCGCCGGGGTGGCCTCGGGTGCCCACGCTCAACTTCAAGCAGAAGTCGAATCCTGGGAAGAGGTCAAACCACCCGTTCGGTATGTGGACAAGAACGAGGCGTGGATCGAGTTCCAGCAGATCTTTGAGGGACAGGACGAACTGCTCGATATCGACCCGACCATTCTTCCCGCATCGCTCCGGATCGAGCTTGTCGACATAGCGTTCTATCAATCGGTGAAGTTCCAGCTCGAACAACAGAGCCAGGTTGTGCGTCGGGTCAACACCGCGGCTGAAGAGATCGAACAATTGGAGAACCTGTCCAATGTGCTCAATGTCCTCGGTCTGGGTATGGCCATCGTCCTCGGTTTGTCAGCGGTGGTGCTGATTGCCAACACGATCCGCCTCGCCATCTACGCACGTCGTGACGAGGTGGCGGTCATGAAACTGGTCGGTGCCTCCAACTGGTTTATTCGAGTTCCCTTCCTCCTGGAGGGGATGATCGAAGGGATATTCGGGGCTGCCCTAGCGGTGTTCACCGTGTGGGTTGGTTCGTCGCGTCTTGCCGAAGCCACCCAGAGCTTTGCGCTGTTTCGTCTCGACGTCTCGAACCGGTTCTTCTTGCAATGGGGAATTCTCTTCCTGATCTTTGGTGCCGCCGCCGGCGTAGTCGGGTCGCTACTTGGATTGAGCCGATATCTACGTGATGCCGACGGTGTCGGCGCGGATATTCCCGGAGGCATCTAATGGCTAGCTCGGGCGATGCCGAGCGTGTCAAAGTGGTCGCTAGCAATCGCCGGGCCCGACGCAACTATTCGGTGGTGGACACAGTCGAGGCCGGTTTGGTATTGGTGGGTTCCGAGGTGAAATCGATGCGCGAGGGGAAAATGGATCTCAAGGATTCGTACGCCCACATCGCCAACGGAGAGGCCTATCTGTCGGGTTGCTACATCGGGCCCTACGAGTTTTCCCGTGATGGAGGCCACGAACCGGAGCGGGAGCGCAAGCTTCTCATGCATCGGCGCGAGATCGACAGGATCGCGGGTCAGTTGGCCGAGAAAGGCCTGACCCTGGTTCCCCTCCAGGTGTATTTCAAGGACGGCAAGGCCAAGGTCGAGCTGGGACTGGCCAAGGGCCGGTCTACTGTCGACAAACGCCAGGCCCTCAAGGAACGGGAACACGACCGGGAGATGCAACGCTCGTTGGGGCGGCGCGGCTAATCCCCATTTGTTTGTCGGTGGCGCCGATTAAACTGGCATTGTTCCCAGGAAATCTTGGGGGTGAAACGGTTTCGACGTTGAGTGTTGAAGCGGTGGAAGCGAGTCGGGGTCTCCGGGACCTCGTTACCAAACCGGAAAAACCAATAAGTGCCGAAGATAATTTCGCACTGGCTGCCTAAATAAGTAGCTCGTCCGC
>JBGTGL010000176.1:0-2788 GCA_041746755.1 Acidimicrobiia bacterium | reverse complement strand
TGGTGAACTCAGGAGGGGAACCGTCGGGCAGTTCCTCCAGGCCAACACCAACATGTTCGATCTGGCCTTTATCGACCCTCCCTGGCCGATGGCCACCGACGAGATGGAGAGGGACTTCTCTCTGCTCGATCGATCACTCCGGGTGGGTGGTTTGGTGCTCGCATCGAGGCGGCACACCGATAGAGTGCCCGATGTCCGGGAAAATTGGCGTGTTGCCGCGGAGAAACGGTACGGGGATACCAGAATCCTCAAGTACCTGAAGGAAACAGAGGAAGAATGACGACCGCGTTGTGTCCGGGGAGTTTCGACCCTCCCACCAATGGACATCTTGATGTCATCTCGAGATGCATATCGATCTTCGACAGGGTCGTGGTGTCGGTAGTTGATAATCCCGCCAAAGATTCCATGCTCTCAGTTGAAGAACGGGTAAATCTCCTCGGATCGATAGTGGGTGAAGGCATACGGGTTACGTCGTTTGCCGGCCTCCTTGTCGAGCATGCCACCGCTGAAGGGGCTGACGTGGTTGTCAAGGGGCTCCGGTCGATCGATGACTTTGAATTTGAAAAGCAGATGTCCCAGATGAATGAACATCTATCCGGGATGGAAACGCTGTTCATGGCAACCAATCCAGATTTAGGGTTCGTTTCCTCGTCCCTCGTCAAAGAAGTTGCCAAACTGGGGGGAGACGTAAGCGAATTGGTGCCTCCCGAGGTGCTCAGCATATTGAAGGAGCGATTCGGATGACACAAGAATCAGACCTACAACCCGACACGATGGAGAACGACCCGGCAACACCGACTGATGTCGGTGATCTCCAGGACACCGTCGACGATCTCCTCGTCCACCTTCACGAGGCCAAATCGGTGCCGTTGTCGGGGAATGTTCTCGTAGAAAAGGAACTCTTCCTGGGACTTCTCGAAAAACTTCGATCCGAGCTCCCTGACGAATTGCGGGCGGCCCGCTGGATGGTTCGTGAGCGTGAAGCATTCATCTCGCGCACCAACGAAAAAGCGCGCGAGATAATTGAAAAGGCGCGCGCCGAGGCAGACGAATTGGTATCCGAATCGAACATCACCAAGGAAGCCGTGGAGGAGGCAAACATTTTGGTCCGTCGGGCCGAAGGCGAGGCACGCCGGATGCGTCTCGAAACCGAAGACGAGATCGAACAAAACCTTCAGGAAGCCGAAAACTTGCTAAGCCGTTTGCTTTCGACTGTCAAGAATTCCCGTAACGAATTGCACCAGGCCCGTCCCAAACCGCCCGACGTCCCACTCTGACCGCACATGCATGATTTGTTGGTGGTTCCGGTCGACAAACTGGTGGGCACGGTCGGCAGGGAGCGCAAATTTCACGGAGAACGATCGGTATCGCTAAGGCTTGGCGAGACCACAGTCGATGGCCCGATGGCAGTTTCCGGAACGCTGGTGGGCACAACCGGCGGTGTCAACGCAACTTTTGATGTCGCAGCAACCGCGAAGTTGGTTTGTACGAGGTGCCTCCTGGAATGGGAGGAAGAACTCGCAACGAGCGGGAGCCAATATTTCCGAAGCGAACCGGATGAAGACGGATACGGCATTGTCGACAACGTGGTCGATGTCTGTGGCCCGGCACAAGACGAACTTGCACTGGCCCTTCCAGCTGTCCCACTCTGTCGGTCAGATTGCGCCGGACTTTGCCCAACGTGCGGAACCGACTTGAATAGGGAACCCTGTGACGGACATGGTGACGATTCCGATTCACCATTCACCGTCCTGAAAGATCTATTCGATTCCTGACGAACCAAGGAGAGCACCTCATGGCGGTGCCAAAGAAAAAAATGTCGCGCTCACGCACCCGTCAGCGCAAAGCGGCGTGGAAGGTACAAGCACCTTCTTCGGTCTCGTGTGAACAGTGCGGTGTACCCAAGCTGCCTCATCGCGCCTGCCGCAACTGCGGGACCTACGCGGGCCGTGAAGTACTAGACACCAAGTAGACCCTTGGCCCGTATCGCCCTTGACGCGATGGGGGGCGACAATGCCCCCGTCGAGACAGTCGCTGGAGCCGTGCTCGCGGCAGCGAACGGGGTTGACGTAGTTCTCGTCGGAGCCACGGACCAGCTACAGCAGGAGTTGTCCTCCCACGATGTCGATCTAGAAATCGTGGAGGCTTCCGACTCAATCGGCATGGGGGACGACCCGGCCCGGGCTCTTCGCGAAAAGCCGAACTCTTCAATATCGGTAGCGGCCCGACTCGTCGCCAGCGGAGATGCTGCCGGGATGGTCTCGGCCGGATCGACGGGAGCAGCGATGGCCGCGGCTGCGATTCTGATCGGCCGGGTCAAGGGCGTGTCCCGGCCATCGATAGCCTCGATCTTTCCGACACCGGGAAGTCCAACTCTGGTACTCGACTCCGGGGCCAACCCCGAGGTCACTGAGGATCACCTTTACCAGTTCGCCGTGATGGGCTCGGTTGCCTCCGAGGCCCTTCTCGGTGCCAGCAACCCGAGAATCGGGCTGTTGTCGATTGGCGAGGAGAAGGGCAAGGGACGGGCCCTGGAGAAGGCCGCATATGAGTTGCTCGCGGCCAGCGACCTCAATTTTGTCGGCAATGTCGAAGGTCGGGACGTCGACGGAGACAAGGCTGATGTCTTTGTCACTGATGGGTTTACCGGCAACGTTTTTCTGAAAACAACTGAAGGCACTGTCCGTCTCATTTCGGGTTTTGTTGCTGAAGAACTCGCTCGTATCTCGCCGGAAGCGCGGGATGAGGCCATGCCGGCGCTGCAACGGGTCGCTGAGCGCCTCGATTA
>JBGTGL010000175.1:0-5378 GCA_041746755.1 Acidimicrobiia bacterium | reverse complement strand
ACTTCACTGCCGAAGGAGGAAACCTGGCTCTCAATGACCATCCAACTCTCGATGGGGTGGTCGGCCCTGATTTGGATGCCTGCCATTTACCGCGAATTAGGCGGAGCCGCAATTGCGCTCATCGCGATCGGTGGGCTCTTCTACACCATGGGAGTGTTCATATTCGTCAAAAAGTGGCCCGTTATGTTTCCGAGAACCTTCTCATCCCACGAGTTGTTTCATGTGACCGTGATCTTGGCCAGCGCCTCTCACTTCCTGGCCGTCTACTTCTATGCTTTACCCGCCATCACCGGTTCATAGGTGAAAGTGGGCGATTCGGCACACATCGCCTCGACGTCATCGATTTCAACCGGGGTCGAATCGGTGAGGTTGTCCGACCCCTCGTCGGTGATGAAAATGTCATCTTCGATCCGTATCCCAATCCCGAGGAACTCCTTCGGAACCCGGTGAGTGATCGACTCCGCCGATTCTCTGGCCTCGGCTTCTTTGGCCATTGCCGTTGCACGTCCTTCGAGAATCCGGCGCTGCGCCCATTCATCAGGGTCATATTCGAGGAGCGACAGTTCAATCTCGCCCTTTTCCGGTGAGATATACAGTCCCGGTTCGACGGTGAAGAACATTCCAGGCTCCAGCTTGCGGGGCACACCATCTTCCCGATATTTCCCGCGATCGTGAACGTCCATTCCCAACCAGTGGCCCGTGCCGTGGAAGAAGAACTGGGTGAAATGATTCATCGCCATCGACTCGGCTAGCGGAAGAGGCAGCAACCCGAGCTCGACCATTCCCTCTGTGAGCACCTCGGTGGCATGGTCGTGGATCCCTCGCATCGTTGCCCCGGGTTTGGACATGGCCACTCCCGCCTTCTCGGCTGCGAGAACCACCTCGTAAATCGCCCGCTGTGGTGTGGAAAAAGTTCCGTTTGCCGGAAACGTACGTGTGATATCCGCCGAGTACCCGTCGATCTCGGCGGCGGCATCTATGAGAATCAGATCACCGTCGCCGATCTTCGACTCATTTTCCACATAATGGAGGACGCAGGCGTTGGCCCCGGACGCAACGATCGAGCCGTAACCGTTGCGTCGCGCCCCCGCCATGCGCCAGGCAAGCTCCATCGCCGCTTGAACCTGATACTCGTAAAGCCCGGGACGGGCGAAGCGCATCGCCTCGTTGTGGCCAGCGGCCGATAGAGCAGTCACCTGCTTGAGAATCTCAAATTCGTCTGGCGTCTTGATCAGACGCATCTCCCCGAGTGCAACCGAAATGTCTTTGATTGCGCCGGGTACCGCTCCCCCATAACGCTCGCGGTGCGAACGTGCCTTGCTGATAACTGCCGACATCCTCGAGTCATGGGCCTCGCTGCCACTCCGATACCAGAGGACCTCACGCCCGACCATCAGTCGTGTCAACACATCGTCTAGATCGGCCACTGAGTAGGCCTGATCGGCGCCGAATCGTTGCTTTGCGCCTTCAACGCCGGCTCGGTATCCATTCCAAGCTTCCATTTCGGGATCTCTGGGCCTCACGAAGAGGGTGTAGTCCCCATCAGGGTGGCCGGGCGTGATAACCGCCACCGCATCGGGTTCGGCAAATCCCGTCAGATAAAAGAAATTCGAATCCTGTCTGAAATCGTGGGAAACGTCGTCGTTGCGGATCTGTTCAACACCGGCAGGGATTACGGCTATGCCGTCGTCTCCAATTGTCTTGGCGAGGCGTTGGCGGCGGGAGAGAAACGAGTCGGACATCGCAACAGGCTACCTAGCTGGCAGCGAACTCGAGATCCACGATGATCGGGAAGTGATCAGAACCCATCGCCGGGCCTAACACTCGATGACGCACCACCAAGGATTCACTATGGAGGAGATGATCGATCGGGACACGGAATAAGGGATTGGAGTTGGCAGCAAATGATGCCTGCACCCCGAAACCGATCTGAGAGTTGCGCAGCCCTCCGACCGAGATCATGTTGCGGAAGGGCCACGACCAGGGTGTGGCGTTGAAGTCGCCAGCGACCATATAGAAGTCAGACTGCTGGGAAGCCCAGTCTGCGGCGAACTCGAGCTGGGCGTCGCGTAGATTCGCCCGCTCCGGCTCGGTGGGAGCGAGGGGATGAATTGAGAGGAGCGACAGGGGCCGACTCCACGAAGGGTCCGACATCCGTACTTCCACCGCCCTCGAGTCGGTTTCGGCAAATCCGAACGAGACGATTTCGACTGACTCAATCGACCGTTTCACCAGAACCAGAGTGCCGAAAATCAGTTCATCTGATCGCGCCTTGAACACGTCGTAGTCGAGAGCTGCCGAAGCCATCGCGGTCTCCCAGGGCAGACTGGACTCGTGGAGAAGCACAACGTCTGGTTGGTTGAGTTCAATGAAATCGGCGACCTCCCGGTAGTGGTCGTTCGTCGAGAGCAGATTGAACGACATCACCCGGACCACCGGCGCGTTTGGATCAGACTCGCCGGGCGAACCGAGATATAACGGCGCCACCACGGCGAGATTGACACCGGCCACAAACAAGATCCCAACGGCGATCGCCCTATAGCGGGAGAAGAGCAGGACCAGCCCGGATAACACCAGACCCACCAGGAACTGAGCGCGAAAGTTGGCCAAGACGTCGAGCCACCAGACATAGCGGCCGAAGAAGGCAGCGATACTGGCGACGGCGAGTGCCAACGCCGGAACGAGGAGAAGAATCACCGGGTCAGATTACGACGCTGGTCAGACAGTTCTCAAGAATGCAGCTATCGCTTTTCCGATCTCAGGTCCGGAGTCCTCCTGAACGAAGTGCAGGCCGCGCACGGTGACCTCGGTCTGGTTCTTCCAGGAACGACAGATCTCCCGCAATCTTCCAGTGAGTATCGATCCGGGTTCGGCATTGACAAACAGTTTGGGGACCGCCTCGGTCTCCAGCCAAGCCTCGTTGGCGGCGACGATTTCCGCGACGTCCTCCGGACGGCCATCGAACGGGATCTCTCGTGGCCAGGTCAGGGTGGGCCGACGTGACTCACCCGGAGCCAGGAAAGGCCGTCGGTACTCGTTCAGCGTTTCCTCTGACATCGGATCGAGCACAGATGCCGGAAGGATGCGTTCGACGAATACGTTCTTCTCAAGCACCATTTCCTCACCGGCTTCACTTCTCATTGCAGAGAAGATCGAAACCGCCGCCTCGGGCCAGTCGTCGATCGAGGGCGGAGAGGCGATTGTCTCCATATAGACCACGGCCTTCACCGCTTCGGGGTTCCTCCTCCCCCAGTCGAAAAGGAGCGGGCCACCCCAATCGTGGCCAACCAGAGTTACCTCCTTCTCGATGCCGAGGACACTCAGGAAAGCCTCGAGGTACTCGCGGTGGTCGACAAATCGGTAGGCAGTGGGGCCTGCCGCGATCTGGGCCGAGTCGCCCATACCGATCAGATCGGGCGCAATGCACCTTCCCGACCCAACCAGTTCCGGGATGACGTTTCTCCACAAGTATGAGGACGTCGGATTGCCGTGGAGCAAAATGATCGGATCGCCCTTACCCGCTTCGACGTATGCCATCGGCACACCGAGCACGGAGGCACGCTTTTTCTTTTGTGGGTTGAATCTCAACGGAGACACTCCTGGACGATGGCAGTCGAGCTGAGCGTACTCGCGATACACCGTCGTGATATTGGAGTCGCTACTCGCTCTCGGAATCGGAGTTCTCAGCCCAGCTTCGAGCAATCGACAGGGCCTCTTCCTTGGTGTATGGACCGTCCTCAATCCGCTTCTCGAGGAGAATCTCCATGATCTCCCCGACTTTGGGACCGGGTTCGATGCCCAGAAATTCCATCACTTCGTGGCCATCCACCGGAGCGCGCATCGAGGAAAGCTCCTCCTGTGCGGCGAGAACCTCGATCCGCTCCTCGAGTTCGTCGATCCCTCTTTGGATACCCCGTTCACGCCGCTCGTTGGCGGTTGTCACGTCGCATCGGACCAATTCATTGAGGGGATCCAACAGATCGCCGGCGTCGCGCACATACCGCCGTACCGCCGAGTCGGTCCAACCCATCTTGAGGGTATGTGGCCGGAGGTGGAGGAACACGAGTTGGGAGACGTCATCGACGACCTGTTTCGGGTATTTCAACTCGCGCAATCGCTTCCGGGCCATCCGGGCCCCGACGACCTCGTGGTGATGGAAGGAGACACCCCCCGGCCCAAACTCGCGCGTCGCAGGCTTCCCGACGTCGTGGAGGAGGGCAGCCAGCCGCAATATGAGATCGGGCGATGCCTTGTCGACCACAGCGAAGGTATGGGCGAGGACATCCTTGTGGTGGTGAAACGGGTCCTGTTCCATCGCCAACCTTGGCAACTCCGGCAGAAAGTAGTCGGCCAGACCGGCACTAACCAACGAATGGAGTGTTTCCCCGGGGGCGGGAGCGGTGATCAGCTTGGAGAGCTCTTCGCGAATTCGTTCCGCCGAGACGATCTCCAAACGCTCTCCCAATCTCACCACCGATTTGAGTGCGGCGTCATCCGGCTCGAAACCCAAAGTCGCCATAAACCGAAACAGCCGCAGCATCCGCAACGGATCGTCCGAGAAGCTGATGTCGGGACTCATCGGAGTTTTGAGCAACTTCTTCGCCAGGTCCAACAATCCGTCGTAGGGGTCGACCACCTCGACCTCGGGAAGTCGGACAGCAATTGCATTGATGGTGAAATCGCGTCGGGAGAGATCGGTCTCGACGTTGTCTGAGTACGACACAGTCGGCTTCCGGGAGTCGTCACGGTAGATCTCATCTCGAAAGGTGGTGATCTCGACGGGGATGTCACCTTTGATGGCAGCAATGGTCCCGAAAGCCTCGCCCACGGTAAAAACGGCATCAGCCCAGGGTCGGACTACTTCGAGGATCTCATCAGGACGGGCATCGGTTGTGAAGTCGAAGTCGCCGGTGGGTCGCCCCAGAAATGCATCTCGAACCGAACCCCCGACGAGAAACAGTTGGTGGCTCGACGCTGCGAAAAGAGAGGAGAGTTGCGCTGGGACGCTATCGGGATCGACGAGAAACTGAAGCCGGTCGGGAATCACCAGCGGCAGGTTAGTTAGATTTCGAGTCCCGCTTCCATGGCCCGGGCCCGCAGTTCGTGAACGTTTCGCACATACGGAAGGGCAGCGGGTACTTCGACACGACGGCTGACCACCAGTTCGAGCACTGCTTGGTCGAAGGTCTGCATACCGAAGAAGCCGCTTTCCTTGATGATCTCGACCAGGTTGCCCGGCTCGGAGGGACTGAGTATCCACTCCTGCACCCGCTCGTTGTTGGTGAGCACCTCGCAGGCAAGGGCACGTCCCGAGTCGCTGGTTTCCAGCATCCGCTGACTCAAGATCGCCGTCACCTGGGAGGCGAGTTGCGATCGGA
>JBGTGL010000174.1:0-3438 GCA_041746755.1 Acidimicrobiia bacterium | reverse complement strand
TATAACGAGCGGGTCAGCCAGTTGCGGACAGCAGACGTCGATCGTGCCCTAATGCGGGAGTGGCTTGCTCGAGCTTCGGAGCGGGCGGATGACTACGAAATTCGTCTGCTCCGCTCACCAATTCCTGACGAGTTCGTCGAGAAAGCCGTCAACGTCGCCGGGGTGATGAACAACGCGCCACTGGAAGACCTGGAGGAGGATCCCATCGAGTTGACAGTGGAAGAATGGCGCCAGCTCGAGGAAATTGAGTCGAAGCGTCAACGGGAAATCCTGGGCTACTTCGCTGTCCACCAGCCGACGGGCGATTTCGTCGGCTACACCAATGTCGCCTATCAGAACCTCCACCCCAAGATTGCCTACCAGTGGGACACCGGGGTCGACCCGGCGCATCAGAATCGGGGGTTGGGGAGGTGGCTCAAGGCAGCCATGATCGAGTTGCTCCTCGACGAATATCCGGCCATCGAAGTCATCGAAACCGAAAATGCCGAGTCGAACGGCCCGATGCTCAACATCAATGTCGCCATGGGTTACAAGCCGGCGCACGAACAGGTCATCTACCAGGGCGACATTCAGAATGTCGCCGATTACTTGGCGTAGTTCAACTTCCTGTCGTTGCGGAGGGTGTACCTTTGCCGGATGGCGCTCCGACGACTTTCCGCAAATCCCAATGACCAGCTAAATCCCACCGAGCTCGCCGAAGAAGGCGATCGCCGTTCCAACGGCCGACCATGGGTGCTTCTCAATTTTGTGGCTTCGGTCGACGGCGCTGCCACCATCGACGGTGGTTCCACCGAACTCGGTGACGAGGAAGACATGGCGATGTTCAAGGAGTTGCGAGCAGTCGCCGACGTCGTCCTGGTGGGCGCCAGGACGGTCATTGTCGAGGACTATCGGCCACTCAGTCTCGATGAGCCACGCCGCGAGCGCAGGGTGGCAAGGGGACAAAGCCCCGCCCCAATACTGGCGATCGTGAGCGGCACCGTTTCCCTCGACGTGGAGCAGATAGTCTTTTCCGACCCGGATTACAAGCCCCTTGTCATCACGGGCCCTTACGCCAATCCGGGCCGTCTCGCCAACCTCGGCGACGCGGCCGACGTTGCCGTGCTCCCTGACATCGATCCGGGTTCGATCGTGGAACGACTGTCCAATTTCAAAACCATTCTTCTCGAGGGTGGGCCGTCGCTGGCAGGTCAGTTCGCCAGGGCCGGTCTGATCGATGAATTCAACCTGACGGTATCCCCGATGCTGGTTGGGGGAGAGTCGATGCGGATCACCGGAGCAGAAGAGATTTCGCCGCCATACGGGATGCGGCTCGATCGGGTGGTCGAGGGAGAGAAGATGCTTTTTCTCCGCTACTTGGCCGCCCGCGGGTAGAGCTTTAGTTGGGGAGAACCGGCCCCATCCGTTTCCACCTCGTTCTTATTCCTCCTCCGGAGGCGGAGCTTGCGGAGCTGAACGGGGGAGGTGCCGAGACAGCTTTGGGTCGAGGCGGAGGGGGACTGAAAGCCCGCGCGTAGAGCTTTAGTTGGGGAGAACCGGCCCCACCCGTCTCCGCCTGGTACCTCGGCGAGGAACTATTGGAGTAAGTGCTTCAGGTCCATGTCGCAGCTGGGATGGCGAAGTTTTGCCAAACCTCGTGCCTCGATCTGTCGAACTCGTTCCCGGGTGGCGTTGACGACGGTTCCCACATCGGCGAGTGTCCACGGTTCTTCGCCGTCGAGTCCGAAGCGGAGCCACAGAACTTGCTGTTCTTCGAGGTCGAGAAATTTCAATGCTTCGATGAGGCGGTCGCGCCGCCAGGCGGCTGCGGCGTTCTCGAGAGGATCGGTCGCCTCGTCGTCCTCGACGAAATCCTGGAGCGAGACGTCGCTTTCCGGTCCGACCGGCTTATCGAGTGAAACGGTCTCAGACGGGGCGTCCATCGCGGCGAGGACCCGTTCTATGTCCAAACCCGACGAATCGGCGATTTCGTCAATCGTGGGAGCCCGATGCAATTGGTCATAGAGAACCTGTTTTGTGTCCTGGACGGTGCGGACCACATCGACCATATGGACGGGGAGACGGATCGTTCGTCCATTGTTTCCCAGGCCGCGGGTGATCGCTTGTTTGATCCACCAGGTGGCATAGGTCGAGAACTTGAATCCCTTCCTCCAGTCGAACTTTTCGACAGCTCTGATCAATCCCAGGTTTCCCTCCTGAATGAGGTCGAGAAGGTCGAGGCCGCGTCCGGTGTATCGCTTGGCAATCGAAATGACGAGTCGAAGGTTCGAGCGGATAAAGGCCATCTTCGCTTCTTCACCGGCTGCCACCATCCGCACCAGCTTCGGACGGTCGGCCTTGGAGAAATCCTCGGCTTCGAGGGCTTTTAGCGCCTTTTTCCCACGTTCCATATCACGGGCGAGGCGAACCTCGTCTTCAGCGGTAAGGAGGAGGTGGTCAGATACCTCGTCGAGGTACAGGCTCACTGTGTCGGATGCGCCGGAGCCTCGGGTGGTTTTCGTTTCGTTTGTCCTGATGGCCTTCACTCGGCCTCCTAACAACCCCTGTGGAAAACTAACGTCCGCATCGGGATCTGGCAAGCGGTTTTCAGCGTTCCACCCTTGAAACGGCTCCGATCGGTGTCGCCTACATCGATGCGCTTGGTACCATTTGGGTTCCAGTGTCACGTCGAACATCCTTTCGTTTGCTGGTGGCGCTCACGGTCGTTTGGGCTGCATGGACCGGTTGGTCGCTACTCGGGCAGTCCACTCCATACACCCTCGTCGTTATCGATGACGCTGGCGCTCCAATTGCCGGTGCGGTTATCGATATCGGTGGGAGCCAGGCGGGAACCTCGGATGAGTCCGGGGAGGTCGAAATGGAATGGAATCGATCAAGCGTGGAGCTCGAGGTGAGCGCTCCCGGCCACGTTGCCCGGATGGTTTCCATAGAAGATGACCCCGGCGAGGACTACAGCGTGGTTCTAAATGCCAGGGTGCTGAGAGGCCGGGTGCTCGACCCGGACGGACGGCCGATCTCCGCCGTGGCGGTTAGCTCGGGAGCCGCTTCAGCCCTCACCGACGACGAAGGCCACTATCGCGTGCGGGGTGCCGAACCAGGGCCGGTGGCGGTTACCCGGCCAGCGTGGATATCTACCGAGTTCACCTGGGATGGAGGCGCCGGCGACAAATTGATCACATTGGAGCCATTCGCGGCCCGGGCGGTGCATATTTCGGGAGAGGCGGTTGCCACAGATTTCTCCTCCTTCCTCGAAATGGCCACGGACACCGAGCTCAACTCCTTGATGATCGACCTCAAGGACGAGTCCGGCTTCGTCTGGTACAACAGCAATGATCCAACGGCTCGCGAAGTGGGAGCGATTTCGGCGGTCTACAACCTCGAAGATGTCGTGGCCCGCGCCCACGAGGCCGGTTTGTACGTGATTGGTCGACTGGTGAT
>JBGTGL010000173.1:0-17235 GCA_041746755.1 Acidimicrobiia bacterium | reverse complement strand
AAAAATACATATCCATCATCGCAAGAAACTCTCGCTGTTATATTGTTCTGTGTTGAAATCAAATAAACGTGGCAATAAGCCTCCGTGGTCAGCAGGTCGACCTTTTCCAAGTCAGCAAATGTCTAACCCTCCGGTCATTTCGCCCGGAGGTTACGGATGTCCTGGCAGCGAGGCTAATCCTCCACAATCAACGCGGTCACCATCCCGAACATACCCGTGTCCCGTTCAACGTGGGTGAGGATGTGACAGTGCCACACCCAGGTACCGGCGCGATTCGGGTTGACAAGAACGGAGTATCGCTCCCCGGGGGCAACGTTGATTGTGTCGGCCCAATAGGGGTGATCTAAGGGAATCCCGTCCTTGGCATAGACCAGTTGCGGGAACTGGTGCTGATGCATCGGGTGGGCGGTGAGGCCCTCGTTGTAGTAGTGGTAGATCAGCCAATCGCCTGACTTCGCGACATAGGGCTCCGTGGCAGGGAACGACTTGCCGTTGAGGCTGAATCCGATAACGCCCGCATCGTTGAGCACCATCGGAATCTCCTGGGCAATCTCGATGTCCACGGGGATCTCGATCCCTGAAATAGTTTGTCCGACTGGCAAGGGGACTTCGCCGATCATCATCGGTCCGAACATTCCGTTGGGGACGCTGATCTGGCTATGGAAATGGGCGTGGTACATCCCAATCGCAGGGCGTTCTGCTGCAAAGGCGTAGGTGAAGGTTTCGCCGGTCAATATCGGGTCTTGGGTATAAGGAGAGACGCCGTCCATGTTGTTCGGCGTGGAGATCCCGTGCCAGTGGACGTCGGTACCCATTGGCGTCAGGTTGGTGACGTTGATCTCAACGTTGTCGCCAAGGTCGAGTTTGATCCACGGGCCCGGCACCTGGCCGTTGTATGCCCAGGCATCGACGAATCTCCCGGCTTCAACTTCCCATTGGATGATTTCGGCGGTGAGCTCAAAAACCTTGGTTCCATCTGCTTTGATCTCGACGGGATCCAGCGGTTGGTTGCCTTTACCTTCGGTCTCTTGGGGAAACGCCAGCATCGAATCGATCATTATCTGGTTCATTTCCTCGGGCGTCATATCTTCGTGGCCACCCGCGGTGACCTCGTCGGCATCACCGGCCACCGACACGGCCAATTGCATTCCGGCCTCGCGGTGGCCGGGGACGTCACAGAAGATGATGTATTCGCCGGCGTCCATGTTGCCTGCATCGAGTGTCGTCGAATCTCCCGGGTTGATGTCTTCGGTCGCAGCTCCGTTTTCGATCACCAGGTTGTGGGCCACAGCTCCGATGTTCTCAACCATCATCTCAACCGGCCCCGGTTGGAATTCCTGGGGCCCGATGATGGCAAACTCAGTGAGCTCATAGTGGACCATGACGTCGCCGGCGCCTCCAGTGGCCTCTCCTCCACCCGGCTCAGCGGGCGTTTGAGAGTCGGTGAGAACGGCGACCACGGCTAGGGCTGCGACGAGGGCGCCCATCGCTGCGAAGAAGAGGAGAGCGCGATCAAAGGCTTTGGTGGAATCTGAATTTTCTGGCATTGATCGATTATGGCAATCGACTCGACTCGATCAAACCGGCGATTGTCATTGCGCTGAGGGACCTATGGCCCATTGCGGGTCATCGTAAAAGCCACGGGCTTTGGGGTTATGGCGTTGGTGCCGCCTCGTAGAAGAACTCGGTTTGTGGGCCGCTCAGAGTCAGCTGGTCCCCGTTGGAACTAACGGTGTCAACATCGCCGAGACCCGCCATGTACATGGTCTCGAGGTCGAGGGCTTCGCACGCCATTTGGGTGCTGGCGATGGGGCCGAAAGTAATCGACGTACCGTCGAGGGTGTAGCTCCCGTTGAAGGTGTTGCAACCTCCATGGCCGCTGGCGAGCTCGGATTCGAACTCAATGGTAAGTGGGTTGCTGGCCTCGAGCGGTAGCTCAGTCCCGCTTTGGGTTCCGGATACAAGCTGCCAGTTTCCTTCAATATCCGACTGCGAGTCTCCACAAGCTCCGAGGGAAAATGCGGCGACGATGGCGAGGACGGTCAACCGAAATCCGGTATTGCGGTGAGTCGAATCGGTGGGAGAGGTGAACATCGCAGGATCGTATCCCGAGGAATTGCCTAAACAGGAATCAGGCTTCGGCCCGGTATACCAAACCCTCTTCGCCGGCAATAGTGAGACTCATCGTTGCCCCTTCGATATCGACCCGGTATTCATCACCGAGGACGGTGACCACAGAATTGTCCTGCGCTGAAAGTTCGGTGGGGCACTCGCCCGCCATGGTCATATCGGTCGTTGTTATGCCCGTTGACGTTTCGACGTAGTGCCCGGACAGGTTGCGACAACCTGTGCTTCCGAGAAACGAACCGTCGCTAAAGAATTCGAGGGTCGCTCGCTCACCGGTAACACTGCTCACTGAATCCCCCGCAATAACACTCTCCAGCACCCACACCGTTCCCATCATCTCTGCGGTGGGTGGCGTGACTACCGGTTCGAACTCGAGTTCCACCCCATCACCCGACAAGACAAGGTTGGAGCCATCCATCGCGAAGGCTGAGACAGCGCCCAAGGCACCGAGGTATTGCGACTCGAGGCTCATCACCTCCTCGGGAGAACATGCCATCTCAGTCATAAATACCTCACTTATCGTGATGGTTGCCCTATCTACGGTGTAGTCGCCGCCGTAGCTATTGCATGCTGATGTCCCGCCAACGCTGCCGTCGTCGAATTCGATTGTGACCGGATGAGTTGCAATGGGTGTCACCGGTGTGCCCTCCATGGTCCCGGAGACCAATTGCCAACCTCCTGTCAGATCGATCGGGTCGGAGGTAAGGCCGCCCTCGCCGCAGGCTGCGATTACCAGAGCCAGTGAAAATACAAGTATTGCTTTACTCCTCATGGGGTTTCGACGCCTCGGACCGTCCACCGGTTCCATGGAAGGATTCAGATTGTGATGGCTGCACCAATGGCGAGTGAGAGCCCGGTGAGTAAATGGAGTCGCGCGGTGAGTTTCAATGCCCGGATCAAGTTGGGACCGTCGGTTTTTGATTGCACAATCGCCACCGGGCCAATCGCGAAAGGCGCCCAAAGGGCGCCGAAAAGGGTGCCCAACGGTGTCTGACCGGTGACGGCAAAGAGGACGATCATGGGAAATGCGCCGTATACAAGGGTCGCAAAGAGAAACCGAGTCAGCTTTGGCCCGATTATCACAGCCAGAGTGCGCTTCCCTACGGCGCGGTCAGTGTCGATGTCGCGGTAGTTATTCGCCACCAATATCGCGGTTACCAACATCCCGACCGGGATGGCGAGGAGCCACGCCGAGAGCGGAGCAGTCCGGTCGTAGACAAATCGAGAGCCCACCGTTGCCACCAATCCGAAGAAGACGAACACGGACACCTCTCCGAGTCCGCGATATCCGTACGGCGAACTGCCTCCGACATAGCCAAGCATCGCCAACACCGACACGACACCGATGACCAGGATCCAGGGCCCGGCGATGGTGAAGAGGAAAACGCCGGCAATCGAGGCAATGCCCACGGCAATCCAGGTAGCAACCCACATGGAACGGGGCGAGATGATGCCAAGGGAAACCATCCGGGGTGGGCCAAGGCGATCCTCGTTATCCGACCCCTTGGCGGCGTCGGATGCATCATTGGCGAAGTTGGCCGCAATCTGTAAGGCGACCGCCCCGACCAGGGTCCAGGCAAAAGCGTCCCAACGAAAAACGACGTCATGGACGGCGAGGCCGGCCGCCACAATGACGGGGGTAAGAGCCGCGGGCAGAGTGTGAAGGCGCGCCGCCGTCTTCCATGCTTGAAAGGACGTCATTCAGTCAGTAGCGCCAGGGAAATTGACCGAAGTCCGGGTCGCGTTTTTCCAGGAAGGCGTCGCGGCCCTCGGCAGCTTCGTCGGTCATGTATCCAAGTCGGGTGGCCTCACCGGCGAAGATCTGTTGTCCGACCAACCCGTCGTCGATGAGGTTGAAGGCGAACTTGAGCATGCGTTGCGCATTGGGACTCTTCTTAACGATTTCGTCGCCCCATTCCAGGGCGACCTTTTCTAATTCGGCGTGGGGTACAACCGCGTTGACCATGCCCATATCGAAGGCGTCCTGCGCTGAATAATCCCGACCGAGGAAGAACACTTCCCGTGCCCGCTTCTGACCGATCTGACGGGCCAGATAAGCCGATCCATACCCGGCGTCGTAACTGGCGACGTCGGCGTCGGTCTGTTTGAAAATGGCGTGTTCCTCGGAGGCAATCGTCAGATCGCAAACGACGTGGAGACTGTGGCCCCCTCCGACCGCCCAACCCGGCACCACGGCGATCACGACCTTGGGCATGAATCTGATCAAGCGTTGCACCTCGAGAATGTGGAGCCGCCCGAGCCGCGCCGGGTCGACGGTGTCGGCCGTTTCGCCTTCGGCATACTTGTATCCGTCTTTGCCCCGGATTCGCTGGTCACCACCCGAGCAGAACGCCCAACCACCATCTTTCGGCGACGGCCCGTTGCCGGTGAGGAGCACGCATCCCACGTCACCGGTCTGGCGCGCATGATCGAGAGCCATATATAGCTCGTCCACCGTGTGAGGCCGGAATGCGTTTCTTACTTCGGGACGGTTGAATGCCACTCTGACAACACCCGTTTCTGTCGCCCGGTGATAGGTGATGTCGGTGAAATCGAATCCGGACACTTCGGTCCACGCTGATGAATCAAATATTTCAGAAACCACAATGACTCAGGATAAGGGGCAGAATCAGGTTGTGATTGATTGGCTGATAAATGGGCATCCCGAACGGGTATTTGTGACCACCCCGGATTCGGCCCTTACCTACCAGGAATTGTCGGCCGCGCTGGCGAATCGGCGTGGCTCGGACCTGGCAGCGGTAGTTCCCCGTCGGGACATTGCTTCGGTAGTTGAGATCTTCGCCGGAGTCGCCTCGGGCCCGGTTCGGATTTCCAGTCGCGAGGGATCGTTAGGAGACGTCGTTCCCCAGGATGTGATGACCATCCTTTCGACCTCCGGCACCACGGGTAAATCAAAACTCGTCCCGCTCACGATTGCCAACTGGCGGGCAGCGGTCGTTGCGTCCGCTCAGCACCTCGGCCACGACGAGGATGACACCTGGCTCATCGCCATGCCACTTCACCATGTCGGCGGATTGTCGGTGTTGTTCCGGTCAGCCTTTGTCGGGGGCGGAGTACACCTGCTTCCCCGTTTCGACGCCTTGAGCTTTGCTGATGCCCTGTCGGGCGATGTGACGATGGCTTCGGTGGTGCCGACGATGTTGCGCCGGATTCTCGACCAGGACACCCGACGCTACGCAGGCTTGAAGGCTGTCCTGGTCGGCGGGGGTCCGATACCGGCAGGCCTCCTCGAAGAAGCCGCTGACCGTGGGCTGCCCGTCCTTCCTACGTATGGAATGACCGAGACCTGTGCCCAGGTGGCGACGCTCAAGCCAGGGTCGGCAGTTGAGTACAAAGCAGATCTGCTGCCCGGCGTCGAAGCAATGATCGACCCCACCGGGCGAATCGCACTGCGTGGTGGACAAGTTTTCGACGGATATCTGGGTAGTCCGTCTCGCAGTACCGATGAGTGGTTCGTAACGGGTGATTTCGGTGCCTTCGAAGACGGGGCGCTTCGGATTTTGGGGCGTGCCGACGATGTGATTGTCACCGGTGGAGAGAACGTCGATCCGTCCGTTATCGAGTCCGCCGTAGAGGGGCATCCCGATGTGGATGGAGTCATGGTGGTGGGCGTCGCTTCGGAAGAATGGGGCAACGAGATTGTCTGCATCTACCAGGGCACCGCCGAGCGCTCCGAACTTGCGGACTGGAGCAGCGACAGACTGGAGTCGTTCGAGATTCCGAAACGATGGGTGAGGGTGGAATCTATACCTCGCACCGCTTTGGGGAAGCCGGACCGAAATCGTGGCCGTGAAATCGCCACGAATCAGTCTGGATGAATCGTTTCCAGATCCGTCTGCGGAAAATCGTTGCCGAGACAGACCACCGGGAGGCTTAGCGACGCAGCGAGTCCGTATACGAAGCAGTCACCGAAATTCAGCGCTGCGCTGTGCCTTCCTTTCCCATATCGCACATATCCGTTTGCGGCCATTCTTGCCTGGTCTTGATCCAGTGGCAGGACGGTGATCGGAATCGACGCGAGGAGATGGTCAGCAGCTATGGGTCCGGTCGGGCCAAATTTGTTGGTTAGAACCACCGACAGTTCGACAGCCGATGCGACGGACATGAATCGTTGTTCGGTTTCTCCGAGGGCAATAGCTACCCATCCGCCGTGTTCCTCGCCGGTGACGATCGCAACGACGGCAGAGGTGTCAACCACCACGTCCATCAGTTGGGAAGGCCAAATTCGTCATAACCGATAATTTCGTCGGCGCTCCGGTCGTCGAGGACGGGGTACTGAGAGAATTCCTCCATCAGCCTTCGGATGTTGGCTCCAACCTTGCCCTGGGATTGAGTCCTCTTGAGCTTCTCTTCCAGTGCAATCTCAACGGCCTCGGTAAGGGTGGTGCCTGTCAACCTGGCCACCTTCCTCGCCAATTCGTCGGCTTTCTCGCTCTTGATGCTAAGGGCCATTTGACCAGTATATATGTATCGACTTTGATATAGAAAGGTGCCTCGTCACTTTCAGTCAGAAATCCGCCCGGTCATCTTCGTCGGGCAACCATCACTCCCTGACGGATGGGAAGGGCAACTGCCTCGAAATCAGGATCGCCGGCGACCATCCGATTGAAGCGATCGGTCCCGTGGCCCTCATCGATCCATCCGGCTCCGGTGCCGTAGACATTGTCCGCTACCAGCAGACCACCTGGAGCGACCATCGGCTTGATGATTTCGAAGTAGTCGGGGTATTCAGACTTGACCGCGTCGACGAAGGTGAGGTCGACGCTACCCGGGCCCCAATTCTCGGCCAACCCCGGCAAGACGTCGAGGGCCGCACCGACAATTACCTCAACCTGGTCGGCGACACCGGCGGTTTCGAACTCTGCCCTGGCAAATTCGGCATGTCTCGGTTCATATTCGATCGTGGTCAATTGACCGTCGGATGCCAGTCCTCTGGCGATCCAGATCGCGCTGTAGCCGGCGAGAGTCCCCAGCTCAAGAGCGCGCCGGCCGTGAGTGAGTTTGGCCAGAATTGTGAGAAGGTGCCCCACGTCGGCGGAAACTGCGATCGGAGGTAGGCCGGCAGCCACGGCACGATCCATCAAACCGGCGAGGTGTTCGTCCTGAGACCCGAAGACCTCGTCTGAGTACTGCTCGGTGTAACGCCACCGATCGGGGGTCATCTCCATGTCAGGAGCCTAGGTCGGATCGGCTTTGGCGTCGTCTTGGCGATTGCGTTCGATCCAGGAACGAACCCACCAGAGGTCGTCGTCCTTGGTTCCCGATCCGGGTATGGGTTTCCCGGCACCCGGAAGATTCTCGAATTCGCCGCGGCTTTCGGCAGTCCGAATTACTTCGTCAATCCAGGTTGCCTGGTCGGCTGGATCCTGTTTCATAAGGTGATTTTATCCATCCTTCACCCCGGGTCTAATCGTCTATTTCCGGGTTCCGTCGGGTTTTCTTGACTTCAGACTTCCTCTGTTTTTCCTGGAGCCGTTTCTCTTTCGATGCCCGCGACGGTCTGGTCGGTCGTCTCGGGGTGTCTCGTTTGGAGGCTTGCTCGAGCAACGCAGCGAGACGCTGGCGAGCGAGGGCACGATTCCGCCACTGCGACCGTGAATCGGCTGCTGTCGTCTCCACCACCGCCCCGCCGAGCTTGGCAATCAGATGCTTCTGGACCGACTCGGGGAGGGACGAATTGGATATATCGAGGCGGAGGCTTACAGCTGTCCTATTCCGGTTGGCGTGCTGGCCACCCGGTCCTCCGGGTGTGTCGAAAGTCTCCTCTAACTCGGACTCGGGAATCGACCACGTACCGAAGGTGACCCCGTCGCGGCTCATCCCTCGTCGTAGTACTCGGTGCCGAGGTGGGTGATCAGATCTTCACCCATCATGTGGCGTAGGTTGTTCTTCAACTTCGTCAATTGGATGAAGAGGTCGTTCTCGGCGTATAACCCCTCGCCCGCCTGGGGGCTCTTGAAATAGAATGAAAGCCACTCCTGAATGCCCGACTTACCGGCCCGGGCGGCCAGATCCATGAACAAAGCGAGATCGAGGACGATGGGTGCGGCGAGGATGGAGTCTTTGCAGAGAAAGTCGACCTTGATCTGCATCTTGTAGCCAAGCCAGCCGAAAATGTCGATGCTATCCCAACCTTCCTTGTCATCTCCGCGTGGCGGGTAGTAGTTGATGCGGACCTTGTGGTAGATATCGCCGTACAGCTCGGGGTAGAGCTCGGGCTCGAGAATCTGATCGAGAACTCCCAGTTTGGAAACTTCCTTCGACTTGAAGCTCTCCGGATCGTCGAGAACCTCCCCATCCCGGTTGCCGAGGATGTTGGTCGAGAACCAACCGTTTATCCCGAGCATTCGTGCCTTGAGCCCCGGGGCGATCATTGTCTTCATCAGGGTCTGGCCGGTCTTGAAGTCTTTCCCGGCAATTGGGACGCCCCTTTCCATGGCCAGTTGGAGGAGTGCGGGCACATCGACTGTCAGATTCGGGGCACCGTTGGCGAAGGGGACATCCATCTGCAAGGCCGCGTAGCCGTAGATCTGGGAGGGGCTGATTGCGTCGTCGCTCCGTCTCAGCCCTGCTTCGAATGCCTCGAGTGATTGGTGGACTTCCCCAAGATCACGGTACGCCTCGGTCGACCCACACCACACCATCACGAGGCGGTCGACTTGCTTCTCAGCCCGGAAGCGATCGATATCTTCCATCAGAGATTCCGCCAGATCCATGTAGTTTGCGCCACCCTTGACCTGGTCGACATTGTCGAGGTTCTTGACCCACTCGTGGGAGAAGACGGCGGGCATCGGTTTGATCTGGCGGAGCTCGTCGCCGATCCCCTCGATATCCCGCGGGTCGAGCACACCGGCTTTCATTGCCGATGTGTAGGCATCATCGGAGTAGGGATCCCATCCCCCAAACTCGAGGTCATCGAGCGAAGCGAGAGGAACAAAATCCTTGATCAATGGGTTTCGGGATTCGGTTCGTTTCCCGAGGCGGATATGGGCCATCTGAGTGAGAGAGCCGAAGGGTGTGGCGTACCCCTTGCGGGCGGCGAGAACCCCGGAAATGAAGGTCGTCGAGACGGCTCCCATGCCGGGGGTAAGAATTCCCAGCTTGCCTTGGGCAGGAGCGAGTGGTTTGGATTGAGCCATGCGCCCCACGTTACTCACCAAGGCCCGGGTACCCTCATGTCGTGGAAGCAACCTCAGATACGCTAGGCCCGAGTGTTGATGTTGCCCTCCTCGCCGACTCGGTACAGGCGATTCGGGGCAAGTTATTCATTCTCGGCGGTGGCTGGGACACGCTGTGGGTTCGCCAATTTCCGGCGAGGCATCCGTCGTTGGCCATCGGGCTTCGCCTCCGGGTTCCGACATCGTGGCACAGTGACGAGATCAAGCTGTCTGTCGAGCTCCAGGATGCCGATGGTAAGGCTCTGTTCCCGCAGCCCCTGTCTCAGCAAATTCGTCTCCCAAGACCCAACGATGAGCAGACAACGGATGTCGGACTGGTCAGGTCATTTACTTTCAACAACCTCGTTTTCGGGCACGACGGCTCATATTCGTTTGTCATTTCCGTCGATGACGATCCGGTCTCTCGCCTCCGCTTTTCGGTGCGGCTTCGACCCGCTCCCGCCGAATCACCCTGACATACTTTTGCTAGCGCGGATTTGTTTAGCGCGAGCACACCCATAGACTCCGGCGTTCAAAGTTGGAATCACCAGGTCTGATTCCATTCCCCAATCCCCACGGAGGCTACATGCCGTCCAAAAGGACAATTCTCTTTCCACTGTCGCTTCTGGCAATCGTTTTCGTAGTCGGAATTGCGACCGCACCGCGAGCGGAAGGCACAACCGACGGACCCCCTTTCGTCATCAGGTTTCCCCAAGAAATCTCATCCACTCAGTTCGACAACAGCTTCGGGGCGAGACGCTCCGGAGGGCGGCGCCATGAAGGCAACGACTTGATGGCTCCGAAAATGACCGAGGTCTACGCGATCGCCGACGGCGTGGTCGAAACCATTGATAAGGGTCGGAGCGCCGGTCGCTACCTCATCATCTCCCACGAGGGCGGGTGGTCGAGCAGTTACATGCACCTCAACAACGACTCTCCCGGCACCGACAACGGCGAAGCGCTCGAGTCCGAGACCTTCGCTCCCGGGATTGAAGAAGGTGCAACGGTGCACGCCGGAGATCTCATCGGATATGTCGGCGACTCGGGAAATGCAGAATGGACCGGTTCGCACACGCATTTCGAATTGAGCTTCGAAGGTAAGGCCGTCGACCCTTACGACCTCCTCCAGGACGCCTGGTCTCGGGACTACCGACGTCACGTCCGCGACATCTGGCGGGTGAGCGGGCCGCTCGGTCTTGACTTGATGATCTAGAGGCTTCGCGCCTCGTCGAGGGCGACGACCCGGTCCACTAAGTCAGGTACGGAAGGGTCGACTTTTGCTACCTCTCCCGGTTTCACATCCGGAACTTCGCCACCGT
This sequence comes from Acidimicrobiia bacterium, assembly GCA_041746755.1. Taxonomy (GTDB): domain Bacteria; phylum Actinomycetota; class Acidimicrobiia; order Spongiisociales; family ZC4RG35; genus MA-ANB-1. The sequence goes on along the minus strand of JBGTGL010000173.1, from coordinate 6,611 downwards.
CGACCCAGATGACTCGTTGGACATTGGCTACCGCCGCGGCCCACCCTTCCAAGACCTGTTTCCGACTCGTAGCGAAGCCGATTTCCCGTCCATCGTCGATTGCGTTCGTGACCAGGACGGCGGTGAAACAGCGTGTCGCGGCGGCCTCGATATGACTGTCGTCGGAGACGTCTCCCAGGGCCACCTTGGCCCCCAGTTTCCTGAACCTGGTCCCGGCATCCTCGTCGGACACAAAAACTCGGATCTCTCTTTCCGGGTCAAGCAGCCCCTCAACAATCGCGGTTCCCTCTATGGTGTCAGCCCCGACAACGATTACTGGCATTGTCGAATCGACGCTAGTAGCGAGGTGGCGTAACGTTTCGGTGTGAACGACTCGACTTGGGAATCCTCCCGCAGCTGGCATTTGATGAGGTGGCTCGTCTACTACCTCCGTGAGAACTTGGTTCCACCAGATATGGCGGCCGGCGCCGACATTCTCGACTTCTCCGCGGGGTTGGGCGACCTCTCCGCCTATATGTCGGACTCGGGCGCCCGTTCGGTGTTGGCGACCCGACCCGAGCAGGAGCCCGGCATTAGTTACGAGGGCGTGGAGTGGGCTACCGGGATCGGCGCCGGCAACGTTGTGGACAAACTCGGTGGCAGAACCTTCGACCTGGTGGTCGCCCGGATGGTTTTCCAATTCCCAACTTGGGAAGGCGATCGCGCCGACCCCGACACAATGATTGAAGAATTTGTTGATGTGTTGCGGCACGGGGGTCGGCTGGTCGCCGCATTTCATGAGTTCGTCTCGTTGGAAGGGCACCCCAACAGCCCTGATCTACCTGAGGTGAGCACGGTTATTGAAGCCAATCCCCACCTGGGCGCACTAGTCGAATTCCTCAGCCTTCCTCCCCGCGAGGGACCGCTCGGTGAGACAGGTTTCGGACTCAAGGTCCCAATGTTCATCGATTCGTTGGTGTCGAACGGTCTTGCCATCGAGACCGCGGACAATCCAGAGGCCTTTACATTCCCGATCGCCCTGGATGGTCAGAGCGATGATGACCTCATTGAATTGGGCGATCAGGTTATGGCCCTGAAGTCCGCGCTTTTGGCGCATGTGCCCGACCCGTATGACCGACCCGGTCGAGTACGGCAGATGTTGGTAGCTCTGTCCGACTTCATGCCCCATGTCGCCTGGCCCGTGGCCAGGGTGGTCGCTCGACGGCTGTGATCTTGCCCAAGGTTTCACAGTTACCGCACCGCTGGCTACAATTCCCCTACCGGCGTAGTGGAAATAGATCCGGCCGGTATCTCGTTGAAACAAGCGAGACATATTGAATTTTCGAGGTGATTCCAAGTGGCGACTGTCGATATTGACCTAGGTGGCTATCAACTGGGCTGGCGAGACGAAGTAGAACTCGCATTTGAGCCCCGTAAAGGTCTCGACGAGGAAATGATTCGTCAGATCTCGTCGATGAAGGGGGAGCCCGAGTGGATGCTCGAGTTCCGACTCAAGGCCTATCAGCGTTTCCTGCGTAAGCCGATGCCGCAGTGGGGTGGCGGTGGCGCGCTCAATACCATCGACTTCGACGATATCTACTACTACGTCAAGCCCGAAGGTGAGCAGCAGAAAGACTGGGACATGGTTCCCGAGTCGATCAAACAGACCTACGAGAAGCTCGGTATTCCTGAGGCGGAGCGGAAGTACCTCGCCGGTGTTACCGCGCAGTATGAGTCGGAGGTTGTGTACCACCGCAACCGTGAGGATCTCGAAGAGCTTGGTGTGCTGTTCTGTGACATGGACACTGCTCTCCGTGAGTACCCCGACATCGTCAAGGAGCACTTCGCTACGGTCATCCCACCGAACGACAACAAGTTCGCGGCACTCAACTCGGCGGTTTGGTCGGGTGGGTCGTTTATCTATGTGCCGCCAGGCGTACACGTCGACCAGCCGCTCCAGGCCTACTTCCGGATCAACTCCGAAAACATGGGCCAGTTCGAGCGAACCCTCATAATCGTCGACGAGGGAGCGTATGTGCACTACGTGGAAGGTTGTTCTGCACCCACCTACACCACAGACTCGCTCCACTCGGCCGTTGTTGAAATCATCGTCAAAGCCGGCGGGCGTTGTCGCTACACGACGATCCAGAACTGGTCGAACAACGTGTTCAACCTGGTGACCAAACGCGCCGCCGCCTACCGCAACGCGACAATGGAGTGGGTCGACGGCAACCTAGGTTCCAGGCTCACCATGAAGTATCCGGCCGTTTGGCTCATGGAGCCAGGAGCCCACGGTGAGGTGCTGTCAATAGCATTCGCCGGGGAGGGCCAACATCAGGATGCCGGTGCCAAGATGGTCCACGTTGCACCTAACACCACCTCGACCATCGTCTCTAAGTCAATAGCCAAGGGCGGTGGAAGGTCGGGCTATCGCGGTCTGGTTCGTGTTGAGCCGGGTGCCGAGAACGCCAAGAGCTTCGTCCGCTGTGATGCCCTGATACTCGATGAGAACAGCCGGTCCGACACCTACCCCTACATGGAGATCGAGGAGAACGACGCCGAGATTGGCCATGAGGCGACAGTTTCCAAGGTCGGTGAAGAGCAGTTGTTCTACCTGATGTCGCGTGGCCTCACCGAGGATCAGGCAACGTCGATGATCGTTGCCGGGTTCATTGAGCCCATCATCAAGGAACTCCCTATGGAATATGCCGTTGAAATGAACCGGCTCATCGAGCTCAACATGCTTGAATCTGGCGCCGTCGGCTAGCGGGAGCTAGTTACCGCGGCTGACCGCAAATCCGAGGACGAACCCTCCGATCGCACCCCAAACAAGCGAAAAGTCGTCACCGATCGCATAGAACGATGGGCCGTTGGCGATCCGGACAATTGCCGAGAGGGCGATCCCTCCGATAGCGCCAACGAGAATTGTCCCCAAGAGGTTGTCAGCACTTCCGAGGAGTCCGCCGATGAGCCCGGCGAGACCGCCAACGCCGGCGATTACTGCAAAATCTGCGAGTGTGGCAGCGTCCATCAGCAACAGGCTAATTGGAATGGGGCCAAGAAGTCGATAGGTCGGCCGAACTTCGTTGGATACCGATGAACAAGCCTCGTCCCTTCGCCGCGTGCCAGCTGCGTTCTAGCGTGGTGCGATGACTTTTTCCTCTACCACCGAGGCGATCGGGAATTGCACCGAGCGACCGGCGAGTCCAAATGGTTCGGTGAGAAGGACGACAATCGTCGTCGGCCCTCGGCTCACCACGTGACCCGTGTAGGTATGGAATCCGTCATCTTGACTTGTTATAAATGTTACGACCATTGGTACTCCTGAGTACTTCGACTCACCGCATCGGCAAGTAGTTGCTAAAAGTTGATAGGTCGGTCGTACATACTTGTCAGGAAATGGGGAAATCTCGTGGTTTACCTGCTACTTATTCCCTTCTGGATAGGTTGTCAAAGTGCGTTTATTAGTGGTTGAAGACGAGCCAGACCTCGCAGAGGCCCTTGCCCGCGGGCTCCGTAGGGATGGCTACGCCGTTGATATCGCCCTCAACGCCTACGACGCCGACTTCAAGCTCCGAACCGCTGCGTACGACTTGATCTGCCTCGACTGGAACCTGCCCGACGGTTCGGGCCTCGATCTCTGTAGGGACATCGTCTCCGGAGATCTCCCGCTCTTCGCAGAGCCTCGGCCTTCGATCCTCATGTTGACGGCGCGAGACGATGTTGCCGACCGGGTTTCCGGTTTGGATTCAGGGGCAGACGATTATTTGGTCAAGCCTTTTGCATTTGCCGAACTCTCGGCCCGGGTGAGAGCTCTGCTTCGACGGGAAGTCGCGGCCGATCCGGTTCTCGAAGTGGGGCCACTCAGCATGAATCCGGCTCGTTTTGAGATAACTCGCGATGGGCAACCTCTCACCCTCACATCAAAGGAGTTCTCCCTCCTTCACTATTTGATGCTGCGTCCTGGCGAAGTGTTCAGTCAGGAGCACCTCCTGGAACACGTTTGGGACGAGATGGCCGATCCGCTCACCAATGTCGTGCGGGTCACGCTGAGCAACCTCCGCAAGAAGGTCGGCGAACCTCAGCTCATCGAAACCGTGCCGGGCCGGGGCTACCGGCTTATGGAGCCATGAGCTCATTTCGATCAATCAGATTCAAGCTCTCCGTCCAGTATTCGGCGATGGTGTTCGGGCTGGGCGGCGCGCTACTTGGGTTGGTCTACCTTGCCTTTCGGTACTGGCTGGAGAATCAGTCGATGAATCGCTATGTGATCGGCGGGGATCCAGTTTGGGTCGAGGGGGTGTTGATCGGGTCTATCCCCAACTTGAGCGACCACGACCTGGAGATGATCGAGACGGCCTACAACCAGGTGGTGCTCAACGAAGTCGCCCGGTACACCGGGCTCGCGGTGGTTGCGCTCTTCCTCCTCAGCATGATCGTCGGATGGTTCATGTCGGGCCGGGTCCTCAAACCGATCGACCAGATAACCCGGATCACTCGTGACATCGAGGCGTCCGACTTGAGCCGGCGGCTCAACCTCCCCGGGCCAGACGACGAACTCACCCGACTCGGCGGCACCATCGACGGGATGCTGGAGCGTCTGGAGCGTGCCTTTAGGGGCCAGCGACGTTTCCTTGCTGACACCAGCCACGATCTCCGCAACCCGCTCGCGGTTATTCGTTCCAATATCGAGGTGGCTCTTGAAGACTCGGACACCGGACTCGTCGAGTGGAGGGAGATCGGCGAAATCGTCCGGCGAAACGTTGAGAAGATGGGCGAGATGATCGATGGGCTCCTGGCGGTGGCGCGTGCCGAGACCGACTCGCGTTCGCCCATGCCTGTCCAGCTTCATGAGATCGTCCGCAGAAAGGTCCGCGACCATCAGCCGGTTACATTCGAGGCAGGGGTTCGGATCGTTGACAAATCGGCGCCCGTAGAAGTCGATGGTGTGGAACTCGCTCTGGAGAGGGCTCTTTCAAATCTCGTCGACAATGCGATCAGGTTTGCGCCTGTTTCGTCTTCGCTGACCATCGCAAGCGGGTCTTATGAGGGCTGGGCCTACCTGGCAGTGGACGACGAGGGCCCCGGTATCGAACTCGAGGACGGTTCGGTTCCCATTGGTCTCGGGTTGTCTATCGTCGAGCGAGTTGCCGACTCCCACGGTGGTGGGCTTTCGTCATTCTCCGGTAAATCCGGGAAGGGGACGACAATGGTGTTGTGGCTCCCGTTCTCAAGTTCGCAGAATCCACATCCGAATAACTCACCTTTAACGAATACCTAACGATTGGGTTCTAGTTTGGCCCCAATCGAAAGGCCTAGGAGACATGACCGACCAGCCAGATCCGATGAAAGAATTCCCAACCTCCCCACCCCTCGAGGTCGACGCGAGCTCATCGACGCCCGAGAAGAAGAAGAAGAGGCGCTGGACGGGTCGCTTTCTCCTTGCCGTGTTAGTGATTGGATCTGCGGCCGGAATCACCTGGTTGGCGTTGTCCTCACCACCGGCCAGTGACGAGGTTGCCTCTGCTACGACCACGCCGAGCGACAATCAGGTCAACGTGGAAGCCCCTGTTTATCTCGAAGGTGCCGAACCGATCGCCGATGCCGCCGAGAAAATCCTGCCATCGGTTGTCCAGATAAATACGTCCGACGGTGTCGGATCCGGTGTGGTCTACGAAAATGGTCTCATTCTCACCGCTGCTCATGTTGTTGCGGGAGAAGACACCGTCCTGGTTCGACTCGAGGACGGCGAAAATGTCGAAGGCACCGTATTGGGTGGCACCTCAGAGGCTGACATCGCGGTCGTTCAGATTGACCGTTCAGATATCCCGATCGCATCCCTTGCCCTCGACTACACCCCTCGTGTTGGTCAGATGGCAATCGCGGTGGGTTCTCCTTGGGACCTCCAGTCGACGGTCACAGCGGGGATTGTCTCCGCGGTGAACCAGCCGGTCGGTTGCCAAAGCGGAGGCTGTCGCTCCATGCTGCAAACCGATGCGGCGATCAATCCCGGGAACTCGGGTGGCGCACTTGTCGACCGTGACGGCAGAGTTCTGGGTATCAACGTCTCCATATTCTCGCTGTCCGGAGCCAACGACGGGGTCGGCTTCGCGGTGCCGATCGAGGTGGCTTACGGAATCGCCCAAGAAATCGTGGCTGGAAACGACGTTCAATTCGCGTTTCTCGGTGTAGTGGGTGAGGACATTCGCACGGGACGGGCAGGGGCCAAGGTCACCGAGGTCCTCGGTGATTCGGCCGCTGCCGATGCCGGTATTGAGCTCGATGACATCATCGTTTCCATCGATGGCGACAGAGTTCAAGGAATTTTCGATCTTGCCTCGCTCGTGAGGGCGAAACAGCCTGGTGCAACCGTAGATGTTGTCCTGGTGCGCGACGGGTCCGAGTTGACCATTCCGGTCACCCTCGGCATCCGCGTCGACGAACTCGGCTAGCGAGGATTTGTTCCTTCCCCGGAGGAACGACGGGGCAAGGTGGCTCCGCCGAGGGACGAGGCGGGGACGGATGGGGCTGGTCCTCACCAACTCAGGCTCTAGGCGCGGGGCTTACGGTCCCCCTCCGCCTCGACCCAAAGCGGTCTCGGCACCTCCCCCGTTCGGCTCCGCAAGCTCCGC
>JBGTGL010000172.1:0-4470 GCA_041746755.1 Acidimicrobiia bacterium | reverse complement strand
GAATCGCTGGGGGAGCAGGACTCGAACCCGCTCTTACAGGTCCAAAACCTGCCGTGCTTCCGGTTACACCATCCCCCAGAGGGACATCGATGAGGTTACTAAGTGCAACTCCGAATCCGAACCCGCCCTTACAGGTCGACCCCGCGTGACGGTGCTTCGCAGTTACACCTTCCCCCAGAGGGACATCGATGAGGTTACTAAGTGCAACTCCGAATCAGAACCCGCTCGACCGCTTTGGGTCGAGACGGGGGTGGACTGAAAGCCAAGCGCGTGGAGCTTGCGTTGATGAGAACCAGCCCCATCCGTCACCGCCTCGTTCCTCGGCGGCGCCACCTTCCCCGAAACGGGTAAGGAACAAGCAATTGGACTCAGTCGTCTTCGCGGGATACGCCCTTTGGGCGGAGGGCAACTCCAAGCGCTGCTCGGGTGCCAGTGACCGACGCGGCTGCCTCTTGCGCTTCCTCGACGTTGGCGAAATAACCAAAGCAAGCAGACCCCGAACCAGTCATCATGACCACAGAATCCCAGCGGTGGGCCACATCCGAAACGAAATCGCCCAGGCGCGGGTCGACATCTACGGCAGCGCGAAACAAGTCATTCCTGATCGGAAATCGGTTCCGCAGCGAGGGAGGCAAAAGCCGATCAGGCACCTCGAACCCGACCGGTTCCCCGAGGGCGTCCCATCTCTGATACACGTCGGGGGTGGACAAACGAAAGTCGGGAACCACCAATGCCACCGCAAAACCCTGCAGGGCATCCCTCGGCTCTATTTTTTCACCCGACCCTGACATCTCGGCGGTCCCTCCCACCAGGGGAAACGAGACATCGGCTCCAACAGATGGAGCGATTTTTCGAGCGAGCTCATTTCCAACCCGTGCAATCTCGCACCCCGCCAGAAGGGCGGCAGCTGCATCGGAGGAACCTCCACCCAAGCCGGCACCGCTCGGAATTCGCTTATCCAGATGGAAAGAAATCGGTGGGACCGAGACTGAGCCGCGCAATCGCTCAAGGGCCTTCATCACCAAGTTGTCCCCGTTGTCAGGGGTCTCATCATCGCCGCTCACCGTCAACCGATCTTCGTCAGCTGTATCGGCATCGAGAGTGTCGAGGAGCTCGACCGTCTGGACCACCGAGCGGATCGGATGGAGGCCCGAGTCGTCCCGCGATGAAACCACCAGGTTTAGGTTGAGTTTGGCTGGGGCCGAGAATCTCATCGGAGGGAGCGTGCCAGCTCGAGATACTGATGGGGCGAGAGATCCTCGGCCCGGACCGTCGGATCCAAACCGGCTCGAGCCAGTTGAGCCTCAGGGTCGGCGAGCACACCAGACAACGAGCCACGAATCATTTTCCGCCTTTGCTTGAAAGCAATGCTGGCCAATTCAATGGCGTCTTCGGCGAATTCAGGGGCTTCCACCCTGGGCATGGTGATGACAGCCGATTCCACCCTGGGAGGTGGCAGAAACACCTGGGTCGGGACTCGAAATTGGACCACTGGTTGGGTATAGATTTGCGCTACAACCGAGGGTATGCCGTAGTCCTTGCCGCCCGGGGCAGCCGCGAAACGCTCAGCGACCTCTCTTTGGACCATCACCACAAAGCTCTGAATGTGGGGCTGATGACGGATCGAATCGAGTACGAGAGGGGTTCCCACGTTGTATGGAAGGTTGGCCACCATTTTCCATCCACCGCCAACCAGCGCCGTTTCCAGGTCCACCTTGGTGATGTCCTCGAAACGACACTCAACGTCGAGCCCTCGAGTGGTCTCCTCGAGGATAGGGGACAAACGAGCGTCGATTTCATACGCCACGACCGAGGCGCCTGCGGTCGCCAGGGCAACCGTAAGGGTGCCGGTCCCGGCTCCGACCTCGACAACTCTGTCCCCGGGCTCGATCTCCGCTGCGGCGACGATCTTTCGTGTGATGTTGCCGTCGGCAAGGAAGTGCTGACCAAGTCGATGAACCGGAGACAAGCCGTACTTGTCAAGCAGGGACGCAATCTCGCTGCGGGTTTGCGCTTTCATGATCGAAAAACCCGGTAGGCATTTTCGGAAGTAATCCTGGCGACTTCAGGAACCGGCAAGCCCCACACTTGGGCCAAGGCCGCGCCGACGTGGGCCACCCACGCCGGCTCGTTCGGCTCACCTCGATGAGGAGGCGGCGCCAGATACGGAGTGTCGGTTTCGACGAGGGCCCGCTCCGGTGGAACCAGTGCTGCGCCCAATCGGATGGTTTCACCTGTTTCGAAGGCGACCGGGCCGGCGAAGGAGAACATGACCCCAAGCTCGAGAAACCGCTTGGTCCATCTAGTTCCCCCTGTCCAACAATGAAGCACGGCTCGGGGCCCGACCCCGGCGGATTCAACGATCCTGTGGACATCCTCGAACGCGTCCCGGCAGTGGACAATCAGCGGAAGGTCGTGAGAGATTGCAAGTTCTATCTGGGCGCTGAACGAATCGATCTGAGCATGGGGTGGAGCAAGGTTTCGATAGAAGTCGAGACCGGTCTCCCCTATGGCCGACACTGTTGAAGCCAACTCTGAAAGAATTCCTGACTGGTCCGGCCAAGCTTCGGCATCGTGGGGATGGAGCCCGGCAGTAGCCAGAACCCGGCCAGGAAACTGCTTTGACAGTCGCAGCGAAGCCTCCGACGATTTGGCATCTACTCCAGGCGCCACCACCCAATCGACATCGGTGGCTCTCCCCAGGAGCTGCTCGGGCGGGCGCCCGTCGAGCTGAAGGTGACAATGAGTGTCGACCCACGTCATTGATTCTCCCGATCAGCGAGCCGGGAAGGACACAAGCAATGTAGGCTCGACCCACCAGGAGGATTTGTTAAATGGACAGTGGCATCGCCAGGAAAATCGACGATCTGGGACGGATCGTCATCCCCGCCGAAACGCGAAAACTGTTCAATATCCGCGAAGGTGATCACCTTTTCATCTCGGTGGACGGTGGTTCGATTGTTATCAAAAAGATGACCGACACTTGCACCTTTTGTGGCACCGACCGAGATGTAAAACCCTTCCGCGAGAAGGGCGTTTGCAAGGACTGCCGGATCCAACTCAACTCCTGACATCGAGCAGCTCCTGGTAAATCGAACGGCGCGGAACCCCCGTCTCGGCGCCAATTTGTCGGGCCGCATCTGAGATTGAGATGCCCTCTTCGACAAGACGCCTCGCCCTTGCCACCGCTTCATTGACATCGGGCAACTCCGGGGCACCAGGAGCGACCACAACAGTGAACTCTCCCCTGGGCTCACGATCGGACCACTTAGCGATGGCCTCACCTATGGTCCCGACCCAGACCTCTTCATGCAACTTGGTCAGCTCTCGACAGATAGCCACTAGACGATCGTCACCCGCGACTGCCGCCAACGATTCCAGATCGTCCCGAAAGCGATGCGGGCTCACAAACAACACGACCTGTCGCTCCTCTCCGGCTACAGCGACCAATCGACGTTCTCGATCTCGCCCCTTCTTGGGCAAGAATCCTTCAAAGACAAAGCGGTCGCCGCCGAAGCCGCTCACCGCGATCGCCATGGTCGCGGCACTCGGGCCAGGGATCGCCGTCACCACTCCTCCGGCCTGCCGTACCCGGGATACCGCCAGGGCGCCGGGGTCGGAGACCGATGGCGTCCCGGCGTCGGATACCAGAGCTACGTCGAGGCCATTCTCAATGTCTTCTACCAACTGCCCGGTACGCGCCGCTTCGTTGCCCGCGAATAGCGAACGAACCTTCGTGGAGATTCCAAAGTGATCGAGCAAGATCGAGGTGCGCCGGGTGTCCTCGGCGTAGACCACATCGACCGACCCCAGAGTCTCGACCAGCCTTGGGGAAGCATCACCAAGGTTTCCGATCGGCGTGGCACAGATATAGAGCGTTCCTGGCTCCGGATCGTTCATGCCACCACTCGAAGACGATCCCCGGGAGCCGGGGGATCAATTTCTCGAGGAAGCTCCACGACGTAGGCGCACGCTGAATAGTGGAAAAACCGGTTGGGGCGCATCTTCTTCACCGCGAGCACGGTACCCGACGAGTCAACACCTACTCCCCACATCGTTGTATTCAAACCAATGGTATGGACCGAGCGCTTTCGTAGCAAGAGGCCCGTTCCGTCGGGTACGCCGTTGATTCCACGCAGATTATCGAGAAACGAATTGGCAATTTTGACGGGTGATCCGGGCCAGAGGTCACTGACGATTCGCATTTCTTTCATGAAACCAAACTACGCCCAACCACAACCTGAGATCTAGCCCCTCAACCCCCGAGATCTTGAAGAATCGCCTCGCCGACAGAGGGCACATCGGACGCGATAAAGGTCAATTGGTCGTTGAGGACTTCGACCCAAACAAAAGCTGCATCGGGGACCGAGGCCCGGGCGAATTCGAGGAGAGCCGCTTCGGCCTCGTCACGGTCGGCCACAGTGTCGCCCTCGTACACCAGAACAAAAGCAACATTGGACCCGTCGTAAT
>JBGTGL010000171.1:0-3754 GCA_041746755.1 Acidimicrobiia bacterium | reverse complement strand
TAGAAGGTGATTTGCCGGATCTTCGCTTCCAGGGGGTCGAGATCGAGCGAGGTCACCGCTGAGCGGATGTCGGAATCGGGAACGGTCAGCTTCAACTCGACAGAGTCGGATCGGGCCATTTCCTTCAGAAGCTCAGAGAGCTGGGCACTATCAAGAGTCTTATCCATTTACGGTTCCTCGGTGTAATGGGCTCCAGATTCGGAGGACCGAAAAGGAGCACTTTTGCTGTGTTTGGAGAGAATAGTCCCAGATTTACGTCTACCAAGTGGGGGATTGGGCGAAGGTGCGACCAAGGCTCAGCGATGATTCAGTAGGGCCTGAGTCCTCTCCACAACCTCGATTCGTAAGCTCCATTCTTGGCAATTCGGTGCGTTCAACCAGCTGTGGCCACGCGCGTTCGACGGCCAATCGTCTAGGCGCAGTACACCATGAGAACCGCAGCCACCGTGGCAAGATTCGCCAGCCAGTGATAGCCAGCCATCTCTTTCACAGAACCCGATCCGAAGGCCGTTACCGCCCCGAGAACACTCATCGCCAGATCGAGAGCCCTTGAGCCCCAACCCGACTTCCAAGAGGCAGGCTCTCGGTTAAGTGGGCAGATCCCGCAATCAGTTCCTTTTCGCCATTCCACTGGTACCTGGGTGATGATCCGCTGTTAAACGGGATGGACTGGACGGCGCGACACTCCTGGCCGGCACCATTGTGTTGCTGGTGGTTGTATCAATCCCCTTGTTCCAGAGACGCGACTTGGGTAACTGAGAACGGGTTGAGACGAGACCGCTTCTCCGACTCGCCAACTTTGGATACGGCGTAACCTGAGAGCATGGGGTGGGGAGCGTCCATTCACAAAACGACAAGAACTATTCGTAGGGAGTTTCTCGGCACTGGGCTGGTGGCCGTTTTGACGGTGATGCTTCCGCTGAGTGCGCTCTCGGCGACGCTCGAGATTTCTCCCCCCTCCGAGCAACCAGGCGAAAAAGTTAACGTTAGGGGCGAGGGATTTACGCGCACCGACGATGAGGATTGTCGAGTGTTGTTTGACGATGACGCCCAGCTCAATCCGTTCGCACAGGGCGGAGACGGAACGCCGGCTTTCGCCGTCGGGACCTGCCACATCACCGGCTCCGGTGGGTTACGGGGCGACTTCGTCGTGCCCCAGATGCCTCCGGGGCAGTATTTTGTGGCGGTCTGCAACGATTGTGGAGGTGACACGCCCGAATTGGAAGCGGCATCTTTCGAAGTGCTGTCCTCGGAGACCACAACCACCACCACGACGACATCTACGACTCTTCCGACTGCCACGTCGTCATCGTCATCGACGACGACGTCGACGCTGGGGGAGAACAGCACGACTACGACGGCTGGCTCTGATGGGTCGGCGCCTTCTTCCTCCACAAGCATCCCGAGCACCTCATCGTCTCAGACAGCGTCGAACCTCCCGTCGTCGACCGGTGCGACGACGACACTCGCTGATGGACAGGGCACTCCGGGGACCGCCCGAAACGAAACGCCAGGAGGAACCAACGGCGAGACCTCCGTCCTCGGTAAGTCAGTGGAACCGACGGCGTCGGAACCAGTCGAATCGCCAGCGCTGAGCCTCGTAGGCGACCGTCAAGCCCAGATTTGGGCGGCGGTAGTGTTGCTGTCGGCGCTCGTGATAGCGTTAGTTCGCTGGATGTATCTCAACTACTGGAAGTATGGCTAACCAGGGTCGGTTCCCTTCCGCATGGCGCCCCGGGCCAGTATCGCCTTACTTCGTGTTGGGCTAGCCCGCGTGGCACAATTCTTGAGATGAGCGGCCCCAACGACGCAGCGAAACGTCTCGAAGATCTGGTGTGGCTGCGTCGGGTGCGAGACCGTATCGACCGGGAATACGCCGAACCTCTCAACGTGGAAGAACTGGCGAGCGGTGCGTATATGTCGGCGGGGCATCTCAGCCGGCAGTTCAAGCTGGCATTCGGCGAATCGCCCTATTCATATCTGATGACCAGACGCATCGAGCGAGCAATGGCCATGCTCAGGCGAGGAGACCTCAGCGTCACTCGAGTTTGTTTCGAGGTCGGGTTTTCGTCGTTGGGAACCTTCAGCACTCGTTTCACGGAGTTGGTCGGCATGCCTCCCAGCGTGTATCGCGAGAAGGAGTGGGCGGCCATGTCCGGGGTCCCGCCCTGTATCGCCAAACAGGTGACCAGACCGATCAGGAATCGAGAAGCAATGGCGTCGAGTCACCCGTAGGGTTGTGACCATGGATATCTCAATACACCAAAGCATGCTTCCGCATACCGATGCTGACACAGCCCTCGCTTTCTACCGGGACACCCTCGGTTTCGAAGTACGCAATGACGTCGAGTATGGCGGGATGCATTGGATCACCGTCGGTCCCGCAGGCCAGCCCGACACCGCCATAGTTCTGTACCCGCCGGAGGCGACCCCGGGCCTCACCGACGATGAGCGCAACCTGATCGCTGAGATGATGGCCAAAGGCACCTTTGCCAGCATCAACCTGGCGACTCCCGACGTCGATGGAGTTTTCGATCGGCTGCAGGCGACCGAAGCCGAGGTCGTCCAGGAACCTACGGACCAACCGTACGGTGTGCGGGACTGCGCATTCCGCGACCCCTCGGGTAATTTGATCCGGATTCAGGAGGTCCAGAGTTGAGCACCACGGAAAAGGCAGGTTCAGGCGGTTTCTCGGCGGCGGAGCGTGCTGCCATGAGGGAACGCGCCAAAGAGCTGAAGGCGCAAGGCCGCGGTGGCCAGAAGAAGGCCGATAACGAGCAAGCCGTGCTCGATGCGATTGCCGAGATGCCGGAGGCCGATCGAACTCTTGCCGAGCGGATTCACGCACTTGTGAACTCAAAAGCGCCAAACCTCCTTCCAAAAACTTGGTACGGCATGCCCGCTTACGCCAACTCCGATGGCAAAGTCGTTTGCTTCTTTCAAGGCGCTTCCAAATTCGACGCCCGATACGCGACTTTGGGTTTCAACGATGCCGCCAAGCTCGACGACGGCCCGATGTGGCCCGTTGCTTTCGCGATCGTCGAGTGGAAGCCTGCTGTAGAGAAGGCGGTAGGGGCACTCATCAAGGCTGCCGTTGCCTGACGCTCACCCACTTCAGCAGCACTCGGCTGACGCCCACGACCTGATCAGCGTCCAGGGGGCTCGAGAAAACAACCTCAAGAACGTCAGCATCGAGTTGCCCAAGCGAAGATTGACGGTTTTTACGGGAGTGTCCGGGTCCGGCAAAAGCTCCCTCGTATTCGACACAATCGCAGCCGAATCGCAGCGGATGATCAACGAGACCTACAGCACCTTCGTCCAGGGGTTTATGCCCAGTTTGGACCGCCCCGACGTCGATCGTCTCGAGGGCCTGACGACGGCGATAATCGTCGACCAGGAGCGCATGGGGGCCAATGTCCGCTCCACGGTTGGTACCGCGACGGACGCAAACGCGATGTTGCGTATCCTTTTCAGCAAGCTCGGGATGCCGCACATCGGCTCGCCCAACGCCTTCTCGTTCAACGTTCCTTCAGTCACCGGCAGTGGTTCTATCAGAGTCGAGAAGGGCAAAGACAAGGGTAAGAGGGTCAAGAAGACCTTTACGCTGACCGGAGGAATGTGCCCGCGCTGTGAGGGGACCGGATCGGTGAGCGACATCGATCTCTCCGAGTTGTACGACGACACCAAATCGCTTGCCGGGGGAGCGATCACTGTCCCCGGCTATAAGGCCGACGGATGGTACGTCCGGATTTTC
>JBGTGL010000170.1:0-7763 GCA_041746755.1 Acidimicrobiia bacterium | reverse complement strand
TCTTCAGAGCAACATCACAGCGGATAACACTGGCATTTCGGTGACCCGTGACCTGGGACAACGACCCATCGCACAGTGTTCCACCCCGGGCGTGTTATGAGTCCGCTGCTCTGACCGGATTGAGCTACGGGCCCCTGAATTCGCCTAACCCAGGTAATTCTACCGCCACGGCTTGGTAGGACGATTCAACCGGGGCACGGAGAGACTCAACCGAGCGACGACTTGTCGCCACTCCGTTTGGTCGTGTCTTACGCTTCGGTGCAGCTCACAGGTTTAATCACCAACTCGCCCGATTCGTCACGGACGGGATGCCCGTAATGATCCACTTTGACGCCCCCTCCTGAGCACTCAAAGCTCTGACCGTAGAGCAAGTCATGGGTGCCGAGTTCTTTGATGACCAGCTTCGCCGATGTCCACTCCGTGACCACGATTTCGTTGATGGACCAGTATCCGTAGTACGGACACTCATTCCAAGGTTTGGGAGCCTTATAGAGGTCTTCGATGGCCGGCTCCTCGACGGTGAGCGACACCAGAGTTTTTCCTCGGTCCTCCGTCTGCACGATCTGGTCCTGGGGGCCACTGACGTTTTTGATGGCATTCTTCCCGAGGACCTCCTGGCCATAACCGTTGACACAGAGCGCGCGAACCGTCGCCTTTGCGTCCAATGTGGCGAAATACTCCGTGTTGCCGAGTCCGACACCGACGCCCTCGAAGGTGAGTGACCCGCTGGAGAAAAAGCTAGATTTGAAGTGGAACTTGCCACCGTATGCAGCAGTCGTCGTCATCAAGACCAATGCCAGTGCGACAGCAAGAATTCGCGCAGTGCGACGCATGTTCAAAACCTCCTGGTTACCCGTCGCAGGATCATAGTCCGTCGACACTCTGCGCGCGCAAGGACGTCATCAGTGTCTCTATCCTCTCGACTTCGGACTCCGCCCCGAGTTCGAGGAGCTTGAACTTTGCGGTAGACCAGCGGGCCTCACTTGCCTCCAACGCACCTTTTCCCGCATCATGAACGGCCCATGCCGCCAAGGCTTTGGCGATATCCGATTCGGACTCAACCGACGACGCCATCTCCAGACTCCTCGCGAAGAGATCGTCGGGTTGGTAGACCTCGGTCGCTCCTCGAAGGTTGAACTCGATCGGCCTGCTGGTTCGCGAAGAGATAACGCCTAAAATCCGCCATGCCCCCGCGATGTCGTCGTGGGCCTCCGATACCAACGCATGGTCGAGCGCGGCTACTGCGGCATCGATCGATTCTTCTGTGCGGCCCAAGTCGAGCAATGCCTCCGCAAGAAACCTGTTGGCCTCGCTCAACAGCGACGATTCGCCCGGCGCGCCATCGATCACATGGCGGAGGACCGACACGCTCTCCTCGGGCCGTCCCTGGGCTACCAATGCTCCACCAAGATTCGAGGAATAAACCAGCTCGGCATCCTTGTCTGACGCCTCGAGAGCTCGGGCCAGAGCGTCGCGATATCTCGTCTCGGCGGCCGCATAGTTCCCTCGCAGCTCGGCAATCACACCCAGGTTGTTGAGTATTGGCATCAATCTCTCTGCGTTTCCGGCGGCTTCGTAGAAGTCGGCAGCCTCACTGAAGTTCTCCACGGCCTTCTCGTATTTGCCGGTGCTTGCGGAGATGACCCCCTGTAGATTCAGGGCCTCTGCCAACAGACCGGGCTCGTCGACTTCCCTGGCAACGGAGAGCATGTCCCCAGCGACGCCCGCACCCTTCTCGAACGACCCGAGACGGATAAAAGACCAGGCCTCGATGAACATCGCTTGTGCTTCACGCTTACGGTCTCCCGCACGCTCAGCTGACCGCCGCGCCCGTCCGGCGCTCTCGAGAGCCTCCTTCAGCTTGCCCCTATGGGTCTCGGCGGTAGCGATGCCGTGCTCCGCCCGGGCAACCGCCCCCCAATCGTCGATATCGGTCGCGAGCGCACACAGCTCTCCGTATACCCCGATCGCGTCCCCATAGCGTGCCTGCATGGTGAGAACTTCACCGAGACCGGCCATGGCCGAGAACCGGGCACCGGTCACCGAGTCGGCGGTGGATCGACTGGACAGGTCCATGGCACGCCGATAGGCGCGCTCTGCGGTGTCCGGAGCGTGGGTCTCCCGCGCCCGATCCCCGGCACTGAGCAGCCACGTCACGGCCTCCGATATGTCTTCGGCCCGGTCGTAATGCTCGGCTATCTGTCCGGCGAACTCCTCGCGACGGCTCCCGGCGGCACCGATCAACCACGCTGCCACTTCATGGTGATAGGTGCGTCGATCCCGACGTACCACCGACTCATAGGCGACGTCGTGGAGCATGGCGTGTTTGAAAATGAACTCGCGCGTGAACTCGAACGCCGACGGGGTACGCTCGTACGCGAGCTCGAGTTGTGCCAGCGATTTTGCCAGGGACGCCAAATCCACATCGCCCTCGTCTGGCGCAGTTGCCCTCGCCAGGTGATCAACTGCGTCCTCCCAGAAGACGCGCCCGACCACCGACGACTTCTGCAACACGCGGCGTTCCTCTCGCGGCAGAGCGTCCAACCGCGCCTGGAGGACACCCGTCAGAGTGCCGGGAACCTGGGAGCTGTCCAAGGCCTCTGGCCTGACGGTCCATGGGATGCTGGTAGCGTCGATTACCCCCTTGTCGATGAGCATCTTCACCAACTCCTCCAGATAAAAGGGATTCCCGTCGGACCGGCTTGCGATCAATTCCCGGAGTGCGAGCGGTGGATCTTCCATCAGCTGGAGGACATCTTCGATGAGCTGGGAGGTCGCTTCGTCTCCCAAACGCTCCAGTCGAATCACCGTTCGTTCGGAAGACTCTTCCAGCCAATCCGGCATCACCTGGGCGATCGAAGGGCGGGCTGTGCACAGTATGAGTGCGGGGCATTCAGCGAGCTGCTCGGCGAGGTATTCGAGCAGCTCGAGGGATTCCGGATCCGACCAATGAATGTCTTCGATCAGGAGAACCCGATAGCTGCCGACTGCGCCTAGCGCGAGAAGATTGGCGAAGCCTTTAAATGCCCTCTCTCTGATTATCTTGGAATCGTCGAGCAGCCCCGAAATGCCGGGATCCAAGCGATAGTCCAGCCCGATCAAGTGCCCCAGAAATGGAGCGAGCGACAAACCATCGTCGAGATGCGCCGCGAGACCACCCTCCAGCTTCTCCTTGGCCTCTTCGGTGGAGTCGGAGTCGGCAATCAAAAACCGGTCGCGCAGGATGCTGCGAAGCACCGCGTACGGGGTGTCTTTGCTCGATTGCACGGCCCGACCCCTGAACAGCCAGGTGGAGTGGGGCAACCCTTCCAGGAAATTGAAGTACTCATAAACAATCCGTGATTTCCCCACCCCTGGTTCTCCCAAGAGAGTTACCAACTTCGTAGTGTTGGGCGGGTGATTCGGGTCGGAGGGAAGGATCGATTCCAGCAAAGAGATCTCGTCCTCTCGCCCGACCAAACGGGTTTGAATTCCGGCTACTTCGCGCGGCCCGACCCTGAACGTCCTCGGCTTGGCCCTCTTCACACGATACGCGGTGACCGCGTGATCGACTCCTTTCACCTCGAGTGGTTCCGTCGACTCGATGTCAAACAGCCCCACGACCTCGTTCATCGTGGACTGAGACATGAGGATGCCACCGGGATCCGCCAAACCCTCCAGGCGGCTGGCCAGGTTTACTGCGTGCCCGATCGCCGTGTATTCACCAGTCGAGCCAATCGTTCCCAACATGGCCAAGCCGGTGTTGATCCCTACCCTCATCTGAAGACTCGAGGTCGCCTCCCCGTACTCCGCCCCGAAGGTCTCGATCAGGGCCTGCATCTCAAGAGCGGCGCGCACCGCGCGCTCGGGATCGTCCTCCCTGGCTCTCGGTGCTCCGAACAACGCCATCACCGCGTCGCCAATGTGCTTGTCGACCCGTCCCCCAGAATCGACGATCACCTGATCGACTCTGGACCAAAGCGAATTCATTACCTCGGCGACGTCCTCGGGGTCCATCTGTTGAGACATGTCTGTGAAACCCTTGACGTCCGCGAAGAGGACCGTTATCTGCTTCCGCTGGTCCTCGGTGGCGTCTTCATCTGCTGACATCGCACCCAGTTGGGCGCGAAGCGCAGCGAGAGCCGGTTCGATGGCATCACCAAGTAGAGCTCGCTGTGCCTCCAACGCCTCTATCGATCGTTCTATCTCTTCGCGATCAGCGATACCTGCCTCGTTTCCAGTCTCCGGGGCTCCCAAAGCGAGTGACCACGTCGGTGTGCCCCTGCTCACTTAGGGCAAACACGAGCCTAATGAGCCAGGAGGCACCACAGATACAGTGGTGCCGCCATCCACAAGCGGATGTCGAAGGCATCGTACGGGTCCAAAAGCTAACTTGTGCCGGATGTCCAAACAGCAGCCCATCGAAATGATCCTGCTTCGCCAGCTAGCGGCATATTTGGTGTTGCCGATCTGGATGATGGACGACGTTGGCAATCTCCTCTACTACAACGCCCCGGCCGAGAAACTGCTTGGTACGCGTTTCGACGATGTCGGCCCGATACACGCCGAACAGCTCGCAGAGCTCTTTCAGACTTCGCAGGTTGATGATCCAGACGGAGAAATCTCCGAAATCCCCGTGGTCACCGCGCTGCGGACACGTCATCCTGCGCATGGCCCGATTCGCTTTTGTGGACTCGACGGGGTGTGGCGCGAGGTTGACATCTCAGCGCTTCCGATCGAAGGGCAAAGTGGTCGATTCCTCGGTGTGTTTGCAGCATTTGTCGAGGTCGCGGATTGAAGGCGACATTATGGGGCACACGAGGGTCGATTTCATCAGCCGGTCCCGAGATGATGCGATTTGGGGGAGATACGTCAGCTGTCGAAGTTGTCGACAGTATGGGGCGGGCGCTGATCCTGGATGCTGGCAGCGGAATCCGGGCCATCGGGGCGATGCCTGGCCACGACCGGGTCGATATCCTCCTCAGTCACCTTCACATGGATCACGTGCAGGGTCTTCCCTTTTTTGCCCCCCTGCTTGATCCGGGTAAAGAAGTCCACATTTGGGGTCCGATATCGACCACCGAGCGACTCCGACAGAGGCTCTCGAGGTACATGTCACCACCTCTCTTCCCGATTTACGTCCGCGATCTGCCCAATGTGTCTTTTCACGATGTGGCACCTGGCGAATTCGAGATCGGCAACATCCAGATATTCGCCGACCTGATTTGCCACCCCGGCTCAACTCTTGGTTACCGACTGAACGAGGCCGGCTCTTCCCTCACCTACATGCCAGATCATGAGCCTGCCCTCGGGGTCGAGAACTTCCCCGGGGAACGTACATGGACGTCGGGACTGGCGCTGGCGGACAGGAGCGACGTTCTGATCCACGACGCCCAATACACCGACGAAGAATACCCGGGCCGCGTCGGGTGGGGTCACTCATCGACGACAGACCTGGCTCGCTTTGCCGAACTGGCCGCGCCCGGGAAACTTGTCACCTTCCACCATGACCCTGCTCATACCGATGCCATGCTCGACGATCAGCATGAACGGCTTGGATCGAACTTGACCGGTATCGAGATGGTCCCGGGGACCGTAGGACTCGCCCTCGATATCTAGGCAGGTCCCTTTCCCTCGAGGCGATTCATTATCTCGTGGTCGACGATGGTGTCGTACTCCTTGTGGGACTTTATGTACGCGGCAAAAAGCGGACAGATCGGCACCACCCGGCCACCACGGTCCCGTACGTCGTCGAGCGCCTCCTGGACCAGTCGGGTTCCAATCCCCTGTCGCTCGTGTTCCGCGTCGACTTCGGTGTGGACGAAGAAGTGCCTCCCATCTCGGAGGTGATAAACAGCCATTCCCACCCGGTTGCCATCAATTTCGGCAACGTATCGGTGCGACGCTTGATCGTCCCGGATCACTACTTCACTAGAAGTCTCACTCAATTGGCGCGCCCTCAACTCTCACCTCGTCAGTTGCAGTTGCAGAAATGTCGGATACCAGCTCCGCCACACAGATCCCGAAGACTCCAAACGCAATCCAGCCCGACGCCACGCCTGATAGAAATCCGATCAGTATGAGAAATGGTATTCCGGCGATTCGAGCGAAGGCGACGGCTCCCCCGGCCACTCCGATATCCGACGCCACCTGAATGAGAGCCAACGATGCAAAAACCACCGCGACCGACCCGACTAGTAACCAACGGTGCGGCTGGGGCATCGGCCCATGCCCGGCATCTGCTACGGCAACCTCCAGAGCGGCGCCTGTCGCTGCTAGCGCCGCGGCGAGGAGAAAGTGCGTATAGATCCAGACGGTCGGCCGCCACGCTCTCCTCACTGAGGCGTCACGACGAACCACGGACCCCCTGGCGTTGTCGAAGTACATCCACCAGACGGCCGTGGCTATCCCGACCCCCAACCCTGCGGTTAGCGTCGGCCCGGCAACCCAGGATGAGTGGCCGAGTCCGGTTACGACCGCCGCGATCGATTCGCCCAGCACCAAAATGGTGAACAGGCCGAATCGTTCCGGGAGGTGCGACACATCGAGAGGAGCCCTGGCCTGTTCCTTCCTCATCACCCACGGCGTCGCCAGGTCGACCGAGAGGGCGATGGCCCAGAGGACGAATCGGACGTTCTCGGGTACGAAGATGGATGCCGTCCACAGTACGGCCGCCAGGCCGAACCCAACGAGATAGCCCCGCACCAGGACCCTTGTCTCCTCGACGTGGCGATATGCGCGCCAATACATCACAAGGAGGAGGAGACGGGAGGCCGCATACCCGATCGCAAATGCTGTGGTTGATGCCGCCTCCCCCAAGGTCAAGGAAGCGGCAAGTACGACCACCGCCGCCATCTGACAGGCAGCGATCAATCGATAAACCAGATCGTCGGTGTCGTAGCGGTCGGCGTAATAGGTATGACTGGCCCACAACCACCAAAGCAAGGCGAAGTAGCCGAGAAAAGAGAGCAGGCCGGCGACGGAGATGTCGGCGACCATCCGCTCGACCAGGGCTGCAACTGCGACCACGAAGGCAAGGTCGTAGAACAGTTCCAGCCAGGTTGCGCTGCGCTTGCCCTCATCGAAACGGGTTCGCAGTCGCGGCGGTGAGATTCGTATGACGCTCAAGTGAGGCATCCGCTTTGAGTGGTCGACATCTGGACGGCACACCTTAAGCCAGCCACGCTCAACTCGCACTAGTGGTGGCGCTTGACACGGCATCTTCGAACGAGCCCAAATAGGATGCTCGCTACGCGCCACTGCGTGAGACCCGGCGGATGAGAGAAGTGTCAATGGCTGATCAACATCAAGCTTCGTTGTGAAGCCCGACCCGCGGCTCATTCGGAACCTTGCGTACTTTGACGGCCTTCCCGAAGACCTGATTCAGGCCGTTTCGGAACGATCCAACCTTCTCGAGCTAGCGCCCGGCGAGGTCATCATCGAAGAAGGGAGTCACTCCGAGGAGATGTACATCGTTGTCGAGGGCATGCTGATCGTCACCAAGCTCACCGGAAATAGGGAAGTGGAATTGGCACGCCTCGGCCCCGGGCAGGTCGTTGGCGAGATCGCATTACTGGACAATGCCCCTCGTACTGCCACCGTTAAGGCGATCGAGAATTCAAAGGTGATCGAAGTGCCCGTTGACGCCTTTGAGAACCTCCTCGGAGACCCCATCGTCGTGCGGAGGTTGTTTCGCACCGTGACCGAGCGTTTGAGAGAGATCGAAGACACCCTGCGCCACGATGAGAGGATGGCGGCCTTGGGCAGGATGGCGGCCCAACTGA
>JBGTGL010000169.1:0-4309 GCA_041746755.1 Acidimicrobiia bacterium | reverse complement strand
TCGAGGGCGTCGACAAAAGCCGTGATCTCAGACTCGGTGATCGGCTCGTCATTGATGACTTCAAAAGCAACCCCGGTAGCCAACAGGACGCTCACGACACGTGAGTTTGCCGGTCTCCGCTGCTGAGCGGTACAAGACGGACACCTGAATCGGTAATCGCCTTCCTTACCACCCGGGCGGAGTTCCAGCGCCACGTCATCCGGTGTCAAGTGAATATCGCCGCATTGGCCACAAGTTGTTTTGATTGTCGTCATTCCGATTCTCCGGTCACCCATGACTGAAGTTTCGGCAGTCGACTGCGCCACCTGTAGGGGCACGTGGTAGGTCTTAAGGCCTATCGGTACTTCTCTAACAATTGGTTGGCAAGTTGCTCGACGCGGGCCGCGACGTCGACACCTTTCTTGAGCTTGGCGGTGCCACCGAGACGGAGCAAAAGTCGAGCAGGCAACTCGGCGTCCGGAGATGAGAAGCGGATTGTGGTGCTACGACTGGTTTCCTTGAGGATCTCCACCGGGTAATACTCCAGCACCCACAGGGCCCGTGGCGAGAGTTCGATGATTGCGCTCACGTCGCCATCCGAAGGGGTGTAGCCCACGCCCGGCTCAGGACGATTCGAGGGTGGTTTGAATCTCTCGTCGAGCCTGGTTATCTCCTTGATCCGGTCGATTCGGAATGTGCGGGAGTCACCAACCATCCGGCAATGTCCCATGACATACCAGTTGCCGAGCGTGGTGAAAACTGACCAGGGCTCAATCACCCGTTTGGTCGTCTCCTCCCGGCTCAAGGAACGGTAGGTGATTTCGACCGCCTGATGCTCCTTGGCGGCTTCTCGCAGTTCGGATACCTCGCTTGAGACCGCTGCCAGGTCGATTTCGAGTGCGTCCCCGGCCTCCGGCAGCAAAACGGCGGACAACTTCTTGATCGCCGAATCGAGCGCCTTAGTCCCCTGCCCCGACCCGGCAACCGCAAGCGCGGCCGAGAGCAGGCCCAGGGCTTCGGTAGAGGTGAGGCGCGGCGCCCGGCTGAAGTAGTCGGCGGAGTCGATCACCACTTCGTCCTCGTCGATATAGGCCTCCATCAGATCGCCGGGGCCGTATCCGGGGAGTCCACAAACGAATACGGCGTTGAGATCACGGGACAGCTCGTTCAGGGTGTAGCCAAACCGTTCCATGACCTCGTCGACCTCAACCCCGGGATTGGCCATCACGTAGGGAATCAAGGCGAGGATTCGGGAGAGGCGGGAAACCGTCCTGTTGGTGGTCATGGCTTGACTCCAGCGAGACTCGCTTCGATACGGTCTCTCAGCGCGGCCCGGAGTTCGTCGGGAGCGAGTACCTCGGCATTGGGCCCGAAGCTCAGTATCCACCCGATGAACGCGTCCTGGTTTGAGACCGGTATCGACACTTCCAGCCCACCTTCCTGGTGATCGACACCGAGGGTACGACCCGCCCACCAGGCCACTTCGTCGTCGAAGAACACTGTGGCTTCGACCTCCTCGTCACCTCCGGCTTCCCATGGATGGGCTTGAAGGAAATCGCGCGCCGAGAATCCTTTGGGGCGTTTGAAGGCGTCGGGCTCCCCCACCTCGACACGGGACACCCGATCGACCCGGTAAACCCGATCCTCATCGCCCTTGGCTCCCATCAAGTACCAGTGGCCACGCCGGTAGGCCACGCCATATGGGTTCAGAGAGCGATCCTGCTCGCGGTAGACAAAGTCGATCTGGCTTCGTTGCGCCACGGCCTCGAAGATCTTTCCGAGTGTGTCCGAGTCGTCACCCAGATCGGCGCCGAAAGGTTCAAAGCCGGTTCCTCGCTCCACACCCCCCAGTTTTTGAAGACCGTTGAGCCCGGCGAAAGAACCTCCGAGCCGGACCATTCGCGCTGCCAGAGACAGAGCCGCCTTTTCGCTATCGGTCAGCCCGGGGTCGGCGATTGCGTACTTCTCCGGGTCAACCGTGTAACCAAGATCAACCCCCCAAGCGTCCTGTTCCAATTCGAGTGGGATTCCGAGACCCCGGAGCACGTCTTTGTCCCGTTCGAACATGCGGTGAAATGCTTCGTCGCTTTCAGAGGAGTAGCCGGGGACAGTCCGGCGAACATCGTTCGCCGTCACCGGGCGCGGCGACTCCAGGAGGTAGATGAGGACGTTGAGAACCCGCTCGATGACATTTTGCATGGACCCCAATTCTAGGAACTGTTCTATCGATTACCCGGGATGGAGAAAGCACACGACGGATGATCGGTTGGTCGAGACAGGTGAACGCCTGCCGGAATATCATTGCGCCATGGTCGACGAGGTACATACCAAAGGCGACAGAGTCCGGACTGCCGAGGTGATAGCAGCTCTTTCCCTTGCTACCGACCTCGCAGTGGGTTTTCCGTTGGAACACGGCCTTCGCAGTGCTCTTCTCGCCATGCGGCTCAGCGATCGTTTGGCGATTGATGCGGAGACAGCGTCGCAAGCCTATTTCATCTCACTTCTCTTCTACGTGGGATGCTACGCGCCCGTTGACTTGGGGTGGGAAGTCTTCGGTGGGGATGATGCCCTGACTACTTACGCAACACCTTACCGATTCGGTACCAGGGTCGAAATGGCCAAAGGTATGGCGCGAGCGGTCGCGCCACCTACCGGTTCCGCCCCGTGGCGCGCCGGGCGAGTTGTCCGCCGCCTCCCCGAATTAGCTCTGGCTTTCCCCTCGGTGGTGGCAGCGACTTGTGAGGTTGCCGAGATGCTCTCCGGACCCCTGGGGATGAGTACCAAAGTATCGAAACTCTTTGTCTTTGAATCGGAACGCTGGGATGGCAAAGGGATGCCCGACGGTGTGGGACGTGAGTCGATCCCACTTGCGGTGCGAATTGCACACGTAGCTCGCGATGCCGCCTTCCAACTCACTCAGGGTGACTCCGATTTCGTGGCGGAAGTGATTGCTCGTCGGGCAGGCGGGGCTTTCGACCCCGAGATTGCCGCGGCGCTCGCTGCGGACGCAGAAGAGCTTCTGGCGGAAACCCAAGCCGACGTATGGAAACTGGTGCTCGAAGTCGAGCCCAAACCTTGGCTGATGCTCGAGGGTGACGAGATCGACGAGGCGCTGGCCGCAATGGGTCATTTTTCGGATATGGCCGTCCCCTTCATGGTCGGGCACTCCTCGGGCGTGGCAAGGATCTGTCAGCAGTCTGCGGACGTTCTGTCGCTCGGCAAGTCGGAAAAGTCGGATCTTTCGAGGGCGGCGTTGCTGCACGACCTGGGAAGGGTGACTGTTCCTGTACGCATCTGGGAGAAGCCGGGTCAACTGAACACAGACGACTGGGAGCAGGTGAGATTGCACGCATATCAATCGGAACGACTCCTTGGTAGGTCATCCTTCCTTTCGCGTCTGATCCCGGCGGTGGGGGCACATCATGAACGTCTCGACGGCTCGGGGTATCACCGGGAATCGCCTGCGGCTGCTTTATCACCAGCGGCCAGGCTTCTCGCTGCAGCCGACGCCTATCACGCGATGACCGAGCCGCGCCCCCACCGACCTGCACTCTCTCCGGGAAACGCCGCTGAGCAGCTCAGCAGTGAGGCTCTTGCCGGCCGTCTCGCTCCGGAAGCCGTTTCGGCCGTCCTTGAAGCAGTCGGGCACCCTGTTCCGCCGGCGACTCACCCGGCAGGACTGACCGAAAGAGAAGTCCAGGTGATAAGACTTCTTTCCCACGGTTTCATGACCAAGCAGATCGCCCGCAGCCTCGATATCTCGGCAAAGACGGCCGACTTCCACATTCAGAACGCCTACCGGAAAATGGGTGTTTCAACCCGCGCCGGCGCGACTGTATTCGCAATGCAGCACGGTATCGCCACCTGGGAGAACTCCCTATAGGCACCGCCCCGAGATCGACATAGATTGGTTGGAGGCAACAAAGATCAAGATCTCAAAGGAGGCAAGCATGAACGAGCACTACGACACAGTGGTAATCGGCGGAGGCCAGGCCGGACTTGCGATGGGATACCACCTCCGTCAACGGGGCTTGGAGTGCGTTGTCCTTGACCAGAACCAGAGAGTCGGGGATGCCTGGCGAACACGATGGGATTCACTCCATCTCTTTACCCCAGCTCCCTACAACGGATTGCCCGGGATGAAATTTCCCGGCCCGTCCTCGCTCTATCCGTCGAAAGATGAGGCAGCTGACTACCTGGAAGCGTACGCTCATGCGTTTTCACTTCCCGTACGGACCGGGACCAAAGTTGACAAGGTCACCCGCGTTGGAGATATGTTCCACGTCCTTTCAGGCGAGAATTCTTACTCAGCAAGGAATCTGGTCGTGGC
>JBGTGL010000168.1:0-14077 GCA_041746755.1 Acidimicrobiia bacterium | reverse complement strand
GCACCATGGGCGCTCCCGGATACGGCAGCGGCAATCACGAACGGCAAGAGGCTCTCGGCCTGACCCAGAACCAACAACGCAGCGCCGTACGCACCGATCGCAACCACAACGATCGAGCGGGCCGGGATACGGTCGTAGGTGCGCCCTCCCACAATCCTGGTCGCAGCGGCACTCAGCCCGTAAACCGCGAAGAAAATACCGGTCGAGCCGACCCCACGGTCAGAAACGAACGTCCGGGTGAAGGTAAAGACCGTCTCCATCCCGACAGTGAAACTCAGCGTGATCCACCAAATGGGTAGGAGGTTGCGTTGCAGAAAGGCATGGAAGAAACCTCGTCGCGGGCTACGCACCATCAATGCCAGTGTGGGCAATTGTCTGACCAGAAAGAATGAGCCGAGCATTGACAACGACGACACAATAAAGAGCCCATCAAATCCGAATGCTGATATCACAAGGTCGCCGAGGACCCCTGCGAGAGCCAACGGAAGCAGACCCGACAATCCATAGATCGCCAGACCCTGAGTCCGCTTCTCCTCAGGTATCGCGTCGGCGGCATAGGTCAAAATCGCGGTGAACAGTCCAATCTGGACCACCCGGTGGCCGAGGAAGACAGCCCAGAGGGATGGGCCCCACATGTTGGTGAATGCGAGCGACATCACGAGCAAAGCGTTGATCGCCCCGCCGTAGAGGAGAATGGTGCGGCGGTGGGTAAGATCGAGGAGTTTCCCAAAGGCAGGGCGCAGCGCGAGAGCGACGACTGCCGATGCGGCATAGAGGATTCCGAACGTGGCCTCGCTAATCCCCAAACCCTCGAGATACCCGGGAAAATGGACCATCAAGGCAAAAGACAGCTCCTGGAGCACAGCAGCTGCAAAGAGCTTGGGAAATACGGGACCGAACGAAGTGAACATCAGCGACCAAGAATACCGAATAAGAGGCAAAATCCGAAACGCCCATTACGAGGACATTGTTCGCTTCACCGTTCACAGAGACGCGAAGACCGAGCGCCAAACTGCATAGTGCAAAGGGAGAACGTGATCGTGCACCCCGTCCTCGAAGTCCGCGACCACCGTTGATACCGGGCGTCGACTCAGATCGGGTGGCCCTGCGGCACCCGGAACAATCCACTTATGGCTGCTTCCTTCCGGACCTGACCAGATTCGTGGGGTTCCGCTGCGCAGGACCCGGTCGTCAACATCGCCGTCCCGGCATCGGGACCAAAGGTCCCGGCACCGCTCGCTCCTCAGACGGGGAACTCGGCTCCGCATTAAGAGGATTTCGGATGGAGGGCACCCCTAGCACCCCGCCTAGCACGATCGATGTAAGGCTACCGAGAGGCAGTGCCTACGTCATTTTCCAGTCAACCGTCGAGAACAGGTATTGACGGACGAGTGCCGAGGGGGAATACGTTTACGAACACATCCGTCGGAGCATCAATATCGTCAAACCTCCAATCCTCAACCGACTCCATAGCTTGAGAAAAGAATGAGGCTATAAAGCCCCTGGTGACCTGGATCACATCCGACGCCGTTGAATCAAACGGATTAAATGCCGAGGCAAAGAGACCCCCGTCGGCAAAGTCGCCGTGATCTGCCGCAGGGACCACCACCCGGCTTGACCCGGTTCCAGCAGCTTCAAACCGAGCTGCGATTTCAGGATGGATCTCGGACTCTTTTGTCAGAAACATGAAAGGATCTGCGAAGCCGCTGTCCTCGAGGTTGGTGCCAAATGGACCGCCTTCTCCCTGACCATCGATGTTCAGGCATGCAACGATGCGATCATCAGAGCGGCAAACCTCGGCAGCGGCCAGACCACCAAGCGAATGCCCGAGAACGCCAATACGAGTGGAGTCGATAGCAACTCGGAGAGCATCGTCTGGGTCTGATAGGAGTTCGTCCACAACCAGTTCAATGTCAGCAACCCTCTCCTCTACCTTTGCGTCGACTCCTTCGCGGGCGGGAAGCGTGTCCATGGAGAAGTCGTATCTTGCCACGGTGCCGTCGGGTAAAAGGACCGCAGCTACCTGGTAGGGATGATCAACTCCGACTACTAAGTAGCCCCTCGACGCTAGATCCTCGGCGAGGGCGGCGTAGAAGGAAACATTGGTCTGATTGCCTGGTGAGAAAACCAACAAAGGAAGACCGTCAGATTCGATCGGAATCGCGCCGGTAAGAGCGCTGCTCCGCACCAATCCAAGAGACCAAACGACGAGGGGACTCAAACCTCCAGCCTCAGCAAGGTCGTTGGAAATTAGCTCGAGGTCCGGTATGTAGTTGGCGCGCGAACCGGTTCCTACCTCGGCGGGATACCACACTTCCAGAGGCACGACGCGATTGAGGCGACCACTGTCGTTATGCGCCTCGAGCCGAGCGGGGTCAACAACAGCTGCCTTGTAACGACCAACGGCATAAGGCCCTTCGGGATCGGGTATTCCCAGCCCCCTGAATCCCAGCGTCACAATTACACCGAGCAGGAGAGCGAGGCCGATTAGCCAGCCACGCCGGCCTGGCAAGTGAAATCGGGGTGAACTTGATAGATGCCGGGAGCGCGTAGAAGCAACGGAGGTCATGCGATCTTATGTTTGCTCGGGCGTCCCTGTGTCGGGACTCTCTAGCCGTTGAGTTTTACGCCCTCAAAACCGGAAACCTGCTTTTCCGAAACGACCTTCAGGTCGCCGTCGCTGTCCACAATCACGTCTGCGTCGTCAATCCTGCTGGCGATCCGATCCCCGAAACCCGAGAGGTAGTTGCGGATACGACGACGCCGCGCTTTGCCGGCCTTGGGACTGAAGAGGTACCAGCCAACAGCCGCCACCGCTACAACCGCTACTCCAGCGGCAGCCGCCTCCGTCTTCCGCTTCTTGGGAGGTTCGATAACGTTCATTTCAACTGCGAGGTCACCGAGCCACTTTCCGACCTCTTCAACCCGATCCCGAGTCGCCTCTACGGCTTGCCGTGATTTCTGGCTGGCGAAATCTCTGACCTCATCCAATTCGGGGGCGTCTTCAAGCCGGTCACCCAACCATCGGGAGAAACGGCCTAGTTGACGTCTTCCGTCGGTGAGGAGTCTTTCTGTCTTGGACATGGATAATTCCTTTGGTTGGACCCTCAATCCTACCCATTGGAGCCCAAATCGAAACGCTTAACTCAGTTTGCGGAGGCGGGCCCCGTAGACGAAGCCGAAAAGACCCATCCGCCAGACCTCCTCGACCTCGAGCCTGGTTCCCGTAAACAGATACTCCGGGGGTGGCAATAAGTCGAGAGACTTGTGCAGGTACCAGTATTCACCTGGAGAACCGGCAAAAAACAACCCAACCAGCGGCAAAGTGATGGCCGTACCTAGCCTGTGAAGCAGCCGGAGAAATGGGTTCTTGGGCCGGGTTAGATCGACCACGACCGCCGCCTTCCCGGGTTTCAAGACCCGGGCGATCTCCTCGAGCGTCTCGGGAACCGACGACAGATTGCGGAAGACAAACGCACTGAATACGCCGTCCACGGCGGAATCGCCCAGCGGGAGAGTCTCTCCGACCGCCACCACGCGTGCCTTGACCGGACTCAGCGAGAGCATCTCGATAACGGGATCGAGACCGATGACTCGTCGACTCCCGAAATCTGTGTCGCCGGTGCCTGCGCCGAGATCGAGCACGACGCCTGGAGCAAGCATGGCGACTCCCCGGGCACGCCAATTCCTCTCCTGACCGAAAGACAGGATCCGATTGATCCGATCGTATCGTGCGGCGATCCGGGCAAAGATCGGATCGGATGTTTCGCTCACGGACCTATCGAATCGAACCCGGTGTAGCGTCTTAGCGCCTCGGGGATCATGACGGAGCCATCGGGCTGCTGGTGGTTCTCCAGGATGGCGAGGATGGTACGCCCCACTGCACATGCCGTCCCGTTGAGGGTATGGACGATCTGGTTCCCGCCTTCTGAGCGCATTCGAATCTTGAGGCGCCGCGCCTGATAATCGGTGGTATTGGAACACGAAGTGATCTCGCGGTAGTTCTGTTCCCCGGGAAACCAGGCCTCGATGTCATACTTCTTAACCGCAGACGCTCCGAGATCTCCTGCGGCAACATTCACCACCCGATAGGGCAGCTCCAACTGACGCACCAGGCCCTCTTCGACCTCGAGTAATCGATCGTGCTCATCACCTGACGATTCGGGATCGACAAAAACAAACATCTCGACCTTGTCGAACTGATGGACCCGGAATATCCCGGAGGTGTCTTTTCCATACGTGCCGGCCTCGCGACGAAAACAGGTTGAGAATCCGGCGTAGCGAATCGGAAGCTCGTCGGACTCAAAGATCTCATCTCCGTGGTAGGCGGCCAGCGGAACTTCTGCCGTGCCCACGAGAAACAGTTCGTCTTTCGGTATTTCATAGACCTGTTCCCTCGCTTCGGGGAAAAACCCGGTGCCTTCGAGGGCGTGCTCTCGGACCAGGACCGGCGGCACCATCGGGGTAAACCCGGCCTCGACGAGGTTGTCCATCGCCCAGCGCACCAAGCTGAACTCGAGAAGGGCGCCCTTCCCCTTCAGATAACCGAATCGGCTTCCCGATACCTTGGCACCGCGTTCGGTGTCGATTATGCCGAGAGACTCCCCCAAGTGTGCGTGATCCGCTCCCTCAGTGGCGGCATCGCCCACCCGTTTCAACTCCAAATTGTCGGCATCGGTGTAGCCGTCGGCTGCGTCCACAGCTACCAGGTTGGGTACGTCGAGTAGGTTTCTTTCCAGTTCTGCAGCCAGTTCATCGACCTCGGCCGAAGCCCTCTTTACCCTTTCGGCGAGATCGGCCACGCCGTCAATAGCTCGTTGTTTGTCGTCGCCGGTAAGGCCTGCGATCTCTTTCCCGGCCTCTCGCTGCGTCGCCCGAAGCGCTTCGGCCTCCTGTCGCCGGGTCCGAACGGTTTGGTCCAATGCGACAAGAGCATCGAGGTCGAGGGTATAGCCTCGGCGCCGGAGCGATTCCCTAATCACGTCGGGATCGTCTCGAAGGAGTCTGGGGTCGATCATGAGGGTGCGATGGTAACTATGCGGGAAGTCTTCATTCGCTGTTCACCATGAACGTCACCTGAAGCACATTGTCTACGAGGTCGGTATCGGGACCAACCACCCTGATCTCTGCAGTAACTTCATACAATTCACCGGACGCCACCGGAATCGACTCGAATTCGATAGTGATCTGTGCACCCGGATTGAGAGGGGGAATCGTCATCGTCAACTCAAGGGGTTCGCTTGCCCCGGTCAGGATTAGAACGATCGGCTCTTCCCCGGAGATCAGATTGCCAACGTTGGAGACAACAACGGAGAATTTGACCTGGTCAGTGGAAGGCATCACCACCTGGTTTTCTGGATTGAGCTGCCACTCTGGATCGGCAACGATCATCGCGGCGGCGAGCCCGGGACGGAGAGCAAGGCCATTGTTCGGGCTCCTTGCGGCCTCGGTGTAGGCAGCGGCAAGAGCGATGGCCTCGCCCTCAGCTGGGGACAACACCACGACACGCAACGGGTTAACCGGATCAGGAACCTCGGGACGGTCGATTTCCGCCTGCACCTGGGCGAACAATTCGTCACCAGAACGGAGCGCAACAAGCGAGTTGGCAATAGTGTCGGTAGCGGCAGTTTCCAATGGATTGTCAGCAGCGGTGAGAACGCCTGTTCCGAAGCCAGCAACTCCAGCTCCCCACTGTTCCAGGGCCACCCGGTATAGCGCCTGCACCGCGAGCAATTCATTGGAGGGAGGTTCGCGTTCTACGAACTCGAGCCCCCTTGCGATGTCGGTCTCGAGATTTTCGATCACCGTCTCCCATTCCGAGCGCTGGATCCTGGAAAGACGGGACACAACGTCGCGCAGAGCATCGCCATCCACGGCTAGGTCGGATACCTGGGAAGAGAGCTCGTTGAGATAGTCGATCTCCTCCCTGGCGGCGCTGCCTGCCCCTTGCGCTGCCAGACCTAACAGCGCAGCGATTACCAGTGCGATCGGAACGAGCCACCGAAGAAACCGCCGTTTCTGGCGAGGAGGATCGAAGACCATGTCGAGGTCAGGGTAAACCCGACCCGATTTCGAGGTGTAACCGAACTACCCGGAAACTGCCCGGATGATGAGACCGATTGCGGCGGCAGCAGCAACCACCAGGACACCGTTCTTGACCTTGTCCTGAGGGACTCGATCTTTCACTCCCTTGGATACAAACCATCCGAGTATCACTGCCGGCAGCAGGACCAAAGATACTGAAAGGTCGGACTCAGAGATATTCCCCGTGAGCAATCGAACGGTGATAGTGAACAGGACTCCGATTGTGAACACCGCGGCAAGGGTCGAACGTATGGTGGCTGCCTTCTCTCCCGAATAGAGCAGCGCCGTAGGTGGTCCACCGATCGACGCAACCATGCTGGTAGTCCCCGAGGCAACACCGGCACCGAACTGAGAGAGTGGGGTTATCCGAACCGCAAACCCACGAGCCAGAACGAGAAACAGCGAGAAGGACGATCACGCCAATGAAAGAGGTCGAGGAATCTCTGCGATGCAACGGCCAGGAGCGCTACGCCGATGGCGGCTCCGGGAACTCTGCCTCCAAGCAGCCACCCGACTCCCCGAAAGTCAATGTCGGACCATTCACCCCAGGCCATCAAGACGGTCAGTGGAATCACTGTGAGGAGTTGTGGAACCGGAGCCAGCTGCGGACTTATCAGCGCGAGGACCGGCACCGCAACCATTCCGTAACCGACACCGACCAGGCCTTGAATCGATGCCGCACCCGCCGTGACCACTAACGCCAGTATCCAGAGAAGGGGCGATAAGTCGGGCACAGGTGATGTGACGGTAGCTCGGGGGCATCGAGTCTCCGGAGTGATGCGGAGGATAATCCCGACGAAGTCCGGCTGGAGAAGGAGTGTGGGCGAGGGGGGACTCGAACCCCCACATCCTTTCGGACACAGGAACCTGAATCCTGCGCGTCTGCCAATTCCGCCACTCGCCCGTGGTGAGCCAAAAGAATACTGCCAGCCAACTCGTTGCGGTAGTTGACGATGTTGGCCGGAGGAACCGTAACCTGATGACGATGAACGTGGCCCGAGGGTTGGAACGGAAACTGGAACGCCTCTTAGAAGGCGTCTTCGGACGTGTCTTCTCCGGGAAGCTCCACCCTTCTGAAATCGCTGCCCGGGTTGCTCGGGAAGCAGACCTCGCCCGGTTCGAACATGCCTCCGGACCGGCAACGGCGAACTACATCACACTCACCTTCCACCCCAAAGACATCACGGAAGCAACGCCTGAATTGGCAACATCGCTGACGGACGGCTTCTCCGACTATGTCATTGAGTCGGGGC
Organism: Acidimicrobiia bacterium; assembly: GCA_041746755.1. Taxonomy (GTDB): domain Bacteria; phylum Actinomycetota; class Acidimicrobiia; order Spongiisociales; family ZC4RG35; genus MA-ANB-1. The sequence goes on along the minus strand of JBGTGL010000168.1, from coordinate 6,740 downwards.
TCCGACTGGTGGGTCCACCCCACGTCACGGTCAAGATCGACGAAAGCGTCGTCGCCGGTCAATTCCTATGTCATCTCGAGATCGTCCCCGGCGAGGAACGGCCATGGTCGCGCCTGGCAGGTACCGACGGCACATTTCAGATACGCCCAAATCGGGCGATCATCGGTCGGACTACCGAGGCGGACGTCGTTCTGCCTTTCGATGACATCAGTCGCAATCACGCCCTACTGTGGAGGTCGGAGGGATCGGTGCGGGTAAGCGACCTCGGATCTTCAAACGGAACTCTTGTCGACGGCGTCCCGGTGACGTCGGTGCCGCAAACAGTGGATACTGGGAGCAATATTCAATTGGGTGAACACTCCTTCCGTTTTATTGAGGTGGTCGATGCCTGACATCATCCTGGCCCTCCTCAGAATCATCTTCCTCGGGCTCGTATACCTGTTCGTATGGCAGGTAGCCCGTGCCATCGGCAGCCACCTCGGCATTTCCCTCAAAAGGGAGCGGAAGCAGGGCTCCAGCCTGCTCATGGTCCGCTCAGAAACCCAGCAGGGAATGGAAGTCGAGGTAGCCGACTCCCGGGTGTTAGGCAGGTCGAGCGAAGCTGACGTATTGCTTGATGACCCCTACGCTTCTGAATTCCATATGCGCCTGGTCGCCCAAGAAAACGGCCTGGTTCTCCACGACCTGGGGAGCACCAACGGCACATACGTAAACGGGAGAAGAGTGACCGCTCCCACCACGCTTCGCCGCGGAGACTCGGTCCAGGTTGGGAAGACAGTGATGGAAGTGCGATGAAATTCATCTGGGCAACTGCCACCCATCAGGGAATGGTGAGGGAGATCAACGAAGATTCCCTCTTCCCCACCGACGACGGACAGACATCGGAAACCGTCACCTTGATGGTGGCCGACGGGATGGGGGGCCATGTTGCCGGAGAGGTTGCTTCCCGCCTTGCAGTTAACGCCGCCGCCAGCACTGACCTCGCACCGGCCGACCGGGTGGCGGCGGGCAACCGCGCCATCAGGGAAGAAGTGGGACGCCAACCCGACCTGGAGGGGATGGGCACCACGATGACAATGGTGGAGCTAAAAGGCGACGGCGATACTGCTCACTTCGCCCACGTCGGAGATAGCCGCGCCTACATGCTCCGCGGCGGCGAGCTAACTCAGGTGACGCAAGACCACACCGTGATGGCCGAATATGTGGCATCGGGCAAACTGACGCCCGACGAGGCGGCCAACCATCCGCAACGACACATGATCACGCGTTGTCTCGGGCTTACCAGGTTCGTCAATGTCGACGAAATGATCATTGACCTCGAACCGGGCGACCGAATCCTAATTTGTTCTGACGGCCTCAACTCCATGGTCGACGACAAAAAAATCAGCGAGGGACTCGGAAATGGGAATGCCGCCGATGCTGCCTGGAAACTAATTGAACTGGCCAACGAGGCCGGCGGCCAGGACAACATCACAGTGATTGTCGCCGACGCCCTCGACCAATAGCCATGACCCGACGCACCGAGGGAGCGACCATTCTTGCTGCCTCAGTGCTCGCCGCCTTCGGCGTGACTTTGGTCAACCTGGCCAATTCAGGGACTCTCGACGCCCAGAGCGGGCTCACCTTTCTCATCTTTGTAATCGCATTTGGAGGGCTTTATCTCGCTGCCAGGGCGTGGGCCCCTCGCTCGAGTTCACTGCTGATAGCCCCTGTCGCCGCTCTTTCGGCTATCGGCTTTCTCGAGATCTACCGACTCGACCCGGCTCGAGCCGCATTGCAGCGTTGGTGGCTTCTGATCGGTGCAGCAGCGGCCGCCCTCGTGCTCTGGCTCCTGAGCAAGGGGACCACAGAGATTTTGCGGCGCTACCGATACACGATTCTGTTGCTCTCGATGATCTTGCTACTTCTACCCAACCTTCCCCAGGATTGGGCGCTTCCCCTCCGCGGCCTGGAAGTAAACGGGTCGCGCCTCTGGATCGTTCTCGACCTCGAGATCACTTCTCTGCAGTTCCAGCCCGCCGAGCTGGCCAAGCTCGGGCTGGTCATTTTCGTAGCTGCCTATCTGGCCGACCACCAGCACGCCCTCCGCCAGGCCCACCGTAAAGTGGGGCCGTTTCAGTTCCCTGAACCCCGACAACTAGTTCCTTTGCTACTCACATGGGGCCTGAGCGTTTTGATATTGATTTCGCAGCGCGACCTCGGGGCATCGCTGCTCCTTTTTGCCAGCTTTGTACTGCTCCTCTACGCCACGACCGGTGCCACTGGATACTTGGTGACAGGGGGTTTCCTGACCGTCCTGGCCGGGGTGGCGGGGTTTTACGCTTTTGACCACGTGCAGCGACGGGTTGCCGCCTGGCTACAGCCCTTCGAGAACTTCGAAGATGCTGGCTATCAGATTTCCCAAGGCCTGTTTGCCCTTGGAAGTGGGTCGTTGACCGGCGCCGGGCCAGGTCTTGGTCGCCCGGATCTGATTCCGAACGCAGAGACAGACTTCATTTTCGCCGCGGTCGGGGAGGAATTAGGTTTCGCCGGAACAATTGCAGTCCTCGCTCTCTACGCCCTGGTAATCGCAGTTGGCCTCGGCATCGCCTTCAGAAGCAGGGACACCTTCCGCAAGCTGCTCGCAGCAGGGCTAAGTTTTGTCCTTGGAGTCCAGACGTTTCTGATCATCGGAGGAGTGCTCCGACTGGTTCCCCTCACCGGAATTACATTGCCATTCATGTCGTACGGCGGGTCGGCGCTGGTTGGAAACCTCGTGTTGATCGCTCTCCTGCTCCGGATTAGCCACGAGGAAGCGAAGTGAACGGTCCGATCCGACGGCTGGCACTCGGCATGTTTGCCGCGATTTTCGCCCTGCTCGGTGCGGTCACCTGGTATCAGGTAATCCGCGCCGACGACCTGAAGAACGACCCGAGAAACGCCCGCCCCGCCCTGAGCGAGAGGGGCAAAGAACGCGGCCTGATCGTCACCGCTGCGGGTGACATTCTTGCCGAGTCGGTCTCCGATCCAGCCGATCCCCGCAATTTCGTCCGCGTGTATCCGGGCGGCCCGGTGTTCGCCCACACAGTTGGCTACTCCTCTTTCCTGTTGGGAAACACCAACCTCGAGGCGGCGTACAGCGATGACCTACGCTCCCGACGCGACCTCACCATCAGCGACCTGGTTGCAGTCATCCTCGGCCGCGACCTCAGGCCGCGAAGTGTCGAAGTCACACTCGACGCCGACCTCCAAGCGGCGGCCTATGCAGCTCTCGGAGGTCGACGCGGGGCGGTCGTTGCCCTCGATCCAAGGACCGGAGCGATTCTCACGTCTGTCTCGTCGCCTTCCTACAACCCCGAGCCGCTAACGGGGGACGACGCCGACGCGGTATGGAACGAGCTTCTCGCCGATCCGCAGTCGCCGCTGAGTGATCGAGCAACTCGAGAACTGTTCGCCCCTGGCTCGACGTTCAAAGCGGTCGTGACCGCTGCTGCCATTGACACCGGAATTGCCGGCCCCGAAACCGAGTTTCCCGACCCTGTTGAGTTCGACCTTCCTGAGTCGGATGCAACGATCGCAAACTTCGGCGGTGGCGACTGCAACGACGGTGTTTCGATCACCTTGCTCCGAGCTTTTGTTGTGTCGTGCAACACGACCTTCGCCGACCTTGCCATTCGGGTCGGAGCTACCAATCTTGGAATCACCGCCGATGCGTTGGGTTTCAACACAGACCTTCCATTCGACTGGACAATCCCCCGAGCGATATTCCCAACTAATGCGCTGGAAAACGATCCCGCTGCCTTGGGGCAGAGCGGAATCGGGGAACGAGATGTGAGGGCCGCGCCGTTACATATGGCGATGGTTGCTGCAGCAGTCGCCAATGGCGGCGAAGTGTTCTCGCCCTATCTGGTGTCACGTGTCTTTGATTCGGATGGTCTCACTGTCGAGGAATTCCAGCCCAGTTCCTTGGGCGGTGCGATGACATCGGCCACTTCATCGATTCTCTCTCAAATGATGGAAAGGGTGGTGACCGAGGGTACGGGCCGCAACGCCGCGGTACCCGGGATCAGAGTTGCCGGTAAGACAGGTACCTCGCAGGGAGCTGGCGAGTTCCCCAACCCATGGTTCATCGGGTTTGCACCTGTTGAAAACCCCACGATCGCTCTGGCGGTGTTCTTGGAAGGTGGCCCCGACCTCGGCGAATCAGCAACCGGAGGTGGTGCTGCCGCGCCGATCGCCGCAGAACTGTTCCAATTCTGGTTGCGGGGTGAACAATGAATTGGAATCGATCCTTCCTAGACTTCGCAATTCGCCCATGGACACTCCCAAAGCACTAACTGAGAGATACCACGTCACGTCCCACCTGGCACGGGGTGGGATGGCCGATGTATACGAGGGTCAGGACACCCTCCTCAATCGGCGCGTCGCAATCAAGGTTCTCCACTCCCAGTTCTCGGCCGATGAGGCATTCGTCAAGCGGTTCCGCCGGGAAGCACAGGCCGCGGCCAATCTGAGCCATCCCAACATCGTCGGCATTTACGACTGGGGTCAGGCTGAAGGCACGTACTTCATCGTCATGGAGCTGATCGACGGTCGGTCACTCCGGGACGTATTGAAGTCCGAAGGAGCGCTACTCCCCCGTCGCGCTAACGAGATCGCTGCTGAGACTGCGGCTGCGCTCTCGGTGGCCCACCAGGCCGGTTTGGTCCACCGCGACGTCAAGCCAGGGAACATTCTCCTTGCCAAGGATGGCACCGTAAAGGTCACCGACTTCGGCATCGCCAGAGCCTGGGACGACAGTCAGGAATTGACACGCACCGGCGCTGTCATCGGGACGGCCACCTATTTCAGCCCGGAGCAAGCGCAGGGCCACCCCGCAGACGCCCGTTCCGACATCTATTCGTTGGGAATCGTGTTGTACGAAATGCTCACGGGGCGCCCTCCGTTCACTGGCGACTCCCCGATGTCCGTGGCGTTCCAGCACGTGTCCACGGAGGCTCCGCTGGCCGCTTCGCTCAACCCAGATATCGGCGAATCTCTCAGCAACGTAGTCACCAAGGCGATGCGAAAAGACCCGTCGGCCCGTTACCAAACCGCCGATGAGATGCGGTCTGACCTCCTCAGCGTCCTTCGTGGAGAAGCCGTCGGCGCGGCCTTAGTCCCTGTGGCAGCCGGTGCAGCTGTGGCGGCCGGCCACGACGCCACGAGAGTAATGACCGCGGCACCCCCGGCGACGGTGCCGCCCGACGAGGTTTACCGCCAAATCGAGGACGAGCCGCGATCACAGCTTCCCTTCATTCTCACTGCCTTCGGTTTGCTGATCACTCTCGTGGTTCTGTTCTTCATTCTTTTCCAGAGCGCCAATGGAAACGATGGCGAAGGCGAGCTCATTGAGATAACCGACGTCAGCGGGCTAACACAACAAGAAGCCCTTGACCGTCTCCAACTCGATGGCTTCAGGGTGAACGTAATTCCGGAGCCGTCAGCCGAAGTCGAGGTGGGGCTGGTGATTCGTACCAACCCACTGCCGGGTTTCGAGGCGGAAAAAGGTTCGCTCGTCGACGTGTTTGTCTCGACCGGTATCGAGGAGGTTCAAGTACCTCCGCTGGTTGGACAGACTCTGGACAACGCCAGGATCCTGATCGAATCGGCCAATCTCGTGGTCGGTGACGTTGATGAACGCCCGGACGCCGAGAGGGCTGCAGGTGTTGTCATCGAGCAGAATCCCGGACAGGGGGTATCAGTCGGTGCGGGGACTTCGGTGAATCTGGTGGTTTCCACCGGACCCGAAATCGTTGTGGTCCCCGATGTGGTTGACATGTCGGAGAGGGACGCGACGGCGGCGTTGCGCGACCTGGGGCTTTTGGTCACGGTGAATGACGAGTTCTCCAGCGAAGTTGCCAACGGATTCGTTATCAGTAGCGATCCTGTGGCCGGGACGGAAGCCGAGACCGGTGAGACCGTTCTCCTCGTTGTTTCCCAGGGCCCAAGGCCCGTCACAGTGCCCAACCTCACCGGGTTGACTCCATCGCAAGCGCAAGCTCAGTTGGAAAGCCTCGGACTGGTAATGGCTACTTCGAACGCTACACAACCAGTAGTAGACCCGGGTCAGGATGGGAGGGTGGTTTCGCAGTTCCCGACTCAAGGGACCACGCTCTTCCCGGGCGATGTGGTCACGGTCACCCTGGGCAAGTTCGAACCGCCGCCAACCACGACCTCATCGACGACGACCAGCACCCCACCGACGACCACGCCGCCTTAGTCGTTCCTCCCCCGGAGTAGCCAGAATTCTTGATCCTTCCCCGGATCCGCAAGGGCGCGCTCTTGTTCCTTACCCGCTTTGCGGGGAAAGGTGGCTCCGTCGAGGAACGAGGCGGAGACGGATGGGGCCGGTACCCACCAGCTCAAGGTTTACGCGCGTGGCTTTCGGGCCCCCTCCGCCTCGGCCCAAAGCGGTCTCGGCACCCCCCCGTACAGCTCCGCAAGCTCCGCCTCCAGGGAGGAGTAGGAATCGGCAAGGGAGCGTTCTTGTTCCTTACCCGCTTGCGGGGAAGGTGGCTCCGCCGAGGAACGAGGCGGAGACGGATGGGGCCGGCACCCACCAACTCAAGCTCTACACGCGGGAACGGTCCCCCTCCGCCTCGACCCAAAGCGGTCTCGGCACCTCCCCCCTCGTTCCTCCGGGGGAGGAATAAAAACGCGAAGCCGCCTTCTTGTTCCTTACCCGCTTTGCGGGGAAGGGGCCGGTTCTCACCAACTCA
>JBGTGL010000167.1:0-5522 GCA_041746755.1 Acidimicrobiia bacterium | reverse complement strand
GATTGCTCACCCAGAGCCGCTCTCCGAACCAGGCTGCGCCGCCCGGTGGGCCGTCAATTGAGAAAGCGAGATCAACCTGTTCACGATCGGGGTCGAACCGAAGTATCTCACCGCCGTGGTCGTAGCTACTGAGCCAGACGTGGGACCCGCCGACCACCACTCCCTCGACATGTCCATCGATCTCAAAGGAGCCGTCGATATGGCCAGTAGCCACTGATACTTTCTGGAGCTTTCGTGGCAGTGCAGACATGACCCAAATGGTCTCTCCATCTTCATCCATGGTTTGAATGCCGCCAGACTCAAGCTGGACCACTTGGTCTATTCCGGCACTTCCGACCAAAAGGGTGGCGTCGGGTTCAGGGAGAAACTCGGGATCGGGTGCAATAACGAATGGCAATGCGACAATTGCCACAACAGCTATGGCAGCAGCAGCAACTGACCATGCCTTCCACCAGGAATCCGCCCCGGGCGCCATGCGCGTGGAGAGTCCAACCTTCTCATCGACGAGAGAGCGCAACTCAAGGGAATCTGCCTCTGCGTTCCTGGCCGGGTCGACGGCTTCAAATAGTTCAATCATGCGGAAGCCTCCTCAGGCTCAATAGTCGGTGCCAGGCTCTCGAACTTCGATCTCAGTCGGACTCGGGCACGATGAAGACGCTGGTCGACTGCGTTTTCTTTCAGTTTCAAGACCTGTGCAATCTCTTTGCGGGAGAGCCCGTCCCAGACGGAAAGACGCAACAATTCGGCTTCGTCATAGTTCAGGGACGAAAGTGCTTCGAGGAGCCGGTCTGTCGTAAGGTGGGAATCATTCGTTTGAAGCGGTCCTGCGGTGGGTTCCGCAGCAATTCGCCTCGAAAGGCGCCTCCTTCGGCGCGCCCCGCGGAACTGGTTTCCCACGACCCGGTATGCGACACCGAATAGCCAGGCCCGGGTGGCTTCACTATCGGGCATGTCGTTGATCCGACGCCACGCCACGGCGAACACCTCTGCCGTCGCATCTTCGGCATCAAATCTATCCAGCCGCCGAACGCAGTAGCGGTAGATGTCCTGGTGAAAGTTGTCGAACAAGCGGTCAAACCGTTCTTGATCAGCGCTTTGTTGAATTCGATCTGATTCCTTGGACACTTTTGCCTTTCTGACAATATGAGTGTCCGCGTTGGTCTATTCGCTTACTCTGGAATGGTCAGTCCTCGCTTGACGTCGCGGATCGCGCGGCAATATCGTTGACGACGTCTTCGTTGGCGAGAGTGGTGACATCACCCAGTTGTCGGTGTTCGGAAATGTCTTTGAGGAGACGTCGCATGATCTTGCCCGATCTTGTCTTGGGGAGATCGTTGGTGAACACGATCGACTTTGGTTTGCCGATCGGGCCCAGTGTGTTGGAAACATGCTCCCGCAACTCCGCCAATAATTCTTCGGTGCCTTCGACCGACCCGCGAAGGGTGACAAATGCTGCAATCGCCTGGCCGGTCAGTTCGTCTTTACGGCCGACCACTGCAGCTTCGGCAACAGCAGGGTGGCTCACCAACGCCGACTCCACCTCGGTGGTGGAGATGTTGTGGCCGGAGACCAGCATGATGTCGTCGACCCTTCCCAGTAACCAGTAGTACCCATCCTCGTCTCGTTTGCAGCCATCTCCAGGAAAGTACCTACCGGGAAAACGGGACCAATAGGTGTCGACGTATCGGTCGTCGTCACCGTAGATAGTCCGCGCCATCGAGGGCCACGGCTTGGTGATGGTGAGGAAACCTCCGCCTCCGAATGGGACCGAATTGCCGTCTTCGTCGACGACATCGGCGCTGATCCCGGGAAATGGGATTGTGGCCGAACCCGGTTTAGTCGCTACCGCTCCCGGAAGCGGTGTGATCATGATCCCCCCGGTCTCGGTCTGCCACCAGGTGTCAACGACGGGGCATCTTCCCCGGCCAACATTCTCGTGGTACCAAACCCACGCTTCGGGATTGATGGGTTCCCCGACAGTTCCCAGCAGTCGAAGCGACGACATCTCGTGTTTGGCAACGTGCTCGTCACCCCATTTCATGAATGCCCGGATGGCGGTGGGGGCGGTATAGAAAATGGTGACGCCGTAATCGTCGATGACCTGCCAGAGCCGATCGAAATCAGGGAAGTTGGGAGCGCCCTCATACATGACGCCGGTTGTCCGGTTTGCCAGCGGCCCGTAGACGATATAGCTGTGGCCGGTCACCCAACCGATGTCGGCGGCGCACCAATAGACGTCGGAGTCGGGCTTGATGTCGAAGACATATGAGTGCGTCGTGGTGATCCCGGTGAGATAGCCGCCCTGCGTGTGAACGATGCCCTTCGGCTTGCCGGTCGTCCCCGAGGTATAGAGGATGTACAACGGGTCTTCTGCGTTGAGAACGACCGGGTCGCACCCCGCATCCTGTCCATCGACTAGATCGTGCCACCAGACATCGCGGCCATCGATCATGTCGACATCATGGTCGGTCCGATTGACCACGATTACCTTCTCCACGTCGGGCGTGGACAGCAAGGCTGCATCGGCATTTACCTTGAGCGGCACTACTTTTCCGCCCCGCCAAGCACCATCCTGGGTGATGACGATGCGCGCTTCGGCATCGAGAATCCTGCTCGAGAGCGCATCGGCGGAGAACCCACCAAATACCACGGAATGGACCAGACCAAGTCGGGCACAAGCCAGCATTGCGATAGGAAGCTCGGGGATCATCCCCATGTAGATGGCGACCCGGTCGCCTTTCTCCAAACCGAGTCCCTTTAGGCCATTGGCGAAACGTCCCACTTCGTCGGCGAGTTCTTGAAAGGTCAGTGTTCTGGTGTCGCCCGGCTCTCCAACCCAGTGGTAGGCAACCTGGCCGCCATGGTCTTCCAGATGACGATCGAGGCAGTTGTAGGAGAGATTCAACTCACCGTCGGCGAACCACTTGAAGAAGGGTGGATTGGAATCATCGAGGACCTGCGACGGCTCTTTGAACCAGGTGATTCGATCGAGGGCCTGCTTTTGCCAGAAAGCTTGGGGGTCTGCCGCAGCCTCATCATGTATCCCGGCTTTCGCATTCGACGTGGCGGCAAACGCAGGGTCGACAGGGAAGAGTCGGTCTTCGTGCAGCAAGTTTTCAAGGGCTTCCGACATCATCTACTCCTTCAGGCTTTTCAGACTTTGAAACTAACAGCCCCCACACCGACCAGGCACCGATCCCCAAGACCGCGAGATACATCACCCAGTCGCCGAGCCGGGAGTAGAAAGTGGGCAAACCCGGCACAACCGTTCCGAAGATGACTTCCTCGGTGCCTAACCCCGAAGTATCCGAAGTGAACTCGCCTTCGCTGTTGATGAAGACCGACTTACCCGTGACGGCGGCATGAACGACCGGGACACCCAACTCGGCGGCGCGCATCCGGGTCATCCCGATGAGCTGCTCGGACACCGAGGTGTACCCGTAAGAGCCTTCATTGGTGGCAACGACCATCACTCGGGCCCCGTCAGCGACGTGCTGACGGGCATAGCGGGCGAACGAACCTTCAAACGAGATAACGGATCCGAGGGGAAAATCAGGGAAGTCGAAAACGACCGGGCCATCGCCGGGGACCATGTCTCTGGGAACCTGGGCGAGGTCGGGGATCCACTCGAACAAGGGTCGAAAGGGGATGTACTCGCCGAAAGGAACTCCTTGTTGCTTGCGGTACTCACCGACATACTCCCCGCGATCATTGAACACCACGTTGGCGTTGACCCATTGCGTCTCGCTGATGGGCCGATCGCTACCAACCAGGAACCAGGCGCCGATACGTTGTGCTTCCGCTCCAATCAAGGCACCGATCTCCGGGTTGAGGACCGGGTCGGCATTGGCCGATCCAGTGGATCCTTCGGCCCAAACCACCAGATCGACCTGGCCCGGTTCGATGGTCTGCGTCAACTCGAGATGTTGTTCAAAGGTATTCAGCCGTTCGTTTGGTGGGCACTTCTCGAAGGGACACGGTGTCGAACCCTGCACGATTGCAGCCTTGGTGACTCGGCCTCCATCATCGGCCTCGCTACCCGAATTCGACAAGTTGACCGAAGCAACGGACAGGACAACCGCCAAAACAGGGAGAGCAAGAACCGTCCAGGTCCACCACTTCAACACCCGTTCAGTCACAGCCAGCATCAGGACACCCGCCACCGCCACCACCAGTACCGTCCAGCCTGACGTGCCTACGAGGGGCGCCCCCAGCCTTATCCAGTGGTATTCGGACAACGCATAGCCTGCTCCACCCCACTCCAATCCGCTGAAAGGGAAGTGATAACGGAGCAACTCCATCAGCGACCAGGCTCCCACAGCCATGAGCAGCCAACTACCCGGCCTCGCTGACCGATACCCCGTCACCAACCATCCCAGAAGAGCAAACCAGCCCGACATCAACAGGACCAGGGGGATGAGTGCGATCAGACCAAGCTCGGTGGACCACCACATCAGCACCGAGAAAAAGAGGATGCCGGAGCTGACACCGCTCCAGGTACCTACGGAACGGGTCGGTGCGGTACGAAAAGACCAGAGCAGCAGGGCGACACCAAGCACGACCAGCACACCCGGACCGAAGGGGGGGAACGCCAGAGCGGCAATCAGCCCGCCGAGCGCGGCGACAACAACCTGAATCACGGCGTCACGGTACCCAGTGCTGCCTTGCTAGCGCCGTGTCCGTAAAGTCACCCCATGTGGGAAGGTGACGTATGGGTAGCGCTCCGGGCGGCTCGGGCCGGTGCCGACGAGGTTCGGGATGGCTCCGCCACGGAATTCTTGACCGAGATGAAAGGCGTCGTCGATCCGGTCACCGATGTCGACAACCGCGCCGAAGACGCAATTCGGGGAATCATCGAGACCCACTTCCCCGACGACGCCATCCTTGGAGAAGAAGGCGGAGGACAAGGCTGGGATGAAGGGCGGGTCTGGATCATCGATCCCCTCGATGGCACCGTCAACTTTGTCCATGGCATCCCCCAATACGCCGTTTCGGTAGCTTTGTGGACCGACGGCCACCCTTCGATTGGGGTTGTGATCGACGTACCGCGCGACGAGGAGTTTGTGGCAGTCGCGGGCCGCGGCTCAACACTGAACGATGCCCCGATCACGGTTTCATCGACACCAGACATCGGGTCGAGTCTCCTCGCCACCGGCTTTCCATATGACCGTCGCGAGCATGCCAGAGCATATCTAGAGGTAGTCGGATCGTTACTCGAAGTTTCTCAAGGCATGAGGCGCCTGGGCGCGGCCGCCCTCGACCTTGCCTGGGTGGCTTGCGGACGGTTCGACGGATACTGGGAACACGGCGGGCAGCACGGGATCAAGCCGTGGGATATCGCCGCCGGAGTGTTACTGGTCACGGAGGCGGGCGGAAAGGTCAGTGACGAAACGGGAGCCATCGAACGACTCGAGGTAAAGGCCGTGGTGGCCACCAATGGCCTGATCCATGAAGACGTGCGAACCATCATCGCCAATAAGATGCCGCCACACCTCATATGACCTACCACGACCACCACTTTC
>JBGTGL010000166.1:0-4383 GCA_041746755.1 Acidimicrobiia bacterium | reverse complement strand
TTCTGCTCAACAGCGCCATCGCTCCTCGGTGTCACCTTGGTGTTGACCAGTGGGTGGTCGATCAATTGTTGGATGGCGCCGGAAATGCTGTCGCCGTCGAGAGGATCGGAGTTTTGATCTCCAGCGATCACGAACATCTGGCCGGGTTGCAGTCCCCCTGATTGACCATCGTCGTCGTAGATGTAGCCGGATTGTCCAGGACTTACATAGTCAGCCCAGAACCTGATCTCGTCGAAGTTCCGGGTGCCGTTGCGATCTTCAGGACCGTCGAACACAGGAGGCGTGGGATGACTCACCAGAAAGTGGACGGCCTTTTTCCCGATCTGGATCGGAACGTCCCAATGGCTCTTCGAAGAGAGGCGAACCACATCGAGCTCTTCATCGGTGAACCAGTCGGCTGGTTCGGGAGTGGCGGGATCATCGGGAAGGAGAGCTCCCGGCATGTCCTTCCACAGGAAGGTCTGGAATGTCCGGATCGAATCGAAATCGATGGGATATTTCGAATAGATAGCCATACCAAATTGGCCGGGGAACCAGCCGAAACCGAAAGCGTCATTGGCGTAAACGAAATTGAAAGGCGCCGCCACAGGGTCGATAGTGCCGCTGTTATCGAGATCAAAACCGGAATGAATCCCGGTGTTCGACGGGGCGGTGTATCGGTAGGGATAGTCGATGCCCTCGACGTCATCAGCCTGAGCGACTGCGAGATAGTTGTCGGCGAAACCGTCGAGGGCGATATTCGCCGCGTCGTAGTCAAACTCGTTGATCAATACCACGTCGGGCATGCTGCGCTGGATGATCTCGGCGATCACCTCGGCCTGCGCGTTGCCGGGGCTCGACAGCTCAGTTTGCAGTTGGCCGTCGAAATTCCGATTCAGGGATGCGTTGAAAGTGGCAAAGCGAACTGTGTCGTCCTTGTCGGTTTTTGCGGCGGCCGGCGCCACCGTTGCCAACAGCATTGCGATCGTGGCAAGCAATGCCCATCCAGTTTTTCTCATAGGTCCATCTCTCAGTAGCTAGTTGCGACCCTATCAGCAATGTGTCCCAGAGTGCCGTCGTTTCAGGTGCGCTCTCGGGCCTTTCTGAGGGTCTGCAGGAAGATGTCGTCGTTTAGTGTGCGTTCAGCGAATTTGTCCCGGCCCGACACAGCACCCGACCGAAAACCGGTTCCTTCTCGAACTCTGGGGGATCGCCCAACCGCAAAATAACTGGTATCACCCAGCGATGACGGCACTCCTTCCGTTCAAGAAGTTAGAACCGACCCGCTGCGAATCAGAAAGGTGACTGCATGAGCTGGGAGAACACCGATATCAACATGGCACCCCGAGCCGGGCGTGCATCCGAACTACGGGGTGAAGCCTCACGTGAACGGCTGTACCGTGAAATCGTCAAACAGAAAAGGTCCCAGAGGTCGTTGATGTTGCAATCTCGTGTCTCCGGGGTACTGGCAGGCCTACCTGGATGGATCAAACTCTCCGAACGTCCACCGACCCAGGTGATCGCCGCCGACTGAAGAGTCAATGTTCGGAAAGTAACGACAAATCAATCCGGTGTTGGACACAACGATGTGAACCAAACCGGAGATGACCTGTGCCTGACTACTCGGGAGTTGGTCCGCTAGTCGCAATAAAGCCCCTTTGCGGCGTCAATTCTGGTCCGCCTCCCATCGTGCCGGTTGGATTAGACCCCAGACGAGGATGGCGAGACGAGGGCCGAACAGGACCAATGTGGAGAACAGGCAGCACATACAAGCAATCCCTTCATGAGACTTGTCGGCCCCAGCCGAATCGGTTGAACGTCCGCTGGAGCGACTACGTTGGAATTGGGGAGTTGCCTCGGAATTGATCAGCTCAAAAGTCTTCCTCACGGTCTCGGCTTGAACTCAGCCGTCAGCGGAATTCCAGCGCCAGGGGATAACCCGTACCACAAGAACGCCCCATCCGAGCTTCTCGGTCCGTCCTAGATCGACTTGATGACAGCGGCATCGGCCTCGGTGAACACGCCGCATGGCGTGTCGATCCCCACTAGTGAGACCGGGTCGAAGTCACACTCTCTTGGGTCGTCAAGGATTCCGTCACCCCTCCAGTCTGGGGTGCGACTCGTCGGACTTGCTGAGGGCGTCATCGACAGCTCGTACAGCGGAGGGTATCTGGATGGGGCGCGTGCTCAGATCGAAATGATCCGGCAGCAAATCCTCAACGGAGACATCGACGTCCCATGCCAGCCCCCGGACCGCATTGGTCGCGCACCCCCGAACGACCACACGCGTGCGGCGTCCTTAGTACCTCCGGGACATCTTCCTGAGTAACGCTCCACCACGAGCGACTAGGACGGCCTTCCCGCTGACTGTCTAACTTCCCACTGAGGCCGACGCTGTACCGTTCCCACTCTCGTGGGCGCCACCCATGATGACGATCTCTGGGATCCGTTCAGCCATCCTTGGTTCTTTGAGCAGTGCCATCGCTCGGTTGGTCAGGGGACCCACCGCGACGAGCGTTGATGTCTCCCTCGGAGGCCGGTACGTATCGCACAGCCAATCCACCGCGTGCTCGGGGCGAGCCTGCGTCCGGGCAGGCGGCAGGTCCAGGAGTTCGCGATGCGGTCGCCCCGACCAGCTCGATGTCAGGCGACAGTGCAGCCACCATCAACGCGACGGCGTATCGGTGCCGGTATCGACGTCGAGGATGATCTTGGGGGTCACCACGCCAGCCTACGGCAACCGGGCGACCCTGACTGACCAGTGGTTATGCGGTCGCGGTGGGAGTTCCGGCCGGTGGCCCGTAGCTCTTGATCCGGTCGCGGTTGCCCCAGGCGCTACCCGACCAGGAAGCGATGTCCATAGCGATGGCGAGCCCGATCCAGAACCAGTCGAAACCGGTGACCCCGAGGGGTGCCACCGCGACATACATCAGGGTCGTCCAGGGGGCTATCAGGAACCCAACCAGGGGCCATAGGAAGGTGGAGAAGGCCGCCTCCCATCGTGCCGGTTGGATGAGACCCCAGACGAGGATGGCGAGACGAGGGCCGAACAGGACCAACGTGGAGAACAGGCAGCACATACAAGCAATCCCTTCATGAGACTTGTCGGCCCCAGCCGAATCGAGTGAGAATTCTCAGCTAGAGCCTAACCGCCGGAGGTCGGCGTTGCCTCGAAACTACGGGCTCAAACTCCTCAGTATTTATTGCGAGCCCAGCAAGGCCAGAAGGTCGGCTAATACCTCTGTGGCACGAAGGTCTGTTCGCTGATCGGTGGCCTGACATAAGCGATGTCCTCCCGCTCGGGCAGCACAACAGGCTCGGCAACCACATCGTCATATTCGAATTGGTCGAGGATATGGCTCATGCAATTGAGCCGGGCCGTCCGTTTGTCGTCAGACGGCACCACATACCACGGGGCTTGCTTGATATCCGTGTACTGGAATGTGATGTCCTTGGACTGGGAGTACTTCGCGTAGAGCCGATGCTCCTCGAGGTCCATGTCCGACAGCTTCCACCGTTTCAGGGGCTCTTCGTTGCGGGACTCGAATCTCCGGCGCTGTTCGTCCCAACTCACCGAGAACCAGTACTTGAGCACCTTGATCCCGGACCGCACCAGCATGCGCTCGAACTCGGGACAACTTCTCAGAAATTCCTGGTGTTCCTCATCGTCACAAAACCCCATCACCCACTCGACATTCGAGCGGTTGTACCAGCTGCGGTCGAACATCACGATCTCTCCCGCTGCAGGGAGATGGGTTACGTACCGCTGGAAGTACCACTGGGTGAGTTCTCGTTCCGTTGGTTTGGGCAGCGCCACCACTTTCACGATTCGGGGGCTGGTCCGCTCGGTGATTCGCTTGATGACGCCACCTTTTCCGGCCGATCCGCGTCCTTCGAAGATGACCAAGACTCTGAGATTCTGCTCGACGACCCAATACTGGAGCTTCACCAGCTCCTCTTGCAGTCGGGCCAACTCCTGCTCGTAATACCTCTTCTTGAGCCGTCCTTCGGACGTGTAGTTCTCGGCACCTGCCGGCGTTCCCTGTGAGCGCGGGTCGTCAAACTCGACGCCGGGCGGTCCAATCTCCGTTTTTTCACTCATCGGTTCTCCATGATCCAGCTCCAAATTTAGACGACCGGGGCTCACCACGAGCGCCCACCGAACCGCCCCGCAACAACTGCGCCCGGCGAAGGGAGGTTTCTAGAGCAGTAGTCCCGACCGTTTGGGAACTCGTCGCCGGGATCATTCGAATAGCGATGTCTGGTTTGCCAGCTTCGATTCCGATTTCAGGATGTCCTCCAGCCTTGTGATGTCGGAGAGCTCCATCGCACCGCGTGCGACCAAAGCTGCATTCCCGTCCCCCTCGCCTTCGCCTCGCCACACCACGACTCGGGTCAAGTCCT
>JBGTGL010000165.1:0-9959 GCA_041746755.1 Acidimicrobiia bacterium | reverse complement strand
CCCAAGAAAATGAGTACGCGAAGAGCAACAACAAAACAAAGCCCAACAACGCTTCACCCAACGACGAATTGATCCGCCATCCGACGATTAGCCCGGTGATCGACATGACCACAATCGACAAGAGGTTGTAGATGATGTCGGATGTGGTCCGACCGGTTAACACTGCGGATCTCGACATCGGCAGTGATCGGAAACGGTTGATGATTCCCTTTTGCATGTCGTCGGCTAGTCCGACACCGGTAAACGTCGACCCGAAAACGACCGTCTGGGCCAGAATCCCCGGTATCAGGAACTCGGTATATGAGATCCCCCTGATTTCGATCGACCCACCTAGCACGTAGGCAAACAGCAGCACGAACATGATCGGCGAGAGGAGGACGAAGACTAGAACCTCCGGGACCCGCTTGATTTTTATGATGTTCCTCTTCGCTACGACAGCACCGTCGGCGATTGCATAACCCAAACGGCTCATCGACTCAACTCCTCTAGTTCCACGCCGGACCCGTCGTCTTCCTCGACCGCTTCGGGTTCGGCGACGTGGCCGGTCAACGTGAGGAAAACATCATCGAGAGTGGGGCGTCGAAGGCCGACGTCGAGCACGTGGATCCCACCCTCATCCATGCTTCGGAGAGCTTGTGTCAGGACGGCGGCGCCCCCGGTGATCGGAACCACCAGTTGGCGATAGCGCTCGTCGACCTGGATCTCGCCGACTGCATATTTGGCGAGGATCGACCTGGCTGGTTGTACCTCATCGGCCTCGGCGAGGGTGACCTCGATGCGCTCCCCGCCGACCTGGGTCTTCAGCTCGTCCGCCGTCCCGTGGGCGATTTCGCGTCCATGGTCGATGACCACGATGTCGTCGGCGAGACGATCTGCCTCTTCGAGATACTGGGTGGTCAGAAGCAACGTCGTACCGGAGGACACAAGTTCGCTGATGACCCCCCACAACTCAACCCGGCTCCGCGGATCAAGACCGGTTGTGGGCTCGTCGAGGAACAATATGGGAGGCCTGGCCACCAGGGCACCGGCGAGGTCGAGTCGACGCCGCATACCGCCCGAGTAGGTTTTGACGGGGCGGTCGCCGGCATCGGAGAGGTCGAAACGCTCCAGAAGCTCACGAGACCGTTCTCGAGACCGCAGTCTCCCGAGGTGATAGAGACGGCCGATCATGTCGAGATTTTCGAATCCTGTGAGGTTCTCGTCAACCGCCGCATATTGGCCCGACAGGCCGATTATCTTGCGCGCTTCTTTTGGATCTTTGAGCACATCGACTCCCGCCACCGTCGCTGTCCCACTGTCAGGCACCAGGAGTGTGGTCAGGATAGAAACCGCAGTGGTCTTCCCGGCACCGTTAGGGCCGAGCAAACCGAGAATCGTGCCTTCGGGTACTTCGAGGTCGAGACCATCGAGGGCCACCACCTCTTTGTAATGTTTGACGAGCCCTCTCGCCTCTACAGCATTCGACATATTTCTCCACGATTGATTCGACGGCCCGACAATCTATCTGCGTCTTGTCAACGCATGTCAGAGAGCTACCGAGCACGGAGTAAACATAACCACCCGCACCGACAAAATATTCTCAACGGTTCGTCATGCCGGAATGTACCGGGACAGAACCTCGATTTCGGCCTCCATCGCTTCGACCAAGTCCAACCGGTCCACCTGGCGATAGGTACTGATCGCCTCCCGTCGCTCAGTGACCTCGGCCTCCACAATTCTCGCCACATCAAACTCGTCGAGTTCATTTCTCTGTACGTCAGCGGCAAACGCTCCAGTGGGTCCGGAGTTGGGATCGGCGACCACATCAACGGCCTCAGCGTTGCCGATGGCTGCCAAAAGCGACCGCAGCGCCATTGTTGCAACCAGATCACGGGCTTTCATGGCTTCGATCAGATCCTTCTGGATTCGGGTACGCGAGTTCACCTCGTCCACGGTACAAACTCAAGTCCCCGCCGATGCTTGTCTTTCGATCCCCCAGCAGGAACTCGACGTCCCTCCTTGAGTGGAGGGTTGAGGGATCAGTGCGACGTAAACCACTCGTGGAAGAGATTGCTGACGACTTCCGGATCGTCCAACTGCATCCAGTGGCTTAGGCCGTCGAGTCGCTTGTATCGCCATTCGGCGTCGACAAATCGACCGGAGTCTTCCATTTGAATTTCGGTGAGGGCGAAATCGCCGCTGCTCCAAAGGCCTTGTGTCGGAACTTTCACCGGGGGGAAGGGTCGAGGTGGCTTGATCAATCGTCCGGGATGACTGTTCGCCCGGTACCAATCAAGCGATGATTCCAAGGCGCCATCCTGGGACAGCACCGAGATCCAACGTTCGGTCTCGGGGTGATTTCCAACGAACAGGCGAAAATTCTCCCAATCGTTCTGTCTCAGCCACTCCTCGGCAATCCCTTGGAATTGAAACAGGAGCATGTACCAGGAGCGGCTCATCTGTTTCAAGCCTCCGCTGGCGAAAGCGGAGGGATGCCCCACTGACAGCGTGGTGAGGCTCCTCACCCTTTCCGGGACCGTCATGGCGAGAACCCAGGTCACCAGGGCACCGAAGTCGTGGCCCACCACATGGGCGGTGTCGATCTCGAAGTGGTCTAGCACGGCAACCAGGTCGGGGATTGTGGTGGAAAGCTTGTAGCCGGTGAGGTCGGGCGGCCGATCCGAATGACCACGCCCGTGCATGTCGGGAGCGAGGACCCGGTATCCACTCTCGACTAGATAGGAGACCTGATGTCGCCACACGTAGGCGGTATCGGGCCAACCGTGAACCATCAGAACGACGGGACCCTCCTGATTGCCGTTGTCGGTGACGAGGAGGGAAAGGTCGCCGACATCGACCATCCGCGATTCCCCGTAAATGTCCAGCACGAGCCGAGCATACAACACCTGGATCCGGGGATTTGCTGGCTGCGAAAAGCTTGTCCTATAGGGGACCGAGAATGTAAAGGCTCCCTGGCGGAGAGAGGGAGAGTCGGATCACCGACTCTCCCTCATCGTTACTTGTCGACGCGACTACTTGGGTGGCGGAGGAACCAAACAGGCGACAGGAGCAGACACGTTGCCCGATCCGTCAACTGCGGTGACAGAAAGGTCACCTTTACCCTTGATATGCCAATCGACTGCGCCGGCGGCACCGTTGCCATTGCCATTGTTCCCACCCATCGCTTTGATGCTGGGCGTTGCGCCGTTTGCCTCTGTGTACTTGATCCGGGTCCCCACCGAGAAGGGACCAAATATCCAACCGCTGCCGGTGTCTACCACGATTACCTGCAGGTCTTCGGTTAGGAAGACGTCGTCAGTCGCCCCGAGTTCGTAGAACCCATCTTGGTTCTGACCCTGGCCACCGTTCCCCGGAGCCTTGGGGATATGGGATCCGTGAGGATTGGTCGTCTCCAGGCACACCGCCACCGGTGGCGTGGTGTCGACCCACTCTTTAGTGACCTCCAAAGTGACCGAATGCCCATCGATGTCGACTGTCGCCGAAATGGTGTCCAACCCGAGACTGTCAGGCTCGATGGGAACCGTGTAGGAGAACTCGGCCGCTCCACTCCCATCGGTAACCACATCGGCGGGACCAGTCGGGTTCTGGCCTGTGACTTCAAACGTCACGGTGCGGCCAGCGACTTGCGCCGGGCTTCCCAGCAGGGTGGCGGTCACGGTGTGTCCGTTGTCGGAACCCAACTCGTTGACTGCGTGGAACGGGTCGAGAGTCATGTCGATGACCTCAACGATCACGTCAGCGGTGACTGTGGTCCCATCCTCAGCCACAGCCGTCGCTTCAATCAGATTGGCCCCTGGTACGAGGACAGCACCGATCTCAACGTCATTGACATGCATTGAGACTGGCTCGGACCCCACCGTGGTTCCAACCGATATACCGTTGACCTTGAGGTCGAGGCTGGAGATGTTGGTCAAGGCGGCCGGGAGCACCGTGCTCAGGGTGCTGGGGTCAGCCACCTCGGTACAGGTCCCACCGGTCTGATCTGAGATCGTGCGGAGTGGTTGTCCTGGAGCACAAGAGCCCGGAGCAATCGAACCGATCCCATAGGTATCGACGATTGTCCCCGGAGCGACACCATCGAGCGGCGAACCAGCGCCCGTAGTAAATACGCTTGGCTCTCCATCCGAAATGAACACCGCTCTGTTGATATCTGAGGCTGGCTCGGTCGCAAACGCAGCGTTCATCGCGCTGAGTGCGGCGTCGTAGTCTGTGTTACCTGCGAATCCTGCGCTGAAATCTGCGGTAAACAGACCGATTCCGGCGGTTGAGGCGCCGCCGAACTCGGTGTCGGTTGATCGAATCACCTGGTCGACGTCCGCCCCCCCGATTGCATCGTTATCAACATCCGGAGGAGAAGTAAATGCCTGAAGCCCGGGCGAGGGATCCATGTCTGCGGTTTTTGCGCCATCGCCGAACGCCACCATTCCGACGTCGAGATTGACCGCGTTTCCCAGGCTGTTGTTCAACGCAATCAGACCAAAACAGGCGGAATCCAGCGCCGACCCGGCGACACCATCCCCGTTGCAGTCATCCTCGGCCCCGATCCCGGGCGGCGGGTTGATGTCTTGAAATGGGTTGAATCCGGGATTCTCCATACTTCCCGAAACATCGAGCACGTAGACGATGTTGGCGAAGTCGCCCTCGCCCAACATGGCCCACGCACTGGCCTGTAATGGTTCCCCGAGCCAGTGGTTCGCACCCGGGTCCGGTGTTAGATCGATTTCAACTGTCAGTTCTTGATTGGTGGTGGTGGTGTCGGTGGCGGGATTGGCCGCCAGGGCCGCAGTGGCCAACATCACACTCAATACCAGAACAATCGGGACGGTTGCTCCTCGCTGGCCCCAAATTCGGCGTCGTGTCATTGCGATTACCCCTCTTCGGGAGCGGATGCTCCCCTAGTCCCAACACGCCCCACGAACCCCGCCGTTGATGATGCCCGAATTTGATCCGGGACTCAACGACCAGAGCGGTCACCTTCCGGACAAGTTTGGCGGGTATATGACTGCCCTCGGCACGGCCGTGACCGGTCGGTGTAAGCTGGCTGAGACGGGGCAGGCAGGGTCGATTGAAGGATCGCAATGCCAAAAAAAATAGGTGTCGCCAACACACCACCCGTCTACACCTTGGGACTCGCCGGAGCCCTTTCCCATGGCCAATTCGAGATTGAAGATGCAATCGAACCGCGGGAGTGGATCGAGCGCCATGAATCCGCGGTTTTACTCCTTGGTATCCACAATCCAGATGATCTCAAGTTGGTCGTCGACCTGACGGCCACGGGACATGATCGCGTTGTCGTCACGATCGTCGACCGACTCGACAGCATGCGTCTCAAGGCATGCCTGGACGCCGGGGCTGTTGGAGCGGTCGACCTGACCGCAACCCCGGAGGAAGTGGCAATTGTTCTGGAAGGCGCTTTGATGGGGAAGACGGTCTTGTCGGCGACGCTGGCCCGGGACCTCACCGAATCTGGGGCACACCCCGGCCTGGCGGCCGATCTCACGAGCGACGAACGTAGCCTTCTCCGTGGTTTGGTGTCGGGCAAGACGATTCACCAACTCGGATTTGAGTGTGGGTATTCAGATCGGGAGATTCACCGTCGCCTACAGAAGGTCTACAGAAAGGTAGGGGTAAAGGGGAGAATCGAAGCCATCGTCAAGGTGGCATCGTCTGGCATGACCGAGGTCTATTCGTCTGGCAACCAGACCAAGGTTGTCGGGTGGAACTGACTCCAGGCAAACCAGAACGCCTGATGCGACCCGACATCGCCGTCAGGGCCTACCACCCGCAGGCCATCACCGTCTTTGACCACTTCGAGGTCGTCGTAAGAAATAGCGGTACCCGATTCGATTGCCTCCAGGACCGCCTCTACCGGGAATGCGAGGGGCGTTCCATCTGGGGCAAGTACTCCAACCACGTCCTCTTGAACGGGTAATCGCGGATCGGTGGGACCTATCGGAAAGATAGGCCCGTTGGCGTCGCGATCACCAAGAGGGTTGCGCTCGTACGTCCGGCCAATTCCCCCATCCCGCGCAATGATCCGGGTATCGGGATGCGCCGCTTTCCAATCGCCCCAAGTGGAGGCGACTACAGAAACCTGGTCGAGTACCACCCCTGCTTCGCCCAACGGCCCGGAAAGGGCCTCGCCGGTGAAGGTGTCAAAGACCGACTTGGTCTCCAGGTCGTACATGACCTTGTTGGAACGGGTGAGCAGGCCCGATGTCCGCAGCACGGGTTCGGGGAAGTCGGCAGGAACCGAATCCGTTAGATAGGCCTGTGCCGACCCGCATAGGGTGCAATACGGGATCCCGAGGCGTCGGCCTCCCAGACTGAGGTTCATCATCTCATGCACCTCCATCTGGTTGCGGGGCAAAGCAAGTACTTCGCTGCCAACGACAAGCCCGAAAACAATGTCGCTGTCGGCATACCAAGTCGCTTCCGAGGCCGGCACGGTCTGCGGGTCGTCGAGCGCCGGGATACAACCGTTGATACACGGGGTCTTGGTCCCGAGCGGGCGGTCGTCGATGCGGACACCACCCCAGGTGACCGGTCGCCAGTCGATCGAAACGTTGTCTTCGAAGAATGGATCCCACGCCGGTTCGACCATGGTGTAGAGCTCACGTTTCATAGCCTCATAGCCATCCCATGCCGGCAGGTCCCATTCCAGGAGGAGCTCAAATGCCGGGACGAACGAGGTTCTCTCGGTCTGATCGGGCAGGTACCCGGTCACTGTCTCAAAGGCCCGATCGAGTTGGCTCTTCTCACTACCTCCTTGAAAGAAGCGCATCAGGTCGGCGAGAAACCAGGCGATCCTGACGTCTCCCCCGTCGGCGGCGCCCATAAGGGCCTCACTGTCAAAGGTGTCAGACCGGATCGAGTTCAACAGGGCGTCCAATTCGCCTGCCGTCCGTCCATCGAGGGGTCCGCTGGCTACTCGGGGAGGATCAGGGAAATTCCTCACGACATCGACGGGTCCGGTGAAGGCACCAGCTATCGGACTACTCACGATGTCTCCCGTCGTTGCGACATCGGTGACACCCGCTGTCGAGCACGCACCAGCCACCAGGGCGATGATCATCAACCGTCGCATGCCGGCAAACCTACGTCCCAACATGTAAATCACCGGGAAAGTTACAAACGAATATGTATGCGTCCCAGCACAAGTTAGGCTCCGATTACTAATGACAAATACCCAAGAGTCCGACCAGGCGCATTGGCCCCAGCGAGTCCGGAAAACCTGGATCAGCGTGCTATTTGTGGTCCTCGCCGGCCTGGCTGCCATGGGGGCAACTGCCGCCTACTGGGTGAACCAGACCCTGCTGGACACAGACAAATTCATGGAGGTCATCGCACCGATCATCGCCTCTGAGGACTTCGCAATGAGGTCAGGGCAAGTCGTTGCCGCCCGGACCGTCGAAGCGATCGGAGTGGAAGAAAAAGTCGCGAACTCCCTCGACCAGTTGAACGAGTATTTGCAGGAACTTCCCGAGGCTCTTGGGGTCGACCCAACCGGGCCGGTGGGCCAACGCCTCCCCGAGTTACCCGATCTAACCCTGCTCGCCGACCCGATCACCACCCGCGTGGAAAATCGGGTCTCCGAGTTGATTACCGACCTGGTCTCGTCGAGCGAATTCCAATCTCTAGCCGACTCGTCCGTCCGCGGTGCCCACGCGGTGGCTGTGGCGGTCATCACCGAAGACGATTCGGCATTGCCCCCCGCCGTCAATGTCGACGGCGACGTCGAGCTCAACTTCCGCCCGATGATCGCCGATGCGATTGTTGGGGTTGTCGCTGCCGGAGCCAACGCCTTGGGCGTTGATACCCCGAGGATCGACGCCGGCGCAAGCTCCGAGGAGATACTCGCTGCCGTATTCGAGGGGCGCGGTATCGAAGTGCCGGATGAGTTCGGACGAGTCGTGGTGATATCCGAGGAGCAGTTGGCTCCATATCGCAATCTGTTCAAAATCCTCAACCAGGTTCAATGGCTACTTGTCCTCCTCGCCCTGGCATTCGCGTTTGCGGCAGTCTGGACAAATCCCAATCGGTTGGTCGGAACAATCTGGCTCGGCGTCAGCATCGTCGCGTTTCAACTATTGAACTGGCCTCTGACTACGACAGTCACCGACGCTGTGTTGGAGGAACTTCAGTCAGCCGAAACCGGGCTCGTGAGGGTCGCTCTCCAGACCGTGACCTCCGAGCTAATAGATCTGACCATTGTTGTCATCGTCCTCGGCGTCATAGTCACCCTTGTTGGGATGGTCCTAGTGGGGATGGGTGCCGACGCCGACACCGTCGCCGCAGAGGAGGAGGAGGAGGCGGCGGCGGCGCGGACCTGAGGGGCCGCGAGGTATCCTGCTGGCTACAAATCCAATGAAAGCCGAACAAACCCAAAACGGGAAACAAAAAAGCAGGGGCCCGATTTCTCGTGTTACCCAAGCTGTCACGGGCCGGGTCGTCGAAACTATCGACCCCGACACCGTCCTCGACCACGTCGACATCGACCACCTCCTCGATCGGATAGATGTCAACCGCCTCCTCGACCGGATAGATCCTGACCGCCTTCTCGATCGAATCGATCCCGATGCGCTCCTCGACCGGGTCGACATAAACCAGCTTCTCGATCGGGTCGATATCGATTTATTGCTCGACCGGGTCGATATCAACAAGTTGGTCGACAAGGTCGACATCGACGCCGCCCTCGAAGGAGTCGACCTCGAAGCCATTGTCCGTCGAGCCGGGATCCCGGAGATCGTCGCCGAAAGCACCAGTCAACTAACCGGATCCGCGATCGACCTCGGGCGCCGCCAACTCGTCGGCCTCGATGTAATCGTGGACAGGCTCGTCAATCGTTTGATGCGGCGCCAGCCAGGCGAACAGCCTGTCGGCCCGCCCCTCCTCGTGGCGGATATCGGATGAGGCCGTCATCCCGCCTCGGGGTGAGTGGCCACTACGCCGGGCCCGTGAGCCGCGCCGCCGCTGCTTTTGTCGACGGCGCCCTTATCTTTGCCCTTTTTACATTGGGCGCGGCGGGAGTCAACCTCCTCGTCGGGGCGATATTCGGCGTCTCGCTCGCCGACGACCGTGAGGGCTGGGTCTGGATCGTCAGCCTTGCCGTGTGGGCCTTTTTCTACGTCGTCATCAGTTTGGCTATCGCCGGTCGCACGCCGGGGAAATCCCTGGCCGGACTCAGGGTCGTTTCCAAAGACGGCTCGGTCCTGTCGGTGCGCCGGGCGATAGGCCGGACACTCGCCTTCCCCATCAGCCTCATCTTCTTCGGAATCGGATTTCTCGGGATCATCTTCCAGCGCGAGCACAAAGCTCTTCACGATGTCCTCGCCAGGACGGCAGTGGTTTATGACTGGGGCACCCGGACCGCAGAACTTCCCGGTCCGCTGTCGGCATACATTGCGCGCGAAGCTGGCGAGGAGTACGCCCGGAAGGCTTAAGGGGCTTTGCCGCCCACAGGTTCTGTGGTCAAGAACAAAGCATTGGCCTCGGCGATAACATCGGCTCCGGCCCAACACGTAGCAGTCATCACCAACCGCCTCCCCCGCCGCTCGACCAGGCGGCCCTCCAACTGATAGTCGACCCCGGCCGGGGCGGCATTGCGGAATCTCAATTCGAGTTTCGCAGTCACAGCCATGTGACCAACCACGAGTATCGATGTCCACGCCAGAATCTCGTCCAGAGCAGTTGCGATCACCCCACCATGAAGGATGTCATGGAAGCCACGGAACTCGTCACGGGGCCGAAACGATGCTGTGACTATGTCGCCGTCGCGGGCGAATCCGCCGACATGGAGGCCCATCGGGTTGTCAGGCCCGCACCCGAAACAATGCCCGTACTCAGAACGGACCGAGTCCATCCACTCTTGATCAATCGAAGCCATGAGGCGAGTGTCGCACAAATGTTGGCAATCTTCTCCGGAGAGGACGAGAGAGTGGCATTATCTGCGATTACGT
>JBGTGL010000164.1:0-10238 GCA_041746755.1 Acidimicrobiia bacterium | reverse complement strand
TCCTCGGTTACGACCACCAGGAAGACTCTTCGGCGGAGCAAATGGAAGGTCGTGAACGCGAATTGCTTTCCCGGATCGGCGTGGAGAGACGATGACGGCGGCATTGCTGATCGGGTCTGGGGTGTTGTTGCTCCTTGCCGGTTGGTTGCGTGCCGCGGGCACGGCGATCACAAGGGTGCCTCGCGCCGACGCTCTCAAGGATGCAGCAGACGATGTCCCCGGTGCATCCAAGGTGGCCGTGCTACTCGAGGATCGGGAGGTCATTGCGCCGGCCGTCGGAGTTGTGGGTTCGGCCCTCCTCGTCGCCTGTGCGACTTTCGGTGTCATCGCTGTCGCCAACGGCGTGGAATTGTCCGATGCGCTGTGGAGGGGATTCCTGGTAGGCCTGGTGGTTTTCCTCATCGGTGACCTGTTGCCCCGGCGTTTGGGCCGGGTCGCTCCTCGTCCCATCGCCTATCGAGCTGCGACTGCGCTGTTTCTGTCGATCGCCCTGGGTGGATGGGCCAACGACTTGATTGCCGACGCCGACCTCGAGGATGACGATGACGAGCCAGACGAAGAGGAAGACGAGGCCGATGAGCAGGAACGAGAATTGATCGACTCGGTCCTCGAGTTCTCCGAGACAATGGTCAAAGAAGCGATGACCCCGCGACCGGACATGGTCACGATTGATATCGATGCGTCAATCCAAGATCTGGTCGCCCTTTCCACCAACGAGGGTTACTCCCGGATCCCGGTGGCCAACGATGGTGACGTAGTCGGATTGGTGATTGTCAAAGACCTCCTTCCCATGTTCGCGGGCGAAAACCCGCCAAGTGCGATTTCGGAGGTGATGCGACCTGTTGATTTTGTCCCGGAGAACAAGCTGGCTTCAACATTGCTTTCGGAGATGCGGGCCTCGCACGTACATCAGATGATCGTTGTCGACGAGTACGGGGACATCACAGGGCTCATCACGATTGAAGATCTCCTCGAGGAGTTAGTTGGCGAGATTGCCGACGAGACCGACGAAGAGGAGATCTATTTCGCGCCGATCGGCACCGACCGGTGGGCGGTCGACGCCCGGATGTCTGTTGAAGACCTGGCCGATGAACTTGGAGTGGAATTGCCTGACGATGAATGGGACACGGTGGGCGGGTTGGTCCTGGCCATTGCCGAGCGGGTACCCGAAGAAGGCGAAGAATTCCAGGTTGGCGATCTCAATTTCACCGTGGTGCGGATGCAGGGGCGAAGGGTCGCCGACCTCGCCGTGGCCAGGGCAGCTACCGAGGACGCCGAGTGAAGTCAGGCTTTGCCGCCGTCGTGGGCCGGCCCAACGTGGGGAAGTCAACTCTGGTCAACACACTCGTTGGCTCGAAGGTGGCCATCACTTCAACCCGTCCGCAAACGACCCGTAACACGATCCGCGGAGTGGTCACCGGGCCCGACCCTTTAGAACCTGAATACCAGATCGTTCTCGTCGACACTCCCGGCCTGCACAAGCCGAAGACAGAATTGGGAAAGCGGCTCAACTCGATGGTCTACGGGACACTCGCCGAGGCAGACGTCGTGGTGTTCCTGATCGATGGGACTGCTCCAATAGGCCCAGGTGACAGTCTCATCGCGGAGCGATTGGCTGCCGCCAAATCGACGGTGATTCTTGGGGTCAACAAGACTGATACCGCCGGCAAAGGCGAGATCGCCGATCAACTCGCCCAGGCGGGGGAGTGGGACTTTGCTGCCTACGTGCCTTTGTCCGCTCGTGATGGGGACGGGGTCGGGCCGCTTATCGATGAGATTGTGGAACGGCTCCCGGAAGGTCCTCGCTACTACCCGGAGGGAATGGTCACCGACCAGCCCGAGTCGATGGTGATCTCGGAGATAGTGCGGGAGAAGTTCCTCGATCGGCTCCGGGAGGAGCTGCCGCACTCCCTGGTTGTCCGGGTTGAGGACATGGAACAACGCGACAACGGACTGCTCGACATTGCCGCCGATGTGATTGTCGAGCGGAGCAGCCAGAAGGGAATCGTCATCGGCAAGGGAGGGTCGCTACTCCAGATTGCCGGTACCGAGGCGCGCGAGGAGTTGGAAACCATTTTCGGCACCAAAGTGAATCTGGCGTTGCATGTGAAGGTCGAAAAGGACTGGCAAACCCGCTCGCAGATTCTCGACCGTTTCGGATTCGATATTTAACCGATGCTGTCGCAGAAAGCGGCGAGGTCGGTATCCATCCCGGTGAGACCACCCTCGGAGTGGGTCGAAAGTGTCAGAGTCACCTTATTCCAACGGATGTCGATGTCCGGATGATGAGACATTCGCTCCGCCTGGAGGCCAACTCTGGTTACGAAACCGAGCGACTCGTTGAAATCCTCAAACTCAAAGGTCCTGGTGATTTCCTTGTCATCGCGTTCCCAACCGGGATGAGTTTCTAAGAACTTTGCGATCTCGCTTTCGGTGAGGATCTTGGCCATGTCATGATCATACCCGACGACCAATTCCTTCCCCGGAGGAACGACGGGGAAGGTGTCTCCGCCGAGGAACGAGGCGGAGACGGATGGTCCTGGTTCTCCCCAACTGAAGCTCTAGGCACGACTCTCCATACGCTTGCTAAGGGAGAGTGGCATTTGGAGAAGCAGTCACCTATTGCCTCCTCCGTCGGCGTTACCCTCATGTCCGTGGCGATTCGACACGACCAGGCAATAGTTCTTCGTTCATATCCGTTCGGTGACGCCGACCGTGTCGTGGTCTTGATCAGCCCAAACAACGGGAAGATTCGCACCGTGGCCAAGGGGGTCAGAAAGACCAAAAGCCGCTTCGGGGGACGTCTCGAACCGTTTACCCATGTCGACCTGGTCCTCTATGAGGGTCGTAATCTGGACACCATCACCCAGGTCGCGATCGTCGAGCCGTTCGCCAAACTGCGCCAGGACCTCAACTCAGTGATTGCCGCCGGGCTGATGGTCGAGGCTGTTGACGCAGTGGCGCAAGAGGACGAGACCTCGATTCGTCTGTTCCTCCTTCTGCAAAGGGGTCTCAAAGCTCTCAACACGGGGCTCTATTCACCCGACCTGATCACGAGCTTTCTCCTCAAACTGGCAGACGTCGTTGGAGTGGCACCGGCGTTGTCTGCGTGTGCGACATGCGGCCGGCCCGACGACTTGAGCCGCTTCTCGTTCGCTGCCGGCGGTGTGCTTTGTGCTACCTGTCAGTCGGATGGGGGAGTGCGGCTGCGGAGTGGAGTGACCTCGTACCTCCAGGTTCTGTCTCAGGCCGAATTGATGGCATTGCCCGCAGTCGATCCCATGTTCTCCGGCGAGGCGATGGGAATTGCCCATCGGTTCGTCGAATACCACCTCGATCGGAAACTCTCGACGATGGCCGTCATTGAATGACTCTTGATCTCAGCCGGGTCGACATGGACCGAGTCCCGGCCCACATCGGCTTGATACTGGACGGAAATGGCCGATGGGCCAATCAGCGGGGCCTGCCCCGGACGGCCGGGCACTTGGCCGGCGAGGCTGCTCTGTTCGATACCGTCGAAGGGGCACTGCAAATGGGGGTGAGCTGGATTACCGCGTTCACCTTTTCCACCGAGAACTGGAACCGCTCCGATGAGGAGGTCGAATTCTTGATGTGGTTCAACGAAGACTTACTGACCCGGCGAAGGGACGACCTCGACAAGCAGGGGGTCCGTATGCTTTTTGCCGGTGCCATGGACGACCCTCGAATACCCGACCGGAATCGGACCCATATGGCTCAGGCGGAGGAGGTGACCGCAAAAAACTCCAAGCTCAACCTGGTCTTCGCGTTCAACTACGGGAGCCGCCGCGAAATAGTTGATGCATCACGCCAACTAGCCCGCGATGCGTTGGCGGGCACGATCGATCCGGAGGAGATAGACGAGTCAGACCTCTCTGGTCGTCTCTATCTATCTGACATGCCTGATGTCGATCTGGTGATTCGTTCGTCCGGTGAGCACCGTCTTTCCAACTTTCTCCTCTGGCAATCGGCTTACGCTGAGTTTTACTTCCCCGGCATTCTCTGGCCCGACTTCGATCGGCACGCCCTGGTCGACGCCGTTGTCGAGTATCAGGCCAGGGAGCGCAGATTTGGCGGCGCTGAGGATGCAGTCCAGGTTGACTAACCGGGCCATCTAAGCCACCGTTCCTCTCCACATATGACAGACGTAACCCTCGACACAATCTCAACGCTCGCCAAGAATCGCGGCTTCGTCTTCCCAGCCAGCGAAATCTACGGTGGAATTCGCTCCGCCTACGACTACGGGCCGCTCGGGGTGGAGCTGTTGCGGAACGTCAAGAACGAGTGGTGGCGCTCCATGGTCCAGGAGCGTTCTGATGTCGTTGGGCTTGACTCCGCGATTCTCCAGGCGCGCCAGGTTTGGCAGGCCTCAGGGCATGAAGAAGTCTTCACAGACCCGATGGTGGAATGTACCAACTGCAACGGCCGGTTCCGGCTCGACAAACTCGAAGACAACAACAAGTGTCCGACGTGTGGGAAGACCGGGACTTTTACCGATCCCCGCAATTTCAATCTCATGTTTCGCACCCACATGGGCCCTATCGACACCGAAGACAATTTGGTCTACCTCCGACCGGAGACCGCCCAGGGGATCTTCACCAACTTCGAAAATGTCCGTCGCACCAACCGATTGAAACTCCCATTTGGGATTGCCCAGGTTGGGAAGTCGTTCCGCAACGAGATCACGCCCGGCCAGTTCGTCTTCCGGACCCGTGAGTTCGAACAGATGGAAATGGAGTTCTTCTGTCTTCCTGACGAGAGCCCGGAGTGGTTCCAGTACTGGCAGGACCAGCGTTTTCAGTGGTACCTCGACCTGGGAATGACCCCGGAGAACCTGATGATCCGGCCCCACTCAGATGACGAACTCAGCCATTACTCCGCAGGCACCGTCGACATCGAGTACAGGTTTCCGTGGGGTTGGGACGAGCTCGAAGGCATCGCCAACCGGACCGACTTCGACCTGAAACAACATACCGAGCACTCGGGCCAGGATCTCAGGTATTTCGACCAGGAAAGCAACGAGCGCTACTTCCCCCACGTGATCGAACCTGCGGCCGGTGCAACCCGGACGACCTTTGCCTTCCTCATCGACGCCTATGCGGAGGAAGCGGTCAACGACGACACCCGAACAGTGCTCCGCCTCCATCATCGGCTGGCTCCCTATAAAGTCGCCGTTCTCCCGCTATCGAAAAAGGCCGAGCTGATCGAACCGGCAGAGAAGTTGATTTCCAGTCTTCGGAAACGTTGGATGGCCGAATTGGATGTAACTCAATCGATCGGGAAGCGGTATCGCCGTCAGGACGAGATCGGTACGCCGTATTGCGTCACGGTCGATTTCGACACCCTCGACGATCAGGCGGTGACAGTGCGCGATCGCG
Source organism: Acidimicrobiia bacterium (assembly GCA_041746755.1). GTDB lineage: Bacteria > Actinomycetota > Acidimicrobiia > Spongiisociales > ZC4RG35 > MA-ANB-1. The sequence continues at coordinate 4,842 of JBGTGL010000164.1, read as the reverse complement.
ATACGATGGCCCAGGAACGGATCGGAATTGACCGGGTCGAGGCGTATCTGAGCGAAAAGCTTTCATGATTCTTTACCGCTCGTTGACATCGACCGGTGACAATCCTCCTCCTATGAGGTCACTTTGAAACGGTCGGTATGGCTCTGGGTAGCGGCGGCGGTTCTTGCAGTTGGCGGGTCTGCATTTGCGTATGTGTGGTTCAGTGGCGGTTCGGGGGAGCCGAGCACCGAACTCACCACCCCGCCGATCGCGGAACAAACCACAACGACCGGGACGCCCGGCGCGACGACCACAACCGCGGGGTCCGGGCAAACAACCACCTCGGGCGACGAGGTTGATGAGTTCTTCGTGATCCAATCAGACCAATCTACCGCGTCTTACACCATTGATGAATTGCTCCGGGGCCAGCCCAATACCGTCGTCGGCACCACCAACGAAGTCGCCGGGCAGTTCAGTCTCGATCCGGCCGACCTGGCCAGCACCGAGTTTTCCCAGTTCGTCGTCAACGCCCGAACTTTCACTAGCGATTCGAGCACCAGGGACCGTGCCGTACGTGGCCCGATCATTCTCAACTCGGCTAGCGATGAGTTTGAGTTGATCACCTTCGATCCAACCGGTGTCGAAGGTCTTGAAGGCTCAGCCTCGGTGGGTGACACTGTGGAGTTCGCACTGGTCGGCGATCTCACCATCAAAGGCACGACCCGCGAGGCGCGATTCGAGATTACGGCCACGCTGGTAGACGACTCCACCGTTCAGGGAACCGCGGAATCCATCGTCCTCCGAAGCGACTACGGGATCGGAATCCCGAGCGTTGCTTCCGTTGCGGATGTCCCCGATGAGGTGATTTTGACCCTCGATTTCGTCGCCACCCGGTCGTAAACCGCCGTCGACTCCTTATGATCTGCCGCTGATGGCAGAACGTGCGGATATAGATCGGATTCGAGAGACAGTCGACCTCGTCGACCTCATTTCCGAGGTGACCAAAGTTAAGAAGTCGGGGCGGACTTTCATGGCGGTTTGCCCTTTCCACGAGGAGAAGACGCCATCGATGTCCGTCGACCGTGCCCGCGGCCTCTACCACTGCTTCGGGTGCGGCAAGGGAGGCGATCTCTTCAGTTTTGTTCAAGAGACCCAAGGGCTCGATTTCGCCGAGTCTCTCGATTTGCTCGCCCGCAAAGCTGGCGTCACTCTCACCAAAGACCCCGGTGAAGCCACACGGCGCGGAAAACGCGGAGCGGCCGTCGACGCTATCCGACAGGCGATCGACGTCTATCACGAGCGGTTGAAGACCGCACCCGATGCCGGCCCGGCAAGGTCCTATCTCCGCAGCCGTGGCTACGAAAAGGACGTAATCGAGAAGTGGCGTATCGGTTTTGCCGGGACCGATTGGGACACCCTGAGCAAGGAGCTAAAAGCTTCCGGAGTCGACCAGCAGGCACTGATTGATGCCGGACTCGGCCGCGAGGGCTCGCGCGGGCTCTACGACTTCTTCAGGGGCCGTCTGATGTTTCCTATACATGATCTTCGGGGTGACCCGGTGGGATTCGGGGGCCGGCAGGTAGCTGGAGTCGAGCGGGAGCACACCAACAACCCCGACGCCAAATATGTGAATTCGCCTGACTCGATCGTCTATCAGAAGTCTCGATTGCTCTACGGGCTAGATCGAGCCCGTGCTGCGATGGCATCAGCGAACCAAGGTGTCATCGTCGAGGGCTACACCGATGTGATCGCGATGCATCTCGCCGGAGTGGAGACCGCGGTGGCTACCTGTGGCACGGCTCTCGGGGATGGTCACTTCGATTTGCTACGGCGTTTCACTGAAAGAGTTGTCCTCGCCTTCGACTCCGATGCGGCCGGATCCAAAGCGGCGCTCAGAGGAGACGAGCTGGAATCGCCCTTCCGTCTCGATATCGATCTCCGGGTGGCGTTGATGCCTGACGGGCTCGATCCGGCCGATCTCGTCCAGGAAGGTCGTGGAGCGGAGTTGGCTGGTGCGGTGGAACAGGCCACACCACTTATGGAATTCAGGTTGCGTCACGAGATTTCGAAATTCGACCTTTCCGGGCCGGAAGGGAAGGCACGAGCACTTCATGCTGCGGCCGACCAACTAAGACGCCTCAATGACGACATCGCCCGCCGCGAGTACTCCCGGTTTGTGGCCCGTGAGATCGGCGTCGACCTGGAAACGGTGGAGAAATCGTTACGGCCCGGTCGGAGGGCGCAGACCGGGGGAGTCGATATGACTGAGCGGCCCTTACCCCGGAATGAGTCGGAGTTACTCCGGGTCGCACTTGCCAAGCCCGCCGCCCTCAGGGAATTGGCCGTGGAAGATTTCTCCGATCCCAGACTCCGTGCCGCCTTTTCGGCCGTATCAGAACAGTTCGCTGGAGCTGGCGAGGAATCTCGGGTGGATATCAGTTCGGTCGCCGATCCGGCCCTGGCCGATCTACTCCGACGGCTCGCCATGGACCAGCGTCCTCTACCCGACGGCTGGGACATCCTGCAGGGGATGCGAGTGAGACGATTGGAGTCCGACATCGATCGCTTGGAGGCTGAGATTGCAGAACTGGAGCCGGGAAGTGAACCTCATTCCAACGCCTTGCGCGAGTTGATAGCTTTACAACAACAGAAACGAACTTTCCAGGACTTGTGAGCGACACACTCAAACCAGTGATCGACAGCTTGATCAAAAGGGGCCGCCAACGCGGCTTCTTGACGATGGCCGAAGTTCAACAGGAATTGGAGGACGCCGAGGCCTCCGGCGAGGCGTTTGACCGAGCTGCCGAGGCCTTGCGCTCGGCGAAGATCAAGCTGACCGAGGAAGGTCCGGCGACTGTTGAGGAATTCGCAGATGTCGGTTCCACGATGGTTTCCGACCCGGTCCGGCTCTACCTCAATGAGATTGGTCGTTATCAGCTGCTCAGCGCCCAACAAGAGGTCGAGCTCGCCATGCAGATCGAGGCGGGTAAGAAAGCCTCGGGCCGATTGGAGGAGGAGGATGATCTCTCAGCCGAGGATCGGGCCCTGCTACGGATCGAGCAACGTCGCGGTGAGGAGGCACATGCCTCATTGGTCCAGTCGAACCTCAGACTCGTGGTGGCTACCGCCCGTCGTTACGCAGGACGGGGGATGGCTCTCCTTGATCTGATTCAGGAGGGAAATGTCGGTTTGATAAGGGCAGTTGAGCGCTTCGACTACCGGCGCGGTTTCAAATTCTCGACTTATGCCACATGGTGGATACGTCAGGCGATTTCGCGAGCGATTGCCGACCAGGCCCGCACTATCCGAATGCCGATTCACGTTCTCGATGCGGTCAACCAGCTAACACGTGCGAAACGAGAAATGACCCAAACCTTGGGCCGTGACCCCACCGACGAAGAGCTCGCCGAGGAGCTCGACATGGACGTGGCCCGAGTTTCCGAGTTGCAGACTGTCGCTCAGGACACGGTGTCGCTGGAAACGCCGGTCGGTGAGGATGCCGAAGGGACTCTCGGTGACTTCGTTGAGGATCTCGACGCCGAGGTGCCTGTCGATCAGGCAACGTATGCCTCACTCCAGGCTCAGCTCGCCCAGGCGCTGGAAGGGCTCAATCCCCGGGAGCGGGAGATTCTGATCATGCGGTTTGGCTTGGCCGATGGTCGTTTGCGGACCCTGGAAGAAGTCGGTGCTCACTTCAAAGTGACCCGGGAACGGATACGCCAATTGGAGACCAAGGCCCTCGCCAAACTCCGCCACCCCGACAAATCGCAGAAGCTGCTCGGTTTCCTCGAAAACGGCTAGCAATACCTTTCGAACGCGACGAAGTGGACGGTTTCCCGTCTTTTCGGCTGGATTTCGGTCGTAGGTGGTGGAGATGGTTGCGGGGTGTGGGGAAGGTCACCCCTTGGGTTTGGAGCTATCCGATTCAGGTTCGGGTTTTCGGAGTCGCCAACGTCCGTGTTCGGGATGGCGGAATAGTTGGAATCCTCGTTGGTGGATGACGATGTGGTGATGAAACCAACAGAGTGGTAGCAAATTCTCCGGGTCCGTCCTCCCGCCCTGCGAATAGGGGGTTTTGTGGTGGACTTCGACCCGGTACCTCGAACTGCACCCGTCGATACCGCAGCACCCGCCTGTCGTGTTCATCATGGCCCGGTTTAATGCTGGCGGGACGGGCCGGGACGATCGACCGTATTTCATCGGGATACCGTCGGCGGGGTTGATGGTGACTTCGGTCGAAGCATCACAAAGGATTGCTTCCAAAGCTTGTGGCCCGACCCTCGGTCCTGCTTCGAGACGGACCCCCGCTCGTCCATTGGTGGGGCTTGCTTGTTCGGCGTTGACGAACACGGTGACCAGTGCTGTTGGGGTTTGCCCTCCGGATGCCAGCTGGTACAAGGCGATGGCTCGGCGCCATCCCAACGAACCGGTGGTTCCGTCAGGGAGTTCGGGGAGTTGGTCGGCTTTCTCGGTGAGCGCCCGGTCGATGAGCGCTCCAGTTAGACCGTCGAACCCGCCGCGGATCTGCCACCAGGACTCATCCAACGACGGTTGCATGATCAAGTACTGGTCTGCTGCAGAACGGATTTCATCTTCGGCAGTGATTTCGACCCGGTCGGCAGCTGTCCGGTAAACGCCCGCGATATCCAGATGCTGCAGCAGGTCCTTTTCGTCTTCGATCCGCGATAGCGCCTCGGCCCGGTCGAAAGAGACCATTCCTGCCGCCAACGCCTCTCTTAGATGGGGCTTGTTCTGGGTGCGACGCATCGTCCGTACCAATCTCCGTGCGGTGTCAGTAGAAACATCAAGTTTCTGGGCCACCCACTCGGACAGGTTCCGTGCACCGTCAGCGTTGAACACCTG
>JBGTGL010000163.1:0-7869 GCA_041746755.1 Acidimicrobiia bacterium | reverse complement strand
GTTCGACACGATCGCGCATCCCCCTTTCCCGGAAGTAGGACTCAGCGAGAAAGGCGAATTCAAGGGGAGCGACAGGACACTTGATCGGCATCTCGGTCACATGGACCAGGACACGGCCACCTTCGAACTCATCGAGAGCGGCACGGAGGCGGATGGCTCCTTCGAGGGTATAGAAGCTGTGAACCGACTTACCCCATTCAGACCCATCCATTCCTGGGGTCTGGTCGGGCCGGGGGGAGGTACCCGTCGCTATCACCAGCTGGTCATAGTCGAGGGTTGTGCCGTCGACCAGCTTCACCTGGTTCTGGGCAGGGATTACCTCATCGATCGTTCCTTCAATCCGGGTCACACCATCGGGGATGAATTTGGCCTGTGGTCTTACAACCTCGGAAGGGGTGTAACCACCAAAGGGGATGAATAAATATCCGGGTTGGTAGTGATGCTCGGCGCTCTGGTCGACGACGGTTATCGACCACTCATCTTCGTCAAGAAGTGGTCGTAATTTGTTGACCACCGTCGTCCCAGCCGTTCCGGCTCCGAGTACCAGCAGATTCTTCATGCTGTCATTCCTTTGATCGTTCTGTGGGTATTCCACACCAGCAAGTATCCGGGAATGAGCCGACCCTCACCAGAGGCAAAAGACCCGATGGGATATGACGATCGCAGCAATTCTGGGGCGACCACCCAAGGGCAATTTCGCCCAGGTTGAGGACTCCGAAATCATCGAATGGTCGGGCGTGCGATGCCGGGGCAATCGAGCTCAGTCCGGTCCTACCTCGCGACTGGGGTCATCGGGTGGGTTACAGCCTCGCCCCGGACGCGCACGTACTCGCCTTCGCTGCCCGAGGTATGGCCTCAACCGCGATCTAAGGTGCGCTGGATAACAGTCACCTCAGTCGGAAATGCCGACTCGATGTCTCCGCCCTGCATAATGGGTACCGGGAAATCCGGCGCAATCGTTAGGGCCGTTACCGCTGGCTGGGTTTGATCTGTGGAACCGCTCGATGCGGTTGATTCGGAATTGGTCGTCGTGTTCGTGGAGTCGACGGCAGGCAGAGTTGCCGTTGTGAGACGTCGTTGCCGTCTCCGACGCATGCGCTCATAAACAGAACAACGTTCATCCCGACAAAGGGTGCGCATACTCAAGTGGGCCTCCTTCGTGGGCGAACCGTTGCGAATCAATCGCTCCGATGCCTTTGGCTGTCTCGACAAGCTGGTGTGGCAGAATCCACAAAGTGACGTCGGGTTTCACAATCAAGGCACTAGATGAGTCGACATGGGATGCCTTTGCCGCGCTCGTTGAAGCGAATAACGGCATCTTCGGTGGGTGCTGGTGCATGGGGTTTCACCCGGACGGCGTTGGCGTCGGCGAAACCAAGAAAAAACGCAAAGAAGACCTCGTACGCACCGGGACCGCCCACGCTGCGCTCGTATTTGATGGAGATAAGTGCCTCGGCTGGGCCCAATTTGGCAAACCCGAGGAGGTTCCACGGATCAAGAGTCGGGCTGCCTACGAGAAGGGGCTCGCAAGTCCGCCTGACTGGCGGATCGCGTGTTGCTATGTCGGCAAAGGACACCGGCGCAAAGGCGTAAACGCCGCCGCTCTTGCCGGAGCGCTCGATCTGATCGCCGAACTCGGTGGAGGTACCGTCGAGGGCTACCCGGAGAGTGCCGATGCCGTGCCCGCCGGATTTCTCTACAACGGTGCCCTGTCGACCTATGAGAGTCTCGGGTTCGAACGTGAGCGGATGATCGGCAAACACCGTTGGGTCGTCAAGAAAGTGGTCGAGCCGACGGCATAGCGGACGGATCCTGACAAGACGGAAGCGGCGCATTTCCTGGGAAATAGCCCCAAGAACAGCGAACTCCTACCGGGGTCAACCGACCAGTTCTACAACCGTTTCCACCAACTTCTTGGAACTTGGGAAGTATTGGCCGGTGAGATCGGCGGGTGGGACGACGGTATTGGGTGTGCCCACAATTAGAGCCGGCGCTTTCAGGGCGTCAAACGCTTCCCGGCTTATTCTCTGTGCAAGTGTCGCCAGGTAGCTGCCCTGCTCGGCAGCATCGGAAACACAGATCAGCCGCCCGGTTTTGCGGACCGAATCGACAACCAGTGTCGAATTGAAAGGCACGAGGCTCCGAGCATCGATCACTTCGACCGCTATGCCTTGTTCCCCAAGCGACTCGGCGGCATCGATAGCCCGATACAGTGTCGCCCCAACTGAGAGAAGGGTGACATCCTCGCCACTTCTGACCACCGAGGGCTCCCCGATCGGGATGCGGTAATACTCCTCGGGAACCCCTCCCGCATGGAAAATCTCGGTCTGGCTATAAAGACTCTGGCTCTCAAAGAACACCACAGGATCGTTTCCGGCCAACGCAGACGCCATTAGTCCCTTTGCGTCGAATGGCGTGGCCGGGAACACCACTTTGAGCCCGGGAATGTGCGCCGGAAGAGCGGTCCATTCTTGAGAGTGCTGGGCCCCATAGGTAGACCCGACCGAGATCCGCAGAACCACCGGCAATTCGATGGTCCCGCCCGACATTGCTCTCCACTTGGCCAACTGGTTGAAAATCTCGTCTCCCGCCCGCCCCATGAAATCGGCGTACATCAACTCGATCAGGGCGCGCCCTCCCTCCATGGCATATCCGACCGCGCTGCCAACGATGGTGGCTTCAGAGATGGGTGCGTTAAACAACCTGTCGTAGGGCAGTATCTCGGTTAGCCCGCGATACACCCCGAAGGCACCACCCCAATCACGGTTCTCTTCGCCGTAGATGATCAACCGATCGTCGTTGACCGCGTGGTGTGCGATTGCTTCGAATAAAGCGTCACGTAGCTGGACGGCTTGGGCTGAGGACTCTTTCTCACCGGCGACCCTGCCCGAGCGCGCTCGGTTCGCAATCTGCAACACGCGAGGCGACTCGGCCAATGGTGCCGTCAAGCGACCGCGTGTTGTCTTGCCCAGGTCGATCTCGGTATCGGCCCACATCACCTGTTCGATCGTCCTCATGGTCGTCGGGGGCGACAGTTCGGTATCAGCTGCAAGGACTATGGCCTCTTTCACCCGCTGCTTTGCCCAATTTTCCACCGCCTCACGCTCGCCGGCTTCAATGAATCCTGCGCCTTCCAAGCTCCGGGCATACTCGTCGATCGGATCGACAGCCCGCCACATCTCGAGTTCATCCCGGCTCCGATACGAGGACGCGTCACTTGGCGAGTGGCCGGACTGACGATAGGCCTGACAGTCGATGAGCACCGGACCCTCCCCTGACTCGATCTTCGACAGGGCACGTCTCATCGCAGCACCCACAGCGAGGGGGTTGTTGCCGTCGATCGTTTCGGCATGCAAATTGTCGGGCCTGACACCGGCGCCAATCCGGCTGAGCCGGTCGAATGCCATGGTTTCACCGATGGTTTGACCACCCATTCCGTAGAAATTGTTCATGAAGAAAAACACGACCGGAAGCCCACCCGCCTCAGGCCATAGGGAACTGAGCTGCCCCATCGCGGCGAAGTTCATTGCCTCCCAGACCGGGCCACACCCGACGGCGGCGTCACCTACATTGGCCACCGCCACACCTCCCTTACCCTGTGTCCGCTTGTACAGGCCAGCCCCGGCTGCGATCGGAGCCGAAGCACCCACGATGGCGTTGTTGGGGTAGATCCCGAAGGGTTGGAAGAAGGCGTGCATACTGCCCCCGACACCCCGGTTGAATCCGGTTTCACGGCCAAAGATCTCAGCAAGCAGGCCATAGAGGAGAAACTGCGTACCCCGGGTCCGGAGGTCGGCGGGTTCGAGATTGGAGTCGAGGAGTTCGACGGTGCGCCCGCCAGCGTGTTCGCTCATGATTTGGCGGAGGGCGCCCTCGTCGAGCGTGGCGATCGCCGAAGTGCCCTTGGCGATAAACTCCCCGTGGCTGCGGTGGCTTCCGTAAATGTGATCATCGACGGAGAGGACCAAAGACTGACCCACCGCGGCTGCCTCCTGCCCGATAGCGAGATGGGCAGGGCCGCTGTAGCGGTAATCGATGTCCTGGTAACGGCCAAATTTCTTCAACGAATCGAGCGCTAACTCAAACGCGCGAATGAGACACATGTCACTGAGAACGGACACCACACGGTCGCGACCGATATGGCCCGCGGCTTCTTCAGGTCCAGGTCCGGGGCGGTTGAGACGAATCGGGTTGACTTCGAGCCAGCCCTGGCCTCGAGCTTGCCTCGGATCCACTGTTACATCCCGTGGCATCAGCTTCCTTTCCTCGGGCCGAACCGTTCAGTCACCTGGTTGCGGGTGGGAATCGCCGTAGCCCCACCGGGCGAACAACATGTCAAGGCCGATACGTCGATGGCGAACTCCAAAACATCCTGCCACTCAGCGGCGTCGGCCGGCACTCCACGACCAACCACCTCGGAGATAACTGCCGCCATAAAGGAATCTCCAGCTCCGGTGGTGTCAGTGGCGACAACAGCGCGGCCGGGGATCTCGACGATGCTGTCGTCGAGCCACGCCAGAACCCCTTCGGCCCCTCGGGTTATGATCACAAATCGTGGCCCGAGCCGGGCGATGTCACCGGCGACGTCGGCAGGCGATCCGTCGTAGAGCGCCCGGGAGTCTTCCAGGCTGAGTTTCACCAAATCGACAAGAGCAAAGAGCCGTTCCGTTGCAGTCCGGAACGCATCGATGTCTTCAATCATTGAAAGCCTGACGTTCGGATCGAGTGTGCGCAGCGGTCCGGGCGTTGCGTACGCAGCCTCGACTGCTTCATACATGGGTGCTTCCAGCAGCCCGATCGAACCGGCATGGATCACGTTCGACCCATGGAGGACCGATTTGTCGAGATCGGACTCTCGCAGCCTGCCATAGGAGCGAGGCTGACCATAGAACGAGTAGCTGGGCTCAGAACCCTCGAATGTCGTCACAGCAAGGGAAGTCTGTACCTCAGACTGGACCGAGCCCCCGATCGCCACCCCGTTGTCGACAAGGAACTCACGGAGGCGGCTACCAAAACCATCGGTACCGAATGATCCGAGAAACTCCACCGCCGTCCCGAGGCGGGCGATCCCTACCGCCACGTTGAGAGGAGAACCCCCGGGAACGGGACGCAAGGTGTGGTCAGGCGCTTCGATTAGGTCGACAAGGGCCTCACCGATTACGACCGCGTAACTGTCGTTCCCCAACTCAGGTCTCCCTGGCAATCAGCCTTGTCGGAATGATTACACGGCGGGGTTTGCCATCGAATCCGTCGAGACGCTCGAAGAGCAGGTCCGCCGCCGACCTGGCGAACTGTTGAAGGTCGTAAGAAACCACTGTTACCGGGCGCCGCAAAGCCTCCGCCAATTCAATGTCATCGAAACCGACGAGGCCAACGTCGGGCCGGTCGGCAAGGGCATTCGCCGCACCGACTGCGGTTCGGTTGTTGGTTGCAAAAAAGGCGGTGGGTGGGTTGGGCGATCCAATAAACCTCGCAACATCGGCCGCGGCGCTCCCAGGGGCGTGGAGCCGGGAGGCAACAATGCTCCGGTCCAGTGAAACGCCAGCATCACGTAGAGCCTCCTCATAGCCACGGAACCTCTCGGCGGCCGTGTACATGTCGAGCGGAGGGTCACTGAGGAAGGCGATCCGACGGTGCCCGGCAGCAAGGAGGTGATCGACGGCGAGTCGAGCCCCCCGGTAGTTGTCCAGGAGCACAGCATCGGCGGCAAGGCGGACCGGTGGCCTGTCGAGGAAAACAATAGAAGTGAAGAGCTCTGTCTCTCTCTTGAGGAAACGATGATCCCTCCGCGCCGACGCCAGGATGAGTCCATCGACCCGCCGTTGGATCAACCGGTCGATAACCTCACGTTCCCGGCGAGGGTCCTCATCCGAACTCACGGTGATGAGAAGATGCCCTGCAGCGAGAGCCTGACTCTCGATGGTCCTGGTGACCTGCGAGTAAAAGGGGTTGGCGATATCGGCGACTACCAGGCCGATAGTGGCCGACTGCCGCTCTCGTTTGAGCGAGCTGGCGATGAGGTCTTGCTGGTATCCCAGCTCCTTCACTGCCTTGTTGACCTTGCTGGCTGTGGCCTCACTCACGTAGGGCTCACCGTTGACGACCCGCGACACCGTCTTGATGGATACGCCCGCGCGGGCGGCTACATCGTGGAGCGTGGGGCGGCGGGCTGACGGTGGCATGGTTCGATAGTCCAACTTCTTGACAACGTTGTCAAGTCTAGGGTATGGTCGTCTCGTCTGACAACGTTGTCAAGGTTGGCAGCGTTCAAGGACCAAGGAGGACAACTGGTGCGTTGCCCGGGTATGCAGCTCACCGAGGAGGAAATAATGCAAAGATCAATATCTATGCGATCCAGGACACACCAGCTTTGGGCCCTACTTGCGGTCCTGGCTCTCGTCGCAGCCGCTTGTGGAGGCGACGAAGGTGCTGGATCCACGACAACGGCTGGCGGAACGGATACCACGACGGCTTCAGGTGAAGACGAATGTGTGCCCGGCGAGACCGGGAAGATTGCCTTTATGCTGAAACAGCAGACGGCTTTCCGGTATCTCAACGCGGACATCCCGTTCTTTACCGACACTGCTGAAGAGGCGGGATACGAAGTGCTGGTTCAGTCGGCTGAGAACGACGCCGCCAACCAGGTCTCCCAGGCCGAGAACGTACTCACCCAGGGGGTAGACGCCATCGTCATCCAGCCTGTGGACTTCAACGTTGCCGGGCAGATTGCCGACATGGCGCGCGAAGCAGGGATCCCCCTTGCCTCGTATGACGACATGATCCTGAACTCCGAGCACGCCGCTTTCATCGGCCGCGATCCCAAAGCCGGCGGTGCCGAGGCAGCGCGGGAGGCGGTGGCAGTCGCACCAGAGGGCAACTACGTCATCATCGGTGGCGACGCCGGTCAAACCGGATCAACACTGATGTCAGAGGGCTACCACGAAGTGCTCGACCCGCTCGTAGATGCTGGTGACATCACCATCGTGATGGATCAGTTCACACCCGGTTGGAAGACGGAGCCCGCCCAGGCGAATGCCGAGAATGCGTTGACGGCCAACGACAACGATGTCCAGGTGTTCCTCTCGTCTTACGACGGGATGAGCTTGGGAATCCTCCAGGCGATCGAGCAGGCGGAAATCCCCGATGGCCAGATCCTCGTGACGGGCCAGGACATGGAGTTGTCGGCCATGCAGGCGATTGCCGAGGGTCGCCAGTTTGGATCGTTGTGGCCTGCCCCCGAAGAGATGGCAGTTGCTGGAGCCAACGCGGCTGTGGCCCTCGCCAATTGTGAAGAGATCACATATGAAACAAGTCTGGACAATGGCGCAGCCGAGATCCCGTTCATCGAGACACCCATCTACCTGGTGACTCAGCCTGAACTGGCCGACTTTGCATGTACCCACCAGTACTGGCAAAGCCTCGACGACGTGTACGCCAACGTGCCCGACGACAAGCCTGACTGCTAGGAAAGACCGATAGCGATGGGAGCGCGGGAGAACGAGAACCTCAACCTCGGTTCTTCCGCGCTCTCCTTGCAACGAATCACCAAGCAATTCACTGGAGTTCGCGCGGTCGATGATGTGAGCCTCGAGTTTGGGCATAGTCAGATCACTGCGGTACTCGGTCATAACGGCGCAGGCAAGTCGACCCTCATCGGCATCCTCGCTGGGCTCTTCGGTTCCGACTTTGAAGGCTCGGTCACCGTCGGGGGCCGCCCGTTCTCCCCCAGTGACGTCTCATCAGCCGAAAAGGCAGGCATCGTCCTTATCGCCCAGGAAATCAACGTCGTCCCCGATTTCACCGTCTCCCAGATGCTGATGCTCAATCGCGAACCGACACGGCTGGGTCTCGTCGATCGGGAGCGCCTCG
>JBGTGL010000162.1:0-24126 GCA_041746755.1 Acidimicrobiia bacterium | reverse complement strand
TCCCCGATCGTGCTGATTATCGGAATTCAGATCCTGATTGCGATTATTCGCTAGAACTTCATTAAAACGGGGGAGAAATCCCCTGATTATCCACTGGCGCCCGTATTCTGACGCCACATCCAAGGAGTAGAACCCGATGACTCTCACCCCGTCAGATATTGAACAGAAGACCTTTTCGACCGCCCTCCGTGGTTACAACCTCGATGAGGTCGATGATTTCCTCGATGAAATCGTTCGCACGATGCGCAAACTCCATGAGGAGTTGGACGAGGCCCGTGCCGGGACCGAGGTAACGCCCGCTGCTGTTATTCCCGCTCCGGCACCGGCGCCAGTCGTGCCCGTGCCAGTCGTGCCCGAGCCCAAGATCGATGCATCTGCAGTGGGTAAGGCCCTGGTGGCGGCGCAGGAGACCGCTGATCGGATTCTCAACGACGCCCGGGAAGAGGCTGAGGAGATCCTCCAGTCTGCCCAGGTCGAAGCCGACACCTATGACGAGGAACGCCAGAAGCGAAAGGACGAGGCCAACGAGGAGCTTTCCCGGATCGATGGACTGGTGAACAAGGTCAAGACCGACATTTCTGAGCTGGCAGCAACCGTAGGGGTCAACCTCGATGAGATGTCAGGTGCTTTGGATGAGGCCGCATCCGGCCTCGATGGAATCCCCGAAGCCGGTGGCTCCGAAGACGACGTCGCCGCTGAGTCGGATGGGGGCAGCGAGGCCGACAATCCGGTTCTCTACGACCAGGACGATTACGAGTTCGGAAGCGGCGATACCGCTACTGACGACGACGATTCCGATGTGGATGAGGACGATGAGTCCGCCGAAGATGCCGAAGCCAGCGACGATGACGACGCTGAGTCCGCTGACGACGAGGTCGCCGAAGCCAGCGAAGATGACGACGACGAAGATGACGATGACGAAGATGACGATGACGACGAGGTCGACGGAATTGCCCAAGCCACCGCCGCCCCCTCTGACGCCGATGACGCTGACGACTATTTCAATTATCCCGACGGTGACGATGACGACGACATCGACGACGGCACAACCAGCCGGAAGTAGCGAAACAGTCCCCGCGGCGACGATGAGACGTCAACCGGACGACTTGCCACGGGATTCGGCTGTCTAGTTTGCGGCAGCGATCGAAAGGGTGATTCTCAACCCATCGACCTCGACCGTGTCGCCGATGGTGCCTGCCTCGAATTCCAGCAAGGTGGCCAGCACCTCGGATTGAATCCGATCGCTGTGCTCTCCGAGGGCAGCGACGACGCTCTGGTTATCAGAGTCCCATTTCACGACGATTCGGTCGATCACGTCGAGACCCATATTCCTCCTCATGCTCTGGATGTTCGAGATCACCTCGCGGGCGAAGCCTTCTCTGACCAATTCATCCGTAAGTGAAGTATCGAGGGCGACGGCGAATCCGTCTCCTGTTTCTACCAGCATGTTCTCCAGGGGAGTCCGTTCCACGACGATGTCATCAATGGTGACGTGCCTCCCTCCGAGATCAATTGTTCGCCCTTCGATGAGTGTTTCAATCTGGGAACTGGATAGGCCCACAACGAGAGCGGCGAACTGCCCCATTCCCTTGCCCAGCTCCGGGCCCAGCTTCTTGAAGTTGGCCTTGGCGGAGAGAGTCACCAACTTGGACTCGTCCGAACTGGTAGCGACCGTCTTCACATTCAACTCATCGATAATGATGTCGATGTGAGATTCGACCGCGGCCGCTATTGAGTCGTCCCGGGTGAGAACCGTCAGGGTGGACAGGGGCTGGCGCACCCGATGGCCCTCACGCTTTCTCAGATTGCGTCCGAGACGGACAATCTCTCGTACCGCTCCCATCGAGTCCTCCAGGTCGGAATCGATCAGCGCCAGGTTGGCCATCGGGTAGTCGCGATGATGGACGCTGGACACTGAATCGGCATTGTGACGCGCTACCAGATCCTGATAGAGATGCTCGGTGATAAAAGGGAGCACCGGGGCGAGGACGTCGTTGAATGTGGTCAGCACTTCGTAGAGCGTGGCAAAGGCGGCAACTTTGTCGGCGTCGGACTCTCCCGATTCGCCGCGTGCCGACCAAAACCGGCGCCGCGACCGGCGGACGTACCAGTTGGTCAGGTGGTCGATGAATCCCAGAACAGCCGGAACCACGTTGTACAGGTAGTAACCCTCCATCTGGGTGTTGACCTCGCGGATGAGACTCTGCAACATCGAGAGGATCCAACGGTCCATCTCGCCGCGTTCCTCGGGCGGAGGCGCCGACTCCATGTCGGCAAGGGTTATTCCGTCGGCCTCGGCATATGTGGTGAAAAAGCTGTAGGTGTTCCACAGAGGGAGGAGCACGGTTCGCACCATTTCGCCGACGCCTTCTTCGGAGAATCGAAGTGGCTCGGCCTTGAGGACTGGCGAATTGATGAGAAATGCCCTGAGGGCGTCGGCACCGAATTTCTCGAAGACCCCGGTGGGGTCGGGGTAGTTCTTCAAACTCTTAGACATCTTCCGACCGTCTTCGGCGAGGATCAAACCGTTGACTACGCAATTCTCGAATGCTGGCTGGTCAAAGAGAGCGGTCGAGAGAATCATCAGTGTGTAGAACCAACCCCGCGTCTGGTCGAGGCCCTCGGCGATGAACTTGGCCGGGAATGTGGCCTCGAAGCGTTCCTTGTTCTCGAATGGATAGTGCATCTGTCCGTAGGGCATCGATCCGCTCTCGAACCAGCAGTCGAGCACCTCAGGAACCCGGATCATCGCGCCGCCGCACTCCGGGCACTCCCAGCCGATATCGTCGATTATGTGTTTGTGGAGGTCTTCGGGGCGCTGACCGCTGAGCGCCTCCAATTCATCCAGGGAACCGATTGCCATCGTGTGGTCGCACTTGTCACACTCCCACACCGGGATACAAGAGCCCCAGTAACGGTTACGGCTGATCGCCCAATCGCGCGCGTTGGAAATCCAGTTGCCGAATCTCCGCTCGCCGACGTAGTCCGGTACCCAGTGGATGGTGTCGTTGAGCTCGGAGATGCGGTCGCGAATCGACTCGACCGCAACGAACCAGGTGGGTATCGCCTTGTAGATCAGAGGTGTGTGGGTTCGATAACAGAAGGGATATGAGTGGTTGATCCTTTCCGACTTGACCAGTTTGCCCGATTCCTTGAGCAGTTTTATCAGTACCTTGTCGGCCTCTTTGATGTTGACCCCGGCGACCTCGGGCACCTCTTCTGTGAATTTTCCATCCCAGTCGACCGGATCGACCAGCACCGGGATACCGGCATTCTGGATTGCGGCGAAGTCGGCCTCGCCATATGCAGGAGCCATATGGACGAGTCCCGTGCCCTCGTTGAACGTGATGTCGTCGGAGGGGATGACACGGAAGGCGCCCTTGTCTCTCTCTTCACCGAAGTAGTCGAAGGGGGGTTCGAACGGTGTGCCGAGGAGGGCGGTCCCAAGGGCTGTATCCACCACGGTGCCGGCCTCGAAGAGAGTGTCGACCAATGCCGTGGCTATCCAGTAGTGGTCCCCATCAGAGGCGACCCGTGAGTACTCGATGGCTTCGCCCACCGCTACGGCGAGGTTGCCGGGAAGCGTCCACGGCGTGGTAGTCCAGATGAGGAGGAAATCGCCGGCTGTGGCCGGTCCCGAGTCTTCGAGAACTTCCAGGCGCACCGTTATCGAGGGATCGTCTGTGTCGCGATATTCGAGATTTGCCTCGAAGTTCGACAGGGGTGTGGTCGCCCCCCACGAATAGGGGAGGACATGGCGGTCTTTGTAGATGAGGCCCTTGTCCCAGAGTTGTTTGAATACCCACCAGACCGTTTCCATGAATTCCGGGTCCATCGTCTTGTAGTCGTTGGCGAAGTCGACCCAGCGTCCGATCCTCTCGGTAAGAACCTCCCAGTTTTCGGTGTTGGCTTGGACCTCGATGCGACATGCCTCGTTGAAACGGTCGATTCCGTACTCGAGAATCTGCTTCGGGCCGGAGATGCCAATTTTTTTCTCGACCTCCATCTCGACGGGCAGGCCATGGGTGTCCCATCCGAAACGGCGTTCAACCCGATACCCTCGCATCGTCCAGTAGCGGGGGACAACATCTTTGATTACTCCGGCGAGAAGGTTTCCATAATGGGGGCTCCCGGTGGGGAAGGGGGGGCCGTCATAGAAGACGTACTCCTTGTCGGCCGGCCGCCGGTTGACCGACTCCGCGAAAGCGTCGGTTTTGCGCCAGAAGTCGAGAACACCGGTTTCCAGTTCGGGAATGTTTACCGAGGGGAGGACCCGGGAAAAAGTGGGCTGCTTAGCGGTCAATTGAGTCTTTCGTCATGTCTTCGGAACCGGTCATGGTAAACGCAGGACTCATCAACGACATTTCAAGCCACCGCCGTGGTGACCCGAGTAAGAAGAGAATTGCGGGAATCGCGGCGATTAGTCATGGGTTATTGGTAGGGTTCCCGTCCTTCAGAGAGATGAAAATGGCCAGAGCGCTAGCCAAATCAACTGTAAATCGTTACAAGAAACACCTCCTCGAGGAAGGTGAACGCCTCGACGCGATGATCGCCGACTACGAGCGGGAACGTGAAGAAGCGCGCCTAACCGAGTCGTCCGCCGACCGCAGCCCCGATCCCGGCAATGCCGAGGCGGGCTCCCTCAAGTTCGAGTACGAGAAGGAGCTTTCCATCGAGCAGAACCTCATCGACCTGAGGTCCAAAGTCGACTCAGCTCTGGCCAGCATCGAGGCCGGCGAATATGGGATCTGCGAGCGATGCGGCGAGTCGATTCCCGTGGCACGCCTCGACGCCCTGCCCTACACAACCTTTTGCGTTAGCTGCGCCAGCCTGAGGTGAGGCGCAACCTCGTCACCGCGGTGTCGATCGCCGCGGGGGTGGTGGCGGCAGACCTCATCACCAAGCGATATGCCGCCATCCATTTTGCCGATGGCGACGTTGAAGTCATCCCCGGATTCCTCAGCTTTACCTACACCGAAAACCCGGGGGCCGCGTTCTCCAGCTTCCAAGCAGGGGGACCTTTCCTGGCCATCGCCGCCATGGCAGTCGTCGCCTATCTGCTCTTCATTCTCCGTCAGGAACGTCCCCGATTGGAAGTGATCGGGTTCGGCTTCATCATGGGCGGCGCTCTTGGCAACCTCGCCGATCGAATATTCCGTGCCGAAGGATTCCTCGACGGCAAGGTGATCGACTGGATCAACTTGTGGTCTATCCCCACCTTCAACCTGGCGGACACCTCAATAACCGTCGCAGTGGTGCTCTTGATAATTGACGCATGGCAGAGACGCTGACCCTCGTTGTCCCCGTCGACCTCGACGGGGAACGCCTCGATAAATCCATCTCGGTGTTGCTTGGTGTGAGCAGGGCGGTATCGCGGCTGATGGTTGATAGTGGAGTGCTGGTGAATGGTGAAACGGGCCGGCCCAACACCAGGGTCAAGGATGGCCAGGTGATCGAAACGCCGCCTCCGCTCGAACCGGCGCAACTCGTCCCGGAGGAGGTTGCCTTCGATGTGATTTATGAAGACGAGTACTTGCTCGTGGTCAACAAGCCACCGGGGCTGGTGGTGCACCCGGGTGCCGGGCAACGCACCGGGACGTTGGCTGCCGGACTGCTCCACAGGTATCCAGAGGTGAGTGGAGTTGGCTCGGCGGGCCGCTGGGGCCTGGTGCATCGGCTCGACAAGGATACGTCCGGTGCGCTGTTGGTGGCCAGGGATCAAGAAAGCTTCGATTCTCTGACCGCCGCACTGAAGGCCCGGGATATCAAAAGGGAATACCTGACGCTGGTGGCTGGGACGATGTCGCCTCCAACCGGAACCATCGACGCGGCGATCGGAAGGGACCCAACAGGGCCGACACGGCGCACCGTGACACCGGAGGGCAAGCCGGCGCGAACCCACTACAGGGTGGTGCGCAACTACCCCGATGATGGCGTCGCGCTCGTCGATGTGAGTTTGGAGACGGGGAGGACGCATCAGATCAGGGTGCACTTCCTTGCGATCGGGCATCCCGTGATCGGCGACCCCACCTACAACACCACTCCGATTGCTGTCACCAGCCCCCGGGTATTCCTCCACGCCGGCCGGCTCACATTTGTCCATCCCGCTACCGGAGTGTCGATGGTTGTCGAGGCACCGATACCACCTGACCTGGCGGCGGTGCTCGCTCGGCTCGATGCGTCGAACCATGAGTAACAACCGGTCCGATCTACCGTTCTGTTCGTGACCAACGAATCAGCTACAACGGCCCCTGTCTGTTATCGCCACCCCGACCGGAGCACTCTTCTCTCCTGTAGCCGATGCGGCAAGCCGATCTGCTCGGAATGTTCTGTTGACGCCGCGGTCGGACAGCGCTGCATCGAATGTATCCGCGCCGAAGGTACCCAAAAGATCATCCCGGCTCGCTCCCGTTTGACCGCGCGAGCTCTGGCCCCGGTCACGGTCGGCCTGATCGTCGTGACCTCGGTGGTCTATGCCCTGGGCTTCTTCGGGTTGAACGATTGGTTGTTTGAAACTCTCGGCCAGATCAATTTCCTCGTCAGTGAGGGACAGTGGTACCGGATATTCAGTGCCGCCCTTCTCCACGCGTCGGTGACCCACATCCTGTTCAACATGTGGGCGCTTTGGGTACTTGGCCCGCAGGTTGAACGCGACTTCGGAGCGATGCCGTTTCTGGCGCTATACGTTGCCTCCGCCGGAGTTGGGGGAGCGGCGTTCTATCTTCTTGCCGGCCCCTCGGCGGCGGCGGTCGGCGCGTCGGGTGCCATTTTTGGCCTGTTTGGCCTGTGGCTAAACCAGGGTCTGCGACGCCGCAACACGGTCCAGGGCCGGGCGATCCTGTCCCAAATGGGGTTCTTACTGGTTATCAACCTGGCTATTCCCTTCTTGATACCGGGCATCGGTTGGCAGGCGCATCTTGGTGGCTTGGTCGCCGGCTTTCTGATCAGCGAGGCGTGGTCGAGGATCAGAGGTCCGCAAACCAACCTGTACCGAACTTTGGTAGCGGTCGGCTTCGCAGTGATTGCCGTAATTTCCGTACTGTGATCAAGGTTGGCGGGCACCTCCCTGCTATGTTCGACAAACTACAGCCATGTAAGTTTTCAGGGTTCTAATCGTGTCGTTTGCCCATCTTCATCTTCATACCGAGTATTCGATGCTCGATGGCGCCGCTCGGGTATCCGACGTAGTCGAGGCGGCCGCCCGGGACCAACAGCCGGCCATTGCGATCACAGACCATGGTGTGATGTACGGGGTCGTCGATTTTGTGAAGGCAGCGAAGTCGGCGGGCATCAAACCGATAATCGGGATCGAAGCCTATTTCACTGACGGGCACCGGGGTGATCGTCCGGTCGGCGAGGCCAACAAGCGATTTCATATGAACTTGCTGGCCGAGAATGAGACGGGCTATCGAAATCTCCTCCAACTCAGCTCGCGGGCATACCTCGAGGGCTACTACTACAAGCCCCGGATGGACTGGGATCTGTTGAGTCAGCACTCCCAGGGAATCATTGCGACTTCGGGTTGTCTCGGCGGATTGGTCCCACAACTTCTCGCCCCTGACGGCGGCGAGGAGGGCAATAAGGGCCAGGTGCGCGACTTCGACGCGGCACTTGCGGCGGCCGGACGGTTTCAGGACATCTTTGGCAAGGACAACTTCTTCATCGAGTTGCAGGACCACGGAATCGAGGCGCAGCGGCAGGTGATGCCGGACTTGTTGGAGATCTCGAGACGAACGGGAGCGCCACTCCTCGCCACCAACGATGCTCACTACACCAGGCGCGCCGAGCATGAAACCCATGATGTTTTGCTCTGTATTCAGACCGGTTCCCTTCAAAATGAGGCAAACCGGCTCCGCTTCGAGGGCAGCGAGCATTACCTGAAAACCGGCGCGGAAATGCGTCAGCTGTTCGCTGAAGATGACTACCCGGGGGCTTGCGACAACACGCTCTGGATCGCCGACCGGGTGGACGTCGAGCTCGAGTTCGACAAAATTCTCTTGCCCCATTTCCCGGTCCCTGCTGGTGAGACCGAGGTCAGCTATCTCCGCCAGCTCGTGGATAGAGGAGTTGGGGAACGATACGGGAGCCACCCGGGAGAAGTTGTACTGGATCGGGTTGAACACGAACTCAAGATCATCGAGAACATGGGGTTTCCGGCGTACTTCCTCATCGTCTGGGATCTCATGCGCCACGCCCGGGAAAACCAAATTCGGGTGGGGCCGGGGCGAGGATCAGCTGCGGGATCGATTGTGTCGTATGTGCTGCGAATCACCGACATCGAGCCCCTTAGATACGGACTCATATTCGAACGCTTCCTGAATCCGGGCCGGGTCCAGATGCCCGACATCGATATGGATTTCGACGAGCGGTATCGGGGCGAGATGATTCGTTATGCCACCGAAAAGTACGGTGAGGATCGTGTTGCCCAGATCGTCACCTTTTCCACCATCAAGGGAAAGCAAGCGGTGCGCGATGCCGCCCGCGTTCTCGGCCACCCTTACGGGCTCGGCGATCGTATCGCCAAGGAGATGCCCCCTTCGATCCTCGGGAAAGACCCCACTCTCTCCCAGGTATTAGATGCTCCGGATGGCGACGCTGAGGATGAGGTCAAAGATTGGTATGCCAATGCCCAGGGGCTGAGAACCCTGATCGAATCCGATCCGGCCGCCGCCGAGATCGTCAGTGCTGCACGGGGGTTGGAGGGGTTGCGCCGCCAGGACAGTATTCATGCCGCGGCTGTGGTCATCGCCCCGGAGCCGATCACCAACATCGTTCCGGTGCAACGAAAGGGCGCCGACGCCGAAACTGTCACCCAGTACGAAATGCACGGGGTAGAGAGTCTCGGTCTACTCAAAATGGACTTCCTCGGTCTTCGCAACCTATCGATCATCGAGCGTTGCCTTGAGCTGGTCGAGCTGAGTTCTGGCACGCGGCCCGACATTGACGACGTCCCGCTCGATGATGAGAAGACATTCGAGTTGCTCCGGGCCGCCGACACTATCGGCGTGTTTCAGCTCGAAGGTACCGCGATGAGATCCTTGATTCGTTCGCTCCAGCCCGACTCATTCAATGACGTCATCGCCCTGGTGGCGCTGTATAGACCCGGTCCTATGGGGGCGAGGATGCACACCCTCTATGCCGACCGCAAGAACGGCCGGGAGGCGATCGAAGAGCTTCATCCCGATATCACCGACATCCTGGCCGACACCTACCAGATCATGGTCTACCAGGAGCAGGTCATGCAGGTGGCCCAGAAGATGGCCGGGTACTCCATGGCCGACGCCGAGCAATTCCGCAAAGCAATGGGGAAGAAGATCAAATCGGTCATGGCGGCCGAAGAACAGAAGTTTGTCGCCGGGTGTGCCGAGCAAGGACATCCGGAGCATGTGGGCCGGGAGTTGTTTGAGCTCATCGGACACTTCGCAGGATACGGTTTCAACAAGTCTCATAGTGCCGGATACGGCTATGTGGCCTATCAGACCGCATACTTAAAGGCGCATCATCCGGCGGAGTATCTCGCCGCTCTCCTCACCGGCACCAAGTCGAACAAAGACCGAACGGCGATGTATCTCAACGATTGCCGTCAACACGGGATCGAGGTCCTCGTACCCGACGTCAATGAGTCTCACTCCGATTTCACCGTCCACGACGGGAGAATCAGATTCGGCTTGTCGGCGATCCGAAACGTTGGCGAGGGGGCAGTCGAGAAGATTATCGATGCCCGCGGCGAGGGCCTGTTTACGTCTTTTCTCGACTTCGTCAATAGGGTCGATCCTGCAGCCTTGAACAAGCGGTCCGTCGAATCACTGATCAAAGCAGGTGCTTTCGATGGCCTCGGCAACAGCCGCAAGGGTTTGATGCTGGTCCACGAACAGGTCCTCGATGCCACCCTGGAGCGTCGTCGCAACGAAGAGATGGGGCAATACTCTCTGTTTGCAGAGGGCTCGGGCACTACCGAGACCGAGAAGTTCGAGATACCCGATCAGACCTGGCCCCAAAAGATCCGGCTCGGATTCGAAAAGGAGATGCTCGGCCTATACGTGTCGGACCATCCTCTGCTCACCGTGGGATCGTCGTTGGTGGCTGCTACCACCTGTGCTATTACCGACCTCGGAGAACAACCGGACAAGTCACGGGCCACCATCGGAGGCATCGTTGGAGCGATAACTCGCCGGTGGACTCGCAACGGGGAACCCATGATCTTCTTTCAGCTGGAAGGGCTCGAAGGCTCGGTGGAGGTACTCACGTTTCCCAAGACCGTCAAGGAATATGGCCATCTCGTCGTCGAGGACGCAGTTCTCCTGGTAAACGGCCAGATCGATAACCGGGGTGACGACGTCAAGTTCGTAGGGCGGGAATTGAAAGAACTCGAGATCCGCGACGATTCCACTATCCGCCTCCGCGTTCCCGCAGCCCGGCTCACACCCGAGATTGTCACCCAGCTCAAGACAATCCTGGGTAATCACCCTGGATCGTCAGGAGTCTTTCTCCACATGACCGACAACGGTTCGGAGAAGGTGATGAAATTGGCCGACTCGCACCGCGTTGAGCCCCGGTCGTCTCTGATGGCGGAACTCAAGGAGTTGCTCGGCCCCAAGGCGATTCTCTAGAACTGATCCCTGAAGAAATTCCGGTGTCCCACCTCGAGAAGCGTGTTGGACCGCCCATGTTTGCGGCCCAGCAGGTAGGCGCCGGTGGCGACTCCAGCGGTGGCCGCACCCACTGAGCTCATTGCGACTGCACGTTTCGTTCTCCGGGCGAATATGACCACCGGCCAGCCGCGTTCGTGGGCAACATCGTCGAGTGGGCCATCGGGGTTAACCGCGACCGGGTGGCCCACCAGTTCCATCATGGGCAGGTCGGATACCGAGTCGGAGTAGGCGTAGCAACGCTCCAGGTCGTAGCCCCGCTGCGAGACCAGCTTTTCGATCGCCTCAGCTTTTCCCTGCCCGTACATGAAGGGTCCGTCTAATTCGCCGGTGTAATGGCCCTCGACCACCAGTCCGCTGGTACCCAAACCGCCTTCCATGTTCAAGGCGCGTGCCAGCGGTTCGACGATTACGGTCGGTGATGCCGAGACAATCCAGGTGTCACGCCCTGCGTCGCGGTGCATCTTCAAAAGTCTCTTGGATTCGGGTCGGACCCTGGAGACGAGTTTCGGGAGAACTGCCGTGGCCAATGTGTCCATGGCGTCGGCAGATGTTCCCTCGATCCTGGAGAGGAAAGCGGTGCGTGCGTCGTCTGAAGCACCACCACGGTCCCCGAGTACCAAGAAGCCGAGAGCCGCCGCGGCCCAGTTGCCAATGTCTTTGTTGGAGGCAAGTCCCTGCCTCCATGCCTCAACCCCGATGGGGAAGGCTGACGCTCCTGAGATCAGGGTTCGGTCGAGGTCGAAGAACGCCGCAGATCGAGTCATGGGATCAATTCTAGGGTCTCGCCGGAATTGCCAACTCGTCGAAAGGAAAGTCGACCGACTCTCTGATTAAAGACTCGAGGCTGTCGAGATCGGTTGGAGGATGGGCAACCCAGGGGATCGACACCACTCTGGCGTTGTGAACGGCTGCGAACTCGGCTCGAGTGTCGACCTGGCGCAGACTCTCAGCACCCCATCGTCTCAGGTTCTCCGCAAGCACTGGCGGCGCTGACTTGGCCGCAGGGGCACCGATCCAGGTGTCGGGCAAGGTGCGATTGAACAGCACCGCTATTGGATCGCTGGCGACTTCGGGAAGCTCCCGGAAGAAGCGAGCAGCCTCGGCGACCGGAGCGGGGTCGGCGGTTGTGACGATCAGGATCGCTGAGTTGGAGAATACGCTTTCAATCTGTCTACCCCGCCTGGCGACGCCGTCGTAGGTGGTGCGGAGGTCGAGTAGGAACTCGGCAACCCGCTCCAGAAGGTCGTTTCCCAGTATCGAGTCGGCCATTCGGAGGATTGGTCTTCCCGCCCGGGTGTAGAGGAACCTCCGCCCCGGCAAAGAACCGCCGGTAAGCCATCTCAAGAGTTTCCCACCCACCAGGTCGGCCATTTGGGCGGGGGCGGTGAAAAAGTCGATTCCACCAGCGGAAGGAGGGGTATCGACTACCACAAGATCCCAGGCAAGTGCTTCTACGTAGGTCACGGCTTGGTCGGCTGCCGCATAGGATTGGGAGGCGGGGAAGTGTTCGCTGGCGGCGATGAAAAACTCATTCTGCACCAACCGCTCGGCGACATCGGGTTCGGCATGGCGCACGGCAACCGACTGCCAGGAGTGGGAGGCATCGAGCATTGCCGCCCAAAGGTTGGGTTCCGCCGGGTGGGGTTCTGGTTCGTTTCCCAGGCTCTCGGTCCCCAGCGCAGAAGCAAGCCGTTTCGCCGGATCTACCGTCAGCACCAGTGTCCGCAATCCCGCCCGCGCTGCGCTGACAGCGATTGCGGCTGACACTGTGGTCTTGCCCACTCCGCCTGCCCCGGTGACAAGGATGGTCGAGGTCATAGCGCCACTTCGAGCTCATCACTGATGCGGGCCGATACTTCCGGTGGGGTGAGCAGGCCGAAAAGGTAGGGGAGTGTGAGATCGGGCGTCAAGACACCGAGCCATTCCTGTTGTTCTGTGTACACGGACCGGTGATGCATGGCGGCTTCGAGGATTGGGCCCTTGCCCGCGGGCTCACGGTCCAAATCTTGGAGAATCCGATTGGTCAATATGGTGGCCGGGGGCACCAGCTGGTTTGTCTCCAGCCAATCAAGGGTTTGTCTCGTTTCGGTAGTGGGCAGCTCTTCGGCGAGGTTGACCAGAATCACGTGCGTGGTATCAGGATCGCCGAGGGTGTGGCTCATCCAGGCT
Source organism: Acidimicrobiia bacterium (assembly GCA_041746755.1). Lineage (GTDB taxonomy): Bacteria > Actinomycetota > Acidimicrobiia > Spongiisociales > ZC4RG35 > MA-ANB-1. Next base: position 11,305 of record JBGTGL010000162.1, on the reverse strand, counting down.
GCCTGACGCTCGATGCGACCTGTCGGAACCAGTTCCGAAATACTCTTGGGGGCGCGGAGGAACGACCCGATTTGTCCGGTTGGGGGAGCGTCGGCGATGACGATGTCCCACTTTTTCTCCCTGACTTCCCAGAGCACCTTGCCCATCGTCACGATCTCTCTGACGGCTGGAGCGGCGGTAGCCAGGGCGTCGAAGGCCCGGGCGAGGCCGCCGAATCGATTCAGCCCCCGGATCGAGAGTTGCAACGTCAGATATTCGAGGAGGGCGTCCGAGCGGACGATACGCATGGCAAACAGACCGGGCCGGATTTCCCTTGGTGCAAATTCAAGTGTTCCGGAGGCAAGGTGGGCAGCCAATCCGCCACCGTTGCTCATATCCATAAGCAGCACCTTCTTACCCCGCCGAGCGGCGAGTTGGCCGAGTCCGGCGGCGACAGCCGACTTGCCGACCCCGCCCTTGCCCGAAACGACGAGTAGTCGCTTGTCGAGCATTGGCTATTCCGAACTGAGCGGGATCGTCAGTATCAGGTTGCCGTCGGCGACACTCCAGCTCGACTTCGAAATCAATAGGAAGTCGGTGAAGTCCGTTTCGGCCTGATCGATGAACTTCTTTCGTTCCGCGCCGGCAACGGGCGGAAGGGGTCGGTCTTTCACCGACTGGGCCCGGCGGGCGTACCGTTCGATCATTGCGTCGACATCAAATTGAGCCATATTCCCCAAGGGTAGCCAGAGCCTCCGTTTTGTCTTATTCGCTCCCGTTCCTTCCCCGGAGGAGCCGAAGATTCCTGTTCCTTCGCCGGAGGAGCCGAAGATTCCTGTTCCTTCCCCGGAGGAGCCCACGAGTCTTGTTCATTCCCCGGAGGGACGACGGGGAAGGTGTCGCCGCCGAGGAACGAGGCGGTGACAAATGGGGCTGGTTCCCACCAACTCGAGCTCTAGTCGCGAGGTACAGCACGCCCGGACTCGATCTCATCCTCGATGCGTCCAATGGTGTTGGAAATGGTGTCACGTATCATCTGGTTTTCTTCAAAGACTTCCCACGCCCAGAAGCGGAGAATCGTCCAACCGGCGTCGCGAAGTCGCTGATCACGGATCTGGTCAGCCTCCGAGTCGCCGTGTTGGGAACCGTCCGATTCGACAATCAACTTGATAGTGACGCAGGCAAAGTCGACGATGTACCCCAGGATGACGTGCTGCCGCCGGAACTTGACGCCGTAGCGATTTCCCTTGAGCTCCCACCAGAGGCGGCTTTCCGCGTAGTTGAGTTTTCGCCGGTTGCCTCGGGCGTGGTCGTGGAGTTCGTCGTCTCGTCGCATTCCTGAGTCTGGCTGTACAGCATCACTTTTGGAAGCCCTTCATACTTGTTCTTTCCCCGGAGGAGCCCGAAGTTTCTTGTTCCTTCCCCGGAGGAGCCGAAGATTCTTGTTCCTTCCCCGGAGGGACGACGGGGAAGGTGTCGCCGCCGAGGAACGAGGCGGTGACGGATGGGGCTGGTTCCCACCAACTCAAGCTTCCCGCGCGCAGCTCTCACACCTCCGGCGCTGGGACGCTACAGCTGTTGGCGTTTTTGTTCGGCGCGGCGTTCTGACTCGAGCCGTTCCAGGTCGACATCGCTGTAGTCGACGTAAGTCATTGCATCGGCAATCAATGGGTGCCCGGCTACATCTCTGATCGCCCGGTGCATCTCATGGGCGACGTGGCGGTAGGCGGGATGCCCCGCCGATTGGCTGCGTAACTCGATGAGATGGAACGCTTGCCGGGGATTCATCTCCATCACGAAGCGGACGTTGTAGGCGAATGGAACGACATATTGGGCGACGTCGTCGCCCAGGTCGTCCCTCATTGATTCGTTGAGTTCGCCGGCATCATCCATGACGGCTTTCCACCGATCTTCCAACCCCAGACTGTGAAGGTCGGGGGGCAGGTCGTAGCCAAGGCGCGTGGAGTACTTCTGCCACTCCAGAGTCATGAGACGGTGACGTTGCAGGTCGCGAAAGGCGCCGATATCGCACTTGACGTCGAAACGATAGGTGGTCCGCTCCATCGCCCGACCGGGACGGTGACGTCGGTTGGTGCGATCACCCAACATCGCCGCGATGATGTCCCCGCGTTCTTTCTCGGACATTGCTGAGACCAGTTCCTGGAGTCGGCCGTCGGGAAGTTCTGAAGCCGCGTATAGGGCGGCGGCGGCGACTTTGGCCTCGGCATCGGGATCCCAGTCGGTGAGGGTCACCGAAGCCCCCTCATCGTCGGGTTTTCCGAGTCCAGCCGCCAAACCATCGAGCCGGGCCCGGACGTCTTCGAGGTACTCCGACGACTTGACCCCACGATCGACGAGGTCGACCCTGGTCAAGAAGGAGGGGATGATCTTGCGGAGCTCGCCCAGCATCATGGCCCCGTAATCGCGCACTTCGGACAGGGGATTGGCCTGCATCCGCACCAAAGCCATCTCGTACGCCTGGCCAGTGGCGTAAATGCCGACATTGGATGTGGTGGCGACGGGTAACAACCCGCGGACGGTGTCACAGGCTTTGGCTCGAATGGTGGCGTTGTAGATCATCTTCGAGTCAGACTCGGCGCGGGGGTGTTGGGCCTCGAAATGGCTGCTCATCGCGGAAACCATGGACGAGTATTCGTCGAATACCCGTTCCATGTGGGCCGAATACCGGTGGGCGTATTTGCTGTTAGCGATCTCGTCCGGGGTGAAATAGCGGTACCGGTCGCCGAGTCGAACGTCGTATTTGATGTACCGGGTGGATTGTTCCAAATACGCGGCAAGCCGGCCCCACTCGAGCACTTTGGTCAGCAGGTTGGAAGCCTGTTCGCAGGCAAGGTGGGCACCACCCAGCTGGGCGACGGAGTCGTCTCCGTACTCGAAGAACACCCTGGTGTACAACTCCTCGGCTCGTTTCAATGCCACCTGGGGGTCGTTGTCGAGGTTGAGGGCGATGGCATCGATCCCGGTCTCCGACTCGTTGACGAACTCGTCGATGAGCAGTCGTCGCAGCGACTTCGGCGAGCGGGAGTAGCGGGCGAAGAGCGCACCTTTTACGACCTCGGGGAGGTTGATCAACCCGAACACGGGAAGGTCGGTGTTGGTGACGAATCGGTTGAGGATCCGGACCTCGTCCGGGGTGAAATCTTCTTGGTGGTAGACCGACACGGGCAAGCGATTGTATCGAGAACGGAACCAAGGGCAGGTACCGTCTCGTTGGTATGTCTGTGTGGTTTATCAGAATCTCCATCCTCCTGCTCATCGTGGCCGCGCTCGGAATCGCAGTCGTGCCGTTGTTGGTGATGCTCGACCTTCTCCAAGGAGGCTCCGGCTTCGGACTGTGTCCGGGAGGAATCGAAGCGTGCGACGTGCCCTATACGACGCCGTTCGAATTCTTGGTGATCCTTACGATCGCCATGTTCCTCGTGGTGCTGATGATCCGTTTGATCGTTCGACTCTCCAGCAGTGTTCAGGCCGACTCCTACGCGGTCAGGGAAGTAAACCAGGAGCAATAAGGGGGTTGAACCCTGGAGGTCTATCACCCTTTACCATGCCCGACTCATGGCGAGGCGTTTTGCAAACGGAAATCCACCGACCTCTGGAGAGCGGGGCAGGGCCCGTGCTATCTTCAATCGTCTCCTCAATAGATACCCGGAGATTCAGACCGCCCTCGAATACGACAACGCCTGGCAGTTGCTCGTTGTCACCGCTATATCAGCACAAACCACCGACGAAAACGTCAACAAAGTGGCACCGGAGTTGTTCAGGACCTACCCGGACGCCGAGTCGTTAGCCGACGCCAATCCAGAGGATGTCGAGAAAATCATCTATTCGACGGGTTTCTATCGCCAGAAGACCAAGTCCATCATCTCCCTCTCCTCGGGGGTGGTCGAGTTGTTCGCGGGCATGGTGCCGGCCGACCTCGATGAACTGGTCAAACTCCACGGCGTAGGGAGAAAGACCGCCAGTGTCGTCCTTGCCGAAGTGTGGGGGATCCCGGCGATCGCAGTCGACACCCATGTCAACCGGGTGGCGCGACGTCTGGGGCTGACGGCGGAGTCGAAGCCGGAGAAGATCGAGAAAGACCTGATGGCCCTGTACCCGGTGGTCCAGTGGTCGGGGCTGTCGATGCGGTTCATCCAATTCGGCCGTGATACCTGCGACGCCAAACGCCCTCTCTGTGGCGAGTGTGAGCTGTTCAAGTTGTGTGAATGGCCGGACCGATTCGAATTCGCGACGCGGGGCTGAATCGCCCCATTCTCCGCCTGGCCATTCCGGCCCTGGGAGCGCTGGCCGTTGACCCACTTCTGACTCTCGCCGACACGGTGTTCGTTGCCCAACTGGGGGTTACTGAACTGGCCGCTCTCGGGGTCGACACCGCGATCCTCGGATTTGCGTACTTCGGCTTCAACTTCCTCGCATACGTGACAACCCCCCTTGTCGCCAAGGCGCTCGGCGCCGGAAATCCGGAGGGTGCCCGACGATGGGCAGGCGACGCCCTCGTGCTCGCCGTGCTGCTCGGTGTCGTGACCACTGTGGTCCTTTTGCTAGCCGCGCCCGTATTTGTCGGATGGATGGGAGCGTCGACAGAAGTCGGCCCTCCGGCAGTCGATTATTTGCGGATCAGAGCGTTAGCCACCCCAGCGGTATTGATGGTTCTGGCCGGCCATGGCGCATTTCGCGGCCACCACGACACCCGCACTCCGCTCTATGTCGCCCTGCTGGTGAATGGGGTAAACATTGTCCTCGATCCGCTTTTCATCTTCGGTTTCGGCTGGGGCCTCGAGGGAGCGGCGGTGGCGACGGTTCTCGCCCAATGGCTGGGGGCCATGGTCTTTCTCCGGTTGCTTGCGTTGCGCTCAATGGTCAGCCGTCCCCGCGATATCCAGTCGGCACTTCCCACGTTGTTCAGGCTCGGCAAGGACGGTGCACTGGTTTCGCTCCGAACCGCCGCGCTGCTTGTGGCTTTTACGGTGGCGGCCTCCAAAGCGACCCGGCTCGGGGCGGAGCAGATCGCCGCACATCAGGTGGTGGCCCAGGTCTGGTTGTTGGCAGCGATGGTGGCCGATGCTTTCGCCATCACCGGCCAGGTGATGGTCGGCGACGGGGTTGGCAAACAGGATGAGAGTGAGATCAAGTCCGTTTCGGCCAACCTGATGATTTGGGGTGTTGGGGTCGGGTTGCTTTTGCTGGTGACGTTCTGGGCGGGCAGGGGACTTCTCTCCTCCCTGTCCTCGGACCCGACGGTCGGCGCGCTCGCCGTCGAGGCCGGGGGAGTAGCGGCGTTGATGCAACCCCTCGCCGCCCCCTTGTTCGTGGCTGATGGGATCTTTCTTGGACTGTTGGCACTGGGCGTGTTGGTTGCCTCGACAGCGACCGGTTCGGCTCTGGGAGTCGGCCTAATGCTCTTTAGCCCGCTCGGTGATTCCTTATCCGGGATTTGGTGGGCGCTGGCCGCGATGGTCGGGGCCAGGCTGGTGGTATTCGCTTTTTCCTACCAGGCGTCCGTCAGGAGATCGTTGACCTCTTGAACGCCGATCCGAGGGGACGCCTAGGGCTCGGTGGGTACCGGTTTGGCGAGGTCCTGGCCTTTCGTTTCGGGCAAGGTCAGCGTCAATAGAGCGGCGATCCCCATGCCCACTCCCAAAACGGTCACGGTTTCGGAGATTCCGAAACGGTCGATGGTGTAGACCCCGGCGATGAGTCCGAGTGCCGAGCCGACCACTGCCAGATTGGAAACGGCGGTCGTTGCACTGGATCGAAGCTGAGTCGGGAACAACTCGGCGCGGTGGCTCCCGCCGGCCGGTACGAAGGCGAAAGTACCGAACGAGCTGATCACCACCGCTATCACTATCAGGGGCACCGACTCGGTCCAGTAAAGGACCAAACCTCCCGTCAACGCCATCAGAAGCGAAACGACCGTGGTCGGCTTTCTACCCCAGGCGTCGGCGAGATGCCCTCCCACGAAAAACCCGATCCCACCGAAAGTCCCACCGACCAGGCTGATCAGGACGGCTTCGCCCGTACTCATTCCGACCCCTTCGATCAGTCGCCCGGTTGAGAAGGCCAGAGCCACCGCGGAGAATGCCGAAGCGACAAATCCAATGGTGCCCACTGTCCAAAAGGAGCGGGCCCACTGGCCCCGGAGCAAGTGTGACCAATGCCCTTCATGTTTCGCCTTCTCAAAAATCTCGCTCTCCGGGACGTTGCGGATCAAGAAGGGGAGGGCGAGAAAACCGACAGCCGATAGGAGGTGGGGGATGCGCCATGAATTGCCGCCACCGTCGGCGAGAGGGAGTGTCAAGAGGGCAAAGCCACTGCCCAAGGAGACTGCGGCACCGTAGAACGAGATCGAATAGGCGCGGATGTTGGGTGCGACCTGTTCGGCAAGAATCACCACTGCGAGCCCGCTGACAGCGGCGCTGCCGGTACGAAGTATCGCTTGGGCCGCACCGTACTGCCACGATTCCAGTGCGAGGCCGGCGATGGTTGCACCCCCCAACACCAGGGTGAGCGCCCAAAGAAAAGGTCGCCGGCGCCCGATGTGGTCTCCCAGCCAACCCAGGGGCAAGGCACCGAAGGCGGCGAGGCGGGCGAATCCGAGGATAAGACTCATCTCGCCCTCAGAAAGACCCAAGCCGGCACGGGTGAACGGGAGAGTGGCCGACGCCTGGGCCTGGGCAAACCCCTGAAACACCCCGGCCAGCCACATGATGGCAACCACCCGTTTCGCGTGGGTATCGAATCGGCCCACCGGCAGCATCGGTTCGATTACACGGCGGAGGGCTGAAGGCATCAAGGCATCACAGTAACGATGGCTCAGTAATCGTCCGTCCGCCGTCCGGCCTTTACCTTCTATCAACCAGTGGTGTGGGAAGATCGGGTCGATGTTCCCGGTTCTGTTGACTACTTATGTTTGAAGGCGTCGATGATGCAACGTTCATCGTCCAGATGGTCGTGGCATTTGGTGCTGGGATTATCTCGTTCGTATCACCGTGTGTGTTGCCGTTGCTCCCCGGCTACCTATCGATGATGTCGGGGTACTCGGCGGCAGACATCCAGTCTGGAGAGGTCTCGAACCGTCGGATGACAAAGGTGATCCTGCTCTTCATCCTCGGGTTCACGGTTATCTTCGCCCTGCTCGGGGCGGCCGCAGCCAGTCTGGGCAACGTCCTGACGTCGAATCTGAACACCTTCACCAGAATCGCCGGCGCGGTCATCATCGCCTTCGGACTGCTCATGGTGGCAATGGCAGTTTCCAATCGGGGCTTCCTGTCCACCTTCAATCAGGACAAGCGCGTCGATGTTCGCCCATCGAAACTGGGGAAGTGGGCGCCACCGGTGATGGGTGCCGCATTCGCCTTCGGTTGGACTCCCTGTATCGGCCCGGTGCTCACGGTGATTCTGGCGACTGCCGGTACTCAGGGTTCGGTTCCCGCCGGTGTGTTATTGCTGGTCACTTATTCGTTGGGACTCGGGGTTCCGTTTCTCCTCGCCGGCCTCGGTCTCCACAAAGTTTTCGGCCGCCTCAAGCCATATCTGCGCACCATCAATATCGTCTCCGGACTTTTGTTGGCGGGCTTCGGCGTACTCATGCTCACCGGGAATGTCGGTGCTATTTCGGCCGCCATCGTCAATTGGTTCGATTCGGTACCTTTCCTGAGGAACCTATCGTCGGTGTGATGAATCTCTCTCTCGCGCCGAGTCCCCAAGTCGCGTGGTTCCGCGGACCCGATGCGGTCAAATTCCTCAACGATTTGATCAGCCAGGAGATCGGAGCGTTGGAGCCGGGCTCGGTGGTCGAGTCATTGCTTCTCGAACCCCAGGGAAAGCTCGACTTCCTGCTCTGGGTTTTGCGAGGAGACGACTTTGTCGGTCTCGTCACCGAGGACGGGAGGGGAGAAGACCTGGTCGCCCGCCTCACCCGCTACCGGATCAGAGTCGATGTCGACATCGAATTCGAGTCAGGCCCTGTCTACCTGGTGGTGGGTGGCGATTCAGGGACGAATGGGCATTTTGAAACCGAGGACGGGGTGCTCAAGGCTGACATCTCCTGGCCCTCGTTGCCGCGAAGACTCCAAATCGGGGGGACGAAACCCGATCTCCCCGCCGCCGACCCCGACGAGCTGGCCTCGATTCGAATTGGTGACGGGATACCCATCTTCGGAGTCGATGTCGATGCGAAGACCATTCCCCAGGAGGCCGGCGTGGTCGCCGACGCCGTTTCATTCAACAAGGGTTGTTTCCTGGGCCAGGAATTGGTGGCACGACTCGACTCCCGGGGAGGTCGGGTCAACCACCGTCTCGGCATCCTCGACTTCGAATCTCCGGTGCCGGTCGATACGGTCCTCCATGCGGGTGACAAAGAGGTAGGTACGGTGACTTCCGCCGGCGGAAGCACCGGGCTCGCCATGTTGTGGCGTGAGGTCGAGGCCGGCGATGCCATCTCGGCCGGAGGAGTGGCGACCACGGTACGGGCGCTTGCTTAGGAAATTGCCTGAAGCTTCACCGCTTCTTAACAATTGTTAGACCACACTGTGTCGGTGTCCGGACCCACCAAATCCATTTTGCTAGTTGAGGATGAAGATTCCATTGCCGACATGCTCCGCGGCTTTTTCGAGCGAGACGGATTCAGGTTCCTCCATGCCCTGACGGGTGAGGAGGCGATCGAACGTCTCCGCATTCGCCCCGTCTCTGTTGTGTTGTTGGACCTCAACCTATCCGGCATCGATGGGGTGGAAACTTGTCGCCGCATCCGCGAGTTCACCCAGGTCCCCGTGTTGATGCTGACAGCGCGCGACAGTGAGATCGACAAAGTGCTCGGGTTGGAAATGGGTGCCGACGACTATGTGACCAAGCCCTTCTCGCCGCGGGAGTTGATGGCCCGGGTCAAAGCGGTGTTGCGCCGGTCCGAAGAACCGGCCCGGAAACCGCGAATTCTTGAGATCAGCGGTTTTGAGATCGATGGGGGAAAGCGCACCGTCACCGAACCCGGTGGTACGAGACAAACCCCGACCGCCCGGGAGTTCGATCTGTTGTGGTTTCTTGCTGAGAATCAGGGGATTGCTCTTTCCCGGAATCAGATTCTGGAGTCGGTGTGGGGCTACGAGTATTTCGGGGAGACCCGAACCGTCGATGTCCACATCCGCCAGCTCCGCAAGAAGATCGAAGGGATTCCTATCGAGACGGTCTGGGGTGTCGGATATCGTCTCGGCGACTGACCGATGTCAGCCGAGGGCAGCTGAGTGAGACGTCGTCTCTTCTGGACGATCGCAGGAGTGTCCATCGTGATGGGCTCCCTGGTGTTGATGGCCGCGTTGTTTTCCTCGCAACGCGCCGCTCGGGACGCCACCCAACGGGAGTTGGAACGCGCCGCAACCGAAGTGGTCGCCATCATCGAAGAGGCGATCGAGAGGGGCGAGGTTCGGCCTGCGGCCATGGGAGAGGTCTTCGCTCTCCTGGAGAACGACCGATTTGTATCACTGCTGGGACGACTTCTCACCGTTTCCGGCGGGTCCGAACTCTCCTTCGCAGCCGTCGCCCCCAATGGGGAATTCCTCACGAACGGCGACGTGTTCAATCAGATCGACGTCGACCTGGGCTCAGTAAAACCGGGGGAGACGCGGTTCTACGAGTCCGCAAATGGCGAATCGGTCGTGGTCGCCGGGACCGAGCTAACGGTGGGCGGTGTCGACCTTGTGTTTATCGCGGCGCTGGCCCGGGACACGCCGGTGGTTCGTCTCTCCGACCGGTCGGGATCATTGATTCTGATCTTTGCCGGAATGATCCTGGTTTCTTCGTTGCTGGCGCGTCTTCTGGCAGACCGCACTATCAAGAGCCTCGAACCGCTGGCATTCGCGTCGCGACGGGTGGCGGCTGGAGATCTCACCGTTCGGGTTCCCGACCCCGGCGATCCTGAACTCCATGATCTCGTCTCCGCTTTCAACGAGATGGCTGAAGATTTGGGGGAAAGCCGCGTGCGGGAACGGGAGTTCTTGCTCGGTGTCGGCCACGACCTCCGTACCCCGCTGACCACTATTGCCGGTTATGCCGAGGCCCTCGAATCGGGGGACGTCGATCGGGAAGAGCTGGCTCGGATCGGCTCGATCATCGGTGTGCAAAGCCATCAGTTGGGTCGTCTCATCGAAGACATAACCTTGCTGGCACGTCTCGAGCAGCCCGAGTTCGATCTCCGTCTCGAACCGGTCGACCTCAGCGCGCACGCCACCGAGGTTGTCGAGGCTTTCCGACGCCGCGCCGACGAGTTGGACATCACTCTCGCTGTCGAAACCGAGCCGACTCCTCTGGTGGAGACCGACCCTGACCGGATCGCACAGATCGCCCAGAACCTGGTGCAGAATGCCCTCCGGTTTACCCCGGCCGGAGGATCGATCACCGTGAGCGTCGGTCTCGTGGGAGACGACGTCGCCATCGGCGTGGAGGACACCGGAACAGGGATCAGCGCCGAGGTCTTGCCCAACATCTTCGACCGCCACTTCGCAATGGGTGGTCAACGCCAGGTGCGTAACGAAGGTACCGGACTCGGGCTATCCATCGTCAAAGGTCTCGCCGAGAAGTTGGGCGGTTCGCTGTCAGCTGAATCCGAGAAGGGAATAGGAACCAAGATCACGGTCCTGATCCCTAGTTCCTCCATTCCGACGGCGAATAGTCGCCTGGAGCGCACGAGCGATAGCCGCGCACAAGCCAACCATTCCCGTCGTCCCTGACATCGAGAATTATCTGGGCCCGCCCCGCATCATCCACGAAAATGACTTTGCCCGAGGAATCCTCTGTCAGAGTGAGCGATACGGGATCGGGCAGTGGCGATTCGTTATCGACCCAATCTGCCACCGCTTCATCCCGCGTCTCCGCACCGGCGGCCCCGACTGGGAAATCACTCACCGAGGACTCCCAAAACTCGGTGAGGCATGTAAGCCCGTCGATTTCATAGATAGTCGTCGTGTCGCCTCGAGCGGCGGTCGTCGTCTCGAATTGCACATCCGGAGCGGCGCATCCTGCGCAGATGATTGATGCGGCGAAAGCGACCTTCCATTGGACGAAGCGCATTCTGAAACTGTACGCCAGGACGCGTTGAATGAGACGGCTGGCCGTCTTTTCCGTAGGCTCTGATCGGTCGAATGGCGGGTGGTTTGCTTGGGTTGGTGGCGGGGTGTGGGGGAAGGGTCACCCCGTTGTTTGTCGTTCCGGTTCTGGGTCGTGTTCGTGGTGTTTGGGTTTTCCGAATCGGAGCCTTCCGGTTTTGGGGTCGTCGTGGAGTTGGAATCCTCGTTGGTGGACCACGATTTGGTGG
>JBGTGL010000161.1:0-15119 GCA_041746755.1 Acidimicrobiia bacterium | reverse complement strand
TCCTGGCGTTGGTCGGCGAAGCGCTTGTGCAACTCTCTGAAACCGGCGTCGCGGTATTCGGCATTGATCAAAGATGCCATCATCGCACTCGACTTGGGATCCCGAAGACCCCGGGCCAAACCAAGGGCGACATACCGGAGATCGGCCGCGAACGCTCCGGTGTCAGGGTCAACGGGAGCGGACATATTGGATTCGACGACTTCGAGGATTAACTCGTTCTTGTCAGACCAATGGCGATAAATGGTGGTCTTCGCGGCACCCGACCGCCCTGCGATCCCCTCAACAGAAATCGCCCCATTGTCGCGACCCTCAATGAGTAGTTCGAGGGTTGCCTGCCTGATCGCCTCCTTCGACCTGGCCACACGTGGATCTTCAACTCGGATAGCCATGCTGTTCTGTTGCTCCAAACCAATCTATGCTACGCTACGGTATCGTAGCATAAATACAGGAGAACCAATGACGACTCAAGAAGCCACCACGGTTGAGCGGGTCTACCCGCCGAAACTGATGTTCATGGTGGCCAACCCGATTATGAAGTGGATGCTGAGCACCCGCCTGGGAAAACGCGTTAACGATCTTGCCCTTCTGCAATTCAAAGGACGAAAGACCGGGACCGATTACAAGCTGGTCAGTGCCATCCATCAGGTTGACGGGAGAGCGGCTCTCCTCACCAACAGCGGGTGGCGACACAACTTCGCCGGCGGTCACCCGGTGACTGCCACCATCGGTGGCGAGAAATTTGAAATGGTCGGCACGCTTCAGGCACAGCCGGAGGCCGTAGCCCGGGTCTATGCGGAGAAGATTAAAGAACTCGGCCAAACCGGAGCGTCACGTCGTCTTGGTGTCAAGATCGATGGCCCGGACGAGCCAACATTGGAACAGTTGACCGACCTCACCCGAGACGTGGGGCTATCCGTGATCTATTTGGACCCGGTCGCGGACTGAGCTTCTTATCGATTGAAATGTTCCTCGCCCAGTTTTCTCGACGTCTGACTGGTCATCCGGCGAGCGTGCCGGCAAATACCTGCCATGCGAGGGCCGACTTGGCCACCAGGCTGAGCAAGATGTAGGTCGACTCCCCGAACACGTAATTCTTCCACTTCCCCACCTCGCGGTACTGAAGGACCATGACAATGGCGAAGATGTTGAAGAACACGAAGAGAGAGAAGAAGATTCCGTAGACAAACCCGGGAGGCGAGGCATCGAATCCCGGGCTGACCAGGTAAATCGCGATGGCAACCCACGGGATTGCTCCGGCGAGAACACCGAACCAATAAGGCATCCAACCGGCTTTCGGCCCGGGATTCTCGTAGCGCTCCTGGAGCAGTCCAAAGAGGATCATGCTGGCGTTCACGCCGGCAAGTGCCAGCAGCGCCGCAACATCAGATATGCCAACCAGCATGGCGATCAGGACGACCATCACCGAGGATGAAAACGAATACTCGATCCACCGGGCGTAGTTCCGTTTCGCCCCCAGATTCTTCACGTACCACCCGAAGATCCCGGGAGCCGAGATCAAGAAGTGGGCCAGCGCCGACAAGAAGAGGAACAGTGCGACACCCCAAGCAATACTCACATCGAAAAGTGGCTCGGCCGCTGGCAAGGAAGCACCTGGAGGGCCCGACATGTAGGTGGCGATCACCGGGAGAGTGAAGTCGGTGGCCAGAAACAGCACCGCCAGCGCTTGGGCAGCGTGGAGGAAGCCCATAAGTATGTTGTATGTCCGGAGCCGGTGAGCCGTCTCGGGCGGCACCGGACTCAAAGTATCAGTATTCATTTATACCCATTCGGAGCCACTTGGCGCGACAGATGATGCCTAGCGCAGATAAATTGGAGCGGTGAACCCAGCCGATACTGTCTCGATCGACCGCCGCGTTTTCGTTGCCATGGCGGACGGAACCCGAATTGCCCTCACGGTATATCTTCCCGACGGCGGCGGGCCTTTCCCGACGGTCGTCGAGTCTCTGCCCTATCGCAAGGACGATGACTGCACCGCCCGTGACTATTCGACCTTCGCCTATCTCGCCGCACGGGGCATTGCGGGAGTGCGGATCGATGTCAGAGGCACCGGGGCTTCCACGGGAATCATTGAAAACGAATATCTGCTGACCGAGCAACAGGACAACATCGAGGTCTTCGAGTGGATCGCCGCCCAGGACTGGTCCAACGGCAACATCGGAATGTGGGGGATTTCATGGGGTGGTTTCAGCTCCCTGCAAACGGCCATGTTGCGACCCCCGCAGCTCAAGGCGATTGTGGCGATGCACGCCACCCACGACCGATTCACTTGCGACGTTCACTATTTGGGAGGGTCGCTACATGCCGCCGAACAGGTCGACTGGCCGCCGTCGATGATCACCACGAACGCATTGCCACCCGACCCCGACATCGTGGGGGATGGATGGTTGGATGAATGGCTGGAGCGCCTCGAGAACACACCGCAGTGGCCAATTGAGTGGTTGCGACACCAGCACCGTGATGAGTTCTGGAGACACGGTTCACCGTCGGTCGACTATTCATCAATCGAGTGCCCGACCCTTCTCATCGGGGGTTGGCTCGATGGTTATGTCGATGGGATGCTCGCGCTGGCACAAAACCTGGAATGTCCCACACGCACCGTGATCGGGCCGTGGGGCCACTATCGCCCAGCGACAGGGAAGCCGGGACCGACCTTTGACCATCTCGATCTCATCGCCCGGTGGTTCCAACACCACCTGGGTGACGCCGACAACGGAGTGATGGACATGCCAGCGCTTACGGCCTACATCCGAACGGGAACCCCTTTCGACCCGGCCGAAGGATCGGTGACCGGGTACTGGCGCGGGGAGAGTTACTGGCCCCCCGAGGACGTGAGCGAGATCAGGCTCGATCTGGAAAAGCTGGCACACGACACCACGACGTGGAGCCGCCCCCAGTGGGTGGGGTCGCACGCACCGGCGTGGGACCGCTCAGGAATATCCAGCGGAGACGGCACAAACGATGACCTCCATTCGATGACCTTTGAAACCGAAGCGTTGGCCGAAAGTGTCGAGATCCTGGGGAACCCGTCTGTGGAGCTTGGTGTCACCAGCAATCGGCCGTACGGGATGGTCGCAGCCCGGCTTCTGGTGGTTGGGCCGGACGGGTCATCACACCTGATTACCAGAGGAAACCGGAATCTGGCGTTCCCCGATAACTTCGACCTGCCGCGGCACCCGGTGCCGGGCCAGCCGATATCGCTTACCTTTCCCCTGATGGCCACTTCTGCTCTGATCCCGGCAGGGTCAAGAATTCGACTCGCCTTGTCCGGCGCCGACTTCCCGGTGGTCTGGCCGCCACCGGGTGAGTTCGAGCTGACGATCGACCCGGAAGCCTCGACATTGAGCCTGCCTACCGTCATCAGGGACCCACTGGCTACTCAGTTGGCCATCGGCGAGTCACCTCCCCCACCTCACCCGCCTGTGGAGGAGCTGGCCGATACCGCGACGTGGGATGTGGAAAACAGCGGAAACAAGACCGTCTTCCGGCGGCACCTGTCATCGGCGGAGTTCCAACCGACCAGGAAAAATCTCACCTACACCACCGACCAGACCTGGACCGTGCGGGTCGACGACGACGACCCGGGAACAACCGCAGTCGAGGCCACCTCGCGTCTCTCACTGAGCCGGCCCGGTTGGGAGGTCGAGGTCGATGGATCGATCTCCATCAGTGGGGCGGAGACGCTACGGGTCAAGATCGTGCTCAACGCTTCTCATAACGGGGAAGAAATCTGGTCAAAGACCTGGGACGAACCGATTCCGCGAGTGTGGGTGTAAATCATTATTCTCCGCCGATGGAGAAGACCCTGCATCGGGACCAATACATTTCGCCTGATTGGTTCGAATCTGAACGAGAGAAGATCTTCTCCAACCAGTGGTTTTGCGTGGGGCGGGGGGAGGAAATCCCGTCCCCCGGCGACCACCTTGTCTGCGATGTCCTCGGCGAGAGCATCCTGGTCACTCGGACCAAAGAAGGCACTTTGGCCGCATACGCCAACCTATGTCGGCATCGGGGCAGCCGACTCTCCTCGGCCCATGGCAAACCGGCCCAGGCCGATCCTGGCCCGTCGGGAACATTCCGTGGTGCCATCCAATGTCCCTACCACGCCTGGACCTACAACTTCGCTGGCGAATTGAAGGCCGCGCCGTTTCTCGACGAGGGCGATGGCCTGCAGAAAGCTGACCTCCCTCTACACAACGTGGGACTGGAAGAGTGGGGTGGGTTTGTCTGGATCCATCTCACTCCGGACCGGGCGACACCGCTCGGCGGGCAATTCCAAGAGTCGACCGACTACCTGAAGAACTATCCCCTGGCTGACCTCCGAGTCGCATCACGGATTGTCTACGAGGTTGGAGCGAACTGGAAGGCCATCGTGGAGAACTTCAACGAGTGTTACCACTGTGGACCGGTGCACCCCGAATTGTCGGAATTGGTTCCGGCGTTCAAGAAACGAGGAGGGTCGGAACTCGATTGGGAGGGTGGGATCCCCCACCGGGAAGGAGCCTGGACCTTCACGGCAAGTGGGACCACCGATCGATCGCCATTTCCCGGCCTCAGCGCCGAAGAGAAGGAACGGCACAAAGGCCAGTTGATCTATCCCAACCTGATGTTGAGCCTCTCGGCCGACCACGTCGCCGCTTTCACCCTGTGGCCACACTCTCCGACGGCAACCACCGTGGTTTGCGACTTCCTCTTCCACCCCGACGAAATCGGCAAGGAGACTTTCGACCCATCCGACGCAGTTGACTTCTGGGATTTGGTCAACCGACAGGACTGGGCGGTTTGTGAGAATGTCCAGAAGGGGATGTCATCGAGGTTTTTCGAAACGGGCTACTACGCCCCGATGGAAGACTACTCAATGGATATCCGGCGCTATCTCGACGAACGAATGTGACCGACTACAACCTCATCGTCCTCGGGCAGGGCGGAATCGGGAGCGCCGCTTCCTACTGGGCGTCAAGACGGGATGGCGTCTCGGTCCTGGGTATCGAGCAATACCCCTTCGGGCATAGCAACGGAGGCTCGGAAGACCACAGCCGCATTATCCGACTCTCCTATCACACACCGGAATACGTAGCTCTGGCCAAGGATGCTTATGGTGCCTGGGAGTCGTTGGAGGCAGACTCGGGTAATCAGGTTGTGCTCAAGACCGGCGGACTCGACCTCGCCCCGGCCGACGCCGCAATCGGCCTCGACGCTTATCGAGACGCCATGACCACTGCAAAAGTGGGATTTGACGAACTTTCGGCATCCGAAGTCATGAAGGAGTGGCCGCAATGGAAGCTACCCGAAGATGTCACTGCACTCTTTCAAGCCGAATCCGGAATAGCTATGGCGTCAATTGCCAACGCCACCCACCGGGCGATGGCACAAGGTCACGGTGCCGACCTCCTGGAAAACGTAAAAGTCGAATCGGTCCTCGAGACTGGAGGAGAAGTCACCGTGGCAACTGCGGAGGGAACCTTCACCGCGGAATCGCTGATCGTCGCCGCCGGAGCTTGGACCAACCAATTAATGCGAAACTTTGGAGTCGAATTTCCGCTGGAAGTCACCCAGGAACAGGTGGTTTATCTATCCCCAAAGGATCAAGCTGAATTCGCTCCAGATCGCTTCCCCATCTGGATCTGGATGGATGTACCTTCGTTCTACGGGTTCCCCGTATTTGGAGAACCGGCGGTGAAAATCGCCAGGGACCGCTGTGAGCTCGTTACCGATCCCGAGCATCGGTCCCATATTCCCCGGGACGACGTCACCAACGAAATCAGGCAATTTGCAGCCCGTCATCTCCCCTCATCCGACATCGGGGTCCATCTCGCCCGCACCTGTCTCTACACGCTGACACCTGACCGCGACTTCGTGGTCGATCGGGTGCCCGGTACCAGCCGGGTCTTTTGTGCGGTTGGAGCCGGCCACGCCTTCAAATTTGCATCACTCCTGGGAAAGATCCTGGTTGAACTGGCAATCGATGGATCAACCACAAGTGACATTTCGGCATTTGCAGCTGATCGGGCGATCTTACGGGAGCCGAATCCGGCCCGGAACTACTTGGTCTGAGGGTCTACCGCCCAACAAGCGGCATGCCAACCAGCGCCCAACGTCAGGTGAGGATCCTCGGTAGTGCACCGTGCCGCAATTGTCTCATCGAGGTCGCCACTGCGAAATAGCGGGCAGCGGGGATGAAAACGACACCCCGCGGGGATTCGCTTCGAGTCGGGTATCTCCCCCTGCAAAATCTGCTGCTCCATCCGGCGCGTCTCCGGCACCACAGAAAGCAGAGCACGGGTGTAGGGGTGTTGCGGATTCTCCAGAATCTCTTCGGTAGTCCCGATTTCGACGATCCTTCCGAGATACATGACGGCCACCCGGTCAGCGATGTTCCATGCCAGGCCGAGGTCATGGGTAACGGCCAGAATCGAAAGGCCTGTGTCATCCACCAATTGGCGCATCAGCATCAGAATTTCTCCTCGAATCGAGGCGTCGAGGCTGGCGACCGGTTCGTCGGCGAGAAGCAGGACGGGATTCATCACCATGGCACCGGCGATCACAACTCGTTGGCGCTGGCCACCGGAGATCTGATGAGGATACATCGGGAAGAAGCGCTCCGGTGGACGAAGCCCGGCCCGCGCCAGCGCGTCGCTCACCCGTTTCTCCTCGTCGGTCCCCTCCCGCCTAATTCTGAGACCCTCCGCAACGATGTCGTAGACGGTCTGGCGTGGATTCAGCGCCCCGGTGGGATCCTGGAAGATCATCTGGACACCGGAATCGGAGCGAAGGTCTTTCGATTCCTCTGCCTTCTCCCTGTGATGGATCGAACCCCCTGAAACCGACTGCAGGCCCTGGATCGCCCGAATCAATGTCGTCTTTCCCGATCCCGACTCTCCTACCAGGGCGAGAACCTCGCCGGGCAGTACATCGAGCGATACCCCGTCAACGGCGCGGGCGCTTCCGAAAAACACTGACACGTCTTCCACAGAGACGATGGGGCTCAAACCAGTACGCATGCCGCCGCCCGACCTGGTCCAGCCGGTCGCAAACCCGGTTCTGCATCCCGACAGCGATCCTCGGCAAGGGGGCATCGGGGATGGAAAGGACAACCCACCGGAAGCGCACCCGGAGTGGGGGGATCGCCACCTAATCCAGACGGCGCAAGCCGGGAACTGCGGTCGCCGATCCGGGGAAATGCGGCGGCGAGAGCCCTGGTGTACGGATGCACCGGGTTGTCAAAAACCTCAGAACTCCGCCCCTCTTCGACGATGCGGCCCGCGTACATAATGGCGAGCCTTTCGCACACATAGGCGAGGACTGAGAGGTCGTGGGTGATGAAGATCAAGGTCAGCGCGCTTTCGCGCCTCAGTTCTTCAATGAGGGCGAGCACTTGCGCCTGCACCATGAGATCGAGGGCGGTGGTGGGCTCGTCGGCGATCAGCACGTCCGGATCACATGCCAGCGCCATCGCGATCAGAACCCGCTGCCGCTGCCCACCGGAGAGCTGGTGGGGGTAGTAGTCGAGTTTGTCGGCCGTCAATCCAACCCGTTCAAACAAGTTCCGGCCCTTTTCGGTTGCCGCCTTTTGCGACGACTCGGTCTCGTGGACCAACATCGGCTCACATACCTGGCGCCCGACCGTCTGCACCGGATTCAACGCGTGCAAAGCACCTTGAAAAACGATGGCCTCCTTGGTCCACCTGACGGCACGAAGCCCGCCTGGAGAAAGTGAAAACAGGTCTTTGCCATCGATCGTGACCTCCCCCGTGGTCGTGGTTCCGGGTGGAAGAAGCCGGAGCAAGGCAGCGGCAATGGTGGACTTGCCGCAGCCGGACTCTCCGGCGAGGCCCAGGGAATCACCCGCCGCCAGATCGAATGAGACGCCCCTTACCGCCGGAACCGGGCCGCGGGTCGTTTGATACGTGACATTCAGATCGCGTACCGACAGGATGAACTCGGCCCCCATCATCGGCCTGTCATTATTATCGGCCTCCATCATCGGCCTTGGCCCAGGCGAGGATCGGCGATTTCTTCGAGGGTACGGCCGATGAGTGTGAAGGCGAGCACCACCGCCAGAATGCCAAGTCCGGCCGGCAAGAAATACCACCAGGCATTGCGAACGATCGCTCCATTGACGAAAGCTTCCTCCAGGGTCTTTCCCCAGGATGCCGATGACGGGTCACCGAGGCCCAGGAAGGCGAGTGTCGTCTCGGTAAGGATCGAAATTGGTACCGCGAGCGTCGCGTTAGCCAGAATCAGACCACTGACATTGGGGAGGATATGTCTGCCGACGAGATGGAAACCACCTGCCCCTAGAGAACGGGAACGATCGACGAATAGTCGCTGTTTCACAGTCAGCACCTGGGCCCGGACCAGGCGGGCCGTCGAAGGCCACGAAGTAACGCCGATGACGAAGATGATGTTCCAGACGTTGCGGCCCAAGACCGAGGCGAGGACGATCGCCAACGGAAGAAACGGGATTACCAGGAACCACTCCGTGACCCGCATCATTACTGCATCGAGGCGGCCCCCTACGAAACCCGAAACAATGCCTACGACTGAGCCGATGAAGATCGTCAACACAGTGGCAGCCAGGCCGACAAACAGGCTGACCCGGGAACCCCACACAAACTGGGCCCAAACCGATCTCCTCAGGTGGTCGGTGCCCAGGGGCCCGAACTCGGAGGGGGGTGCCCATTGCGGATTACCGGCCGCCCTGGCGAAGACCGGATTCAGTTCTCGAATGTCAACGATCAGAGGGGCTGCCAACGCCATAGCCACAAAGATCAGGAGCACAGTCAGCCCGATCATTCCCTGTCGGGACCCGCGGAACTGCTTCCACACCCTCCCCGCCGTCGCCCGGCGCCTCTGCATTGCGATACTGGTCACCGGCCACCCTCCACCCGAGGATCGAGCCACGCGTAAGCCAGGTCAGCCAGGAGATTGAAGAAAATGACGGCGGCGCTGAACAGAAGGAACAGTCCCTGGAGCATTGGAAGGTCCGGGCCCCGAATCGCATCGGCGGTCAGTTTGCCCAGCCCGGGCCAGGAGAACACGGCTTCGACGGCGATCGCCCCGGAGAGGATGAATCCAAAGTTGATAGCCAGAAGGGTCACCAACGGGAGGAGGGCATTGGGAACTGCGTGGCGACTGCGAACCACGGAATCTCGTAGGCCCTTGGCCCTTGCCACATTCAGATAGTCCTCGCCCATCACGTCGAGCAATGAGCTGCGCGCGATCAACGCGTACTCCCCAAGGTAGGCCAGGGTCAATGTGAGGGCAGGTAGGAAGAGATGGTGGAGATGGTCGAGGAACAGGGCGATGCCGGTCTCGCTGGTTCCAGCATCGCTGATGCCCCCGACCGGGAACCAACCGAGGACTACAGCAAATATCACCAGCAGAATCATCCCCAGCCAAAAGTCGGGCATCGAATAGAACACCATCGTGCTCGAGGTGATGGCATGGTCCTTCCAGGTGTTTCGTCGCCAAGCCGCCACTATTCCCGCGACGGTCCCGATAACTGCTGACAAGACAGCAGAAACCCCCACCAAGGCCACCGTGGCAGGGATTGCCGCGACGATCTCATCCCAGACCGGCTGGCGACTCTGATAGGAGATTCCGAAGTTGAGGGAGAAGGTCTCCTTTATATAGAGCCAGAACTGGGTGGCGAGAGGTTGATCCAATCCGAAGGCAATGCGCAACTGTTCAAGTGTCTCCTGGGGGACGTTACGGCCGCGAAACAACGATCCGATAGGGTCTTTCTGGACAATGCGGAACAGGATGAAGTTGAAGACCAGGACAAAGATGAGAGTGAGGAGCGATCCCAACACCTTCTTCAAGATGAATCGGGATCGCCCCTTACTCTCGGGTACTTCGGTGGTGGTCAGCACCTATTCTCGATCGTCGGCGCTGGACTTCCTTCGGGTTGCCAGCAGACCGCCGACCACCGCTACTGCGGCGGCGATACCCCCGATCAACAACCAGTTCGTGCCGCTGTCGGCCTCACCGCCCGGGGCATCCGACCCTACCGGGTGGAGCACCGCGTAGCTCGGTGACGAGTTGGAGAACATTACCGGACCGATTTCAGCAGGCTGACGGACCCACCCCTCGAAAGTGTCGGTCCGGTAGGCCTGAAGGTCCGGCCCGAGGTACATCGGGATGTAGACGGCCGCATCATGGAACAAGGTCAGCATCTCATGGACTATTTCGATCCGCCGCTCGGGATCGAGTTCTTCCTTTTGTTCCAGGTAGAGAGCCTCGTATTGAGGGTCCACCCAGTTGGCGTCGTTGTTGTTTCCCAACTCGGACTCAGTGAAATATGACAGCATCGGATCGGGGTCGACAAAGGGCACCCATCCCCAGAAGAACGTGTCATATGTCCCTTCGATTATCACTCCGAACAGGGCATCCTGATCGTAGGAAGCAAATTCGACGCCGATCCCAATGTCCTCCATCCACCCCTTGAAGAGCTCGCCAACAGGTTGAGCGAGATCGCCGTCGGTGTTGATCGCATGGCGAAGGATGATCGGGTTGGTTCCATCGGGCATCTCCCTAACCCCGTCGCCGTCACTATCGACGTACCCGGCCGCGTCGAGGATGTCGCGGGCGGCCTGCGGATCATATGTGAATGCGCTGTCGCTCGGGATCTCGGGCACCCACTTCGACGGGTCGGCACCCGGGCTAACAGTTTCCAACGGGTCGGCAAGGCCAAACCAGAGGTCCTCGATCACAGCCGCCTTGTCGATGCCGAAATTGATCGCCCTCCTGACTTCCAGGTCGAGTAGCGCGGGATGGGGTTGCCCCTCCGAGGCGCCACCGTTGATAGCGATTTCATCAAATCCGCCCTGTTGTCCGGCCACTACTGCGATGTTGGGATCAGTTTCGAGGCTGGCCGCCGAACCGGCTGGGAAGCCGTGGGCGGCATCGAGCTCACCTTGTTGTAGAGCGGCCACCATGGCGTCGGGGTTGGCAAAGGTTTGGAATATGACCTTGTCGATGGGCGGTTCTTCACCCTCCCAGCCCCAGTAATTGGGATTGGCCACCATCACCACCGATTGACCCTTCGTAAAGCTGTCGATCACAAACGGACCACTTCCCACCCCGTCCAATGCCTCATATTGGACGGTGGCGTCATAATCGGTGGCAATTGGCTCCCAGATGTGCTGGGGAACCAGGTAGACGTCGAGATTGGGCAGCTTTGGGTCGGGAACCGAAGAGGTAACCTCGATGGTCCGGTCGTCGATCTTCACTGCATCCATGTTGCCGACGGTTGAGACCATGTTGTCCCATTCCTGATCCCGGCCGGTGTTGATGTTCCACACGACGTCGTCGGCAGTTAATGGTTCACCGTCTGACCACTTGAGATCTTCGCGAAGGGTGTAGGTATAGGTGAGACCGTCATCAGAAGCAGTCCACGACTCTGCCAATCCGGGGATGGGCTCGAAATCAGCTGCCGCTTTATCGGTGAGGGTGGCATAGTGGACGTTCCAGACCTCGTACTCGCTCACAGCAAAGCCCGCTGTCGGATTGAGGGTCTCCCAGTCCTGGGTGAGACCGATGCGGAGGATCACCTCGCTGTCATCCTGGGCCAAAGCTGCGGGGGCGACAATTGCCGCCAGGAAAGCAAAAACAAGCAAGAGAACTGAACGTTTCATCAACCGCCTCCGATATCGTGACAAGGCAATCTATTACCCAAAATCCCAGCGTGCGACGGATTCGGTGTCAGATTTCACACACTCGGTCAGTAGAGGCGAGGATTCCTGAGATGAGGTCGAGTGGCATTTCGTGGGCCATCCGGCCCGACCTCCCCGAAACCGTCCGGGCGGCGCAGAGTGCATTGAGGATCGATTCCTCCACGACGTCTGCGGCGGCTCGAATGAGCGGGGTCATTCGGTCGTGGTGGAGAGTGCGCACCGTATGAATTCCCTGGCCAGCCGGGACATGGTTTCCGGTGGCGAATGCCAGAAAAATGTCGCCAGAGCCGTCATGCCCGTAGCCACCGACCCGGGCCAGGCCAACCGTAGCCCGACGGGCAAGCCGACGACACTGGTCAGCGATCAGCGGTGCGTCGGTGGCAATTATGACGATTATCGAACCGTCGCTCTCCGGTTGTTCGCCATCCCACGCTGACGGAACGACATCGAAACCCAGACTCCTCCCGACCGGTACCCCGTCGATTCTGAGATCACCCCTGGTGCCGTAATTGGCCTGGACCAGCGCCGCCACCGTATACGTCTCTCCTTCTAGATTCACCAGCCGTGACGACGTCCCGATACCGCCTTTGAACTCGTGACAGATCATCCCGGTGCCACCACCAACATTCCCTTCCTCCACGGGACCGGGGCGAGCGTTGTCGATGGCGGCAAAGGCGTCTTCATCGGTGAGAGGAAACGACTCGGCATCGTTGAGATGCCCGTCCCAGGTCTCGGCGGCCACCGGCAGATAGAAACTCCGCTCCAGATCGTGTTTCGCCAGGTACTTGGCCAGGGCATCGCGAACCATCCCCACCTGGTGGGTGTTGGTGAGGCCTATCGGCGTCCCCAACAACCCCGACTCGTCCATCCATGGAATCCCGGTCATCTCCCCATTTCCGTTGAGAATTGCCACGCCGCAATAGGCAAAGTCCGACCAGATCTTTCCCTCCCGGGGGATGATCATGGTGACTCCGGAACGTACGACCGAGGGATCCTCGCGGATAACGGTTTGATGGCCCACCCATACCCCGGCTACATCGGTTATTGCGTTGTGCTCGCCAACCGGAAACTCCCCGATGACCACTCCGAGATCACGAATCCTCGGCTTCACATCAGATGCCAGTCGAGGAATCGTTCCAACCTCTGATAGAAGTCGACCTGAGGCCCAGTGCGCAGGAAACCGTGCCCTTCGGTCGGGTAAGTCACGTATTCAAAGGTCTTGTTGAGAAGTTTCAGTTCCGCCACCAATTGCGTAGATTGATCAGGATGGACCCGGCCGTCCTGCTCCCCATGGGCAACGAAGATCGGGCGCTCGATGTTTTCCACCAACCAGAGGGGAGAGCCTTCCCGGTACGCCTGGCGATCCTGAGAAGGAGACCCCATCATCTTTTCCAGATCTTCTCTTCCACCCCTGTCTCCGAGGGCCCATGAGGTGGCAATGTCGGAGTCTCCATACTTGGCCACACCGCAAGCGAACCGATGTTGCGGATCGCGGGCCAACGCGGCCAGCGCCATATAAGACCCATAGCTGGCCCCAAAAATGCCGATCCGTTCACCGTCGATCCAATCGAGATTCGCCAGGTAATCGGCCGCCGCCAAGCAGTCTTCGGTGTCGGCTACCCCCCACACTCCACGATTGGCCCGCTCAAAATCTCGCCCGTAGGTGGTGCTGCCCCGGAAGTTGATCCCGAACCAGGCGTATCCCTTCTCGATGAAATACTGGGCGTGGCCGTCCCATTGATCCCCGTAGACGCTGGTCGGCCCCCCGTGGGGATAGACAATTGCGGGGAATGGCCCGTCGCCTTCGGGTCTAAATAAAAAGCCGTGGATCTCGAGATCGTCGAACGACTGGTACGTGGCTTCGCTGTATGCGGTGTAGCCAGCGGCCCGGATCGGAGCCGGTATTCCCTCAAATACTGATTCCAAGGTGCTGTCGGTGGTGGTCGAAACAAGGCGCGGTGGCGACGTCTGGCTCTCATGGACGCCCACAATTCGGTCACCCGCCCACCCAACGGATGCCCACTCACCACCACCGGCCACCCCGGTGATATCACCGGTCGAGGCATCTATCAAAACCAGGTGGTCGACGCCGCGTTGCGAACTTACTGCAACGATTCGCCGCCCATCCTCACTCCAGTCGAGGTTGGAGAAGTCGGTACTCCCCTCCGTCAGTTGCCTGGAATCGGAACCATCGACGTTGACGACGTGTACCTCACGCCACCCGGACCGCTCCGACGTGAAGGCGACCAGGGTCCCGTCCGGCGACAACCTGGGAGCCAGGTCCTGCATCCCGGCCTCATCGGTCAGCTGCTGGTTGGAACCATCCTCGAGATCGTGTACCCAAATGTTCGATGACGACCGGTCATCGGCGGGAAAGTCGACGAAGAGCACCTTGCCCTGTCGGGGATGTGCCACCGCTCCCCCGACATTCATACCCGCCGGGGTGATCGCGCTGACCCATCCATCTTTGACCAAACATCGTGCCAGCCTGGTTTCATCGTCTCTATCCACGTAGTAGATCAACTCGTCGTCGCTAACCCACTGTGGGCCCGAACCCTCGCCGATCTCGTCGGGAAGTCCTCCGGATACCGGCACCACCCAGACCGATCCACCGGCGGAGTAGGCGAGGCGGGCTCCGTCTGGTGACCAGGCCGCCGGGTCGTCTTCCCAATATGCAGCGAGGTCTCGCCCGGTGGTTAGCCGGAGCCGGTTCGAGCCATCGAGGTCTACCACCCAGATGTCTGAGGTGTCGCGGTCGAGGGTGAACGAGACCCTGGATCCATCGGGCGAAACCCGGGCATGGTGCGGTCGTTCGACGGCAGCGATGGCTTCCCAACTCCAGGTCTTCGCCTTGGGAGCGTCAGGACGATCGAGGCTCGGCACTCCCAGGTGTTCATCCTCGCCAACCCAAAAACTGTTATCCATGTTTAAGCCTTTGCTGCTTCGAATCCATCGAGAGTTGCCCCGACCAGTCGACCAATCGTATTGAGGTCATAACCCCCTTCCTGCACAAACACTGTCGGCAGGCTGAGTGACGCTATCGCTTTTCCCGCCGCTTCGTAGCCAATTTCTGTGATCTGCAGCGGACTTTCCGGATCGGTAACCGCGGCATCGACCCCGAGAGAAACCACGACGGCATCGGGCTGATGGACCTCGACAAAGGTGATCACGCTGTCGAGCGCAGCCAGCCACCCATCGTCACCGCTGCCAGGGGGAACCGGTTCATTGAGATTGAATCCGGCTCCCTCATCGGCCCCAATCTCGTCGGCAAACCCGAGGAAATGGGGGAACCAGCCCTCGCCAGGATCGACATGAACCGAGCCGTAAACGACGTCTCGACGGCGGTAGAAGATCTCCTGAGTGCCGTTGCCATGATGGGCGTCGATGTCGACAATGGCGACCCGCCCCCTGCCGGCGGCGATA
>JBGTGL010000160.1:0-3988 GCA_041746755.1 Acidimicrobiia bacterium | reverse complement strand
GGGCCGGGTGGTCACCAGCTTCCGGTTCATCGCCGTGGGCGCTGCCCCGATCGGAGCGTTGCTCGGTGGTTTCGCCGCCGGTATCGCCGGGCTGCGCGCCCCCTACATCGGAGGCTCCGTCGTCATCGCTGCGGTGGCGATGTTGGTTTTCTCGACTTTGACAGATGCGCGGGTGACATCTGCCCTATCGAGAAGGTCCGCTCAGTAGTCGATCCCCCGGCGCGCCATGATTCCCGCATCGAAGGCATGCTTCACCTTGACCATCTCGGTCACCGTGTCGGCGACCTCGATCACCTTCGGGGGGGCGTCACGACCGGTGATAATGAGCGTGGTTTTCTCGGGACGACCCTCGACAACGGAAACGAAGTCATCCAGGTCGATCCAACCCCAGTTGAGTGGATAGGTGACCTCGTCGAGAAGCACCACGTCGTATTCACCCGACTCAATGCATTTCCTCGCGTGACTCCACGCACTTCCGGCGATTGCTTGCGACTCATCCATGTTCTCCGAGTCCCAGGTAAACCCATCACCCATGGCCCACCAGTCGACGCCATGCTCGGTGAGCATCTTCTCCTCGCCGACCTGCCACTCCCCCGACTTGAGAAACTGGACGACGCCTACCTTCCAACCCCGCGAGACTGCCCGAAGCAAGGTGCCAAACGCTGCCGTTGACTTCCCTTTGCCGTCTCCGGTGTTGACCAAAACCAGCGACGGTTCGCGATGGGTCGCTTTGGGCGGCGGTTCAGTTGGAGGGGTTTGGGCTGTCATCTTGCCTGTCTCTGCTCGGTATCACGGTAGGGCGCCCGCCATGATCTATCACTTCGACACCCCGTCCATAGTGACGCATGATATTTTCCGGGGACAAAACGGTTTTGCCTGAACCCTCGACCACTGCCTGCCCACCCGACATCAAAAGTAGACGATCAGCGAACCGTTCGGCGAGGGTGAGATCGTGGATTGCGGTTACGACAGTCAATCCCCGATCGCGTCGGAGCGAGTCGATCAATTCGAGGACTTCGACCGCGTGGCCCATATCGAGGCTCGACGTGGGCTCGTCCAACAGGAGCACAGGGCTCTCTTGAGCGAGCGCCCGGGCCAGAACCACACGCTGAGCTTCGCCCCCCGACAGAGTTCCCAAGCGACGGTGATAGAGCTGCACGAGATCCAGTCGTTCCAGCGCCGCTTGAGTAGCCGACAGGTCCGCGTGACTTTCTGCTTGGAGAAATCCAAGGTATGGCGTTCGCCCCAACAGCGCGTAGTCGGCAACTGTCATCTCATCCGGAAGGTTTGGCCGTTGTGGCTTCCAGGCAATGTCGATCCCCGGTCTGCTCGGTGTCCCTCCAAGGCTGACCTCACCCTCGAAAGGCACCCGCCCTACCGCAGTGCGAAGCAAGGTCGACTTGCCGGCGCCGTTGGGTCCGATCAAAGCGACCCATTCGCCGCTCGCGACATTCAGATCGATCGGACCAACCGCAAAAGAGCCGTTGTAAGTGACCCGAACCCTGCTCCACGTAATCATGATTGTCGACCCACCGATCGCATCACGACCAGGAAGAATGGTGCTCCCAGAAAGGCGGTGACGATTCCTATCGGCAGTTCGGATGGTGCCGCCACCGTGCGAGCGATGAGATCGGCCCCCACCAGAAAGGCGGCGCCGAAAAGGATGGACAGCGGGACAATCACCCGATAGCTCCACGAGGTCATCAGCCGAACTGTGTGTGGGACGATGATTCCGACAAACCCGATTAGCCCGCTCACTGATACAGCGGCGGCCGTGGCGAGGGTTGCCGCCAAAACCACCAGGAGTCGGACCCGTTTTACATTGAGACCGAGGCCTTCGGCTTCCTCGTCTCCAACCGCCAGCACGTCGAGTGCCCTTCGCTGGAGATAGATCAGCCCGATCGCAACCACTGCATACGGAAACAGTTGCCCAACCTCGCCCCAGCCCACGGTGGTGAGTCTGCCGAAGACCCAGGTATAGACCGACCGCAGGGTCTCCACGTTCTTCTGCAGCAGATACGTCTGCAGGGCTGTGGCGAATGCCGATACAGCTACACCGGCGAGGATCAAGGCGGTCGCGGTCCGATTACCCACCGAGCGGCCCAATAAATAGGTGACAACCACCGCACCAAGTGCGCCGACAAAAGCCAGAAGTGTGACCAGGCCCGAGTTTGCCCCGATACCAAAACCAATCGTCGCCCCCAGGCCGGCGCCGGCCGCAACACCAAGTAGATAGGGATCGGCCAGTGGATTTCGAAACACTCCCTGGTAGGCGGCACCACCGACGGCGAGAATCGCCCCAACCAGCGAGCCCATGACGACCCGTGGGGCGCGGATCTCATAGAGGATGCTGGTCTGAGTGGTCGTCAGGGAATGTTCGACTGTTACTCCCGGAATCGCGTCGAACAACGCCTTGATCGTGTCACCCACTGGTAACGAAATCGGGCCTAGCAGTAGCCCGGCCATCACCGCCAGAAGCCAAACGGCTATACCGGTGAGAACCGCCCACGGCCGGGCCCGGGCCGGCCTGATCAAACTCGTCGGGTCCGCCGTCCTCAACCGGTTTCGACCAGTTCGGCTATCGACTCAGCGACATCGCGGAAAAAGATCACACTACGCGGGGTCCAACGAGAAGAGAGATCTGCATCGACCTCGACGACGGCACCGGCGGAAACTGCCGTCATGGAACTCCACCCGGGGCGTTGCTCAAGCGTCTCTAACGACTCGCCAAACCCGGCATCGGCCAGAAGGATGACATCGGGATCGGCGTCAACTATGTACTCGACGGCGAGTTGGGGGTAACCGAATCCATCCGGATCCGCCTCATCGGCGATATTCACCAATCCGAGCATGTCGTAGAACTCACCGACGTAGCTGTGCGACGAGAGGGAGTAGAAGGTGGGGTCGAGCTCGTGGTAGATCGAGGTTCCCTCCACCTGTGATCCGAATTTGTCGACTATCGAGTCGATCTCCGTCTGCATCGATTCGACGACTTCCGTCGCCTCGCTCAGATGCCCGGTGGCGGCGCCGAGGGTTTCGATCTCGACATAGGCGTCGTTGATCGCCGTGGCCGATGGAAGCAGCAAAACAGGCACGCCCACGGCGTTGAGTCCCTCGATTATCCCACCCGGATCAAAGGTGACTACTACCAGGTCAGGCTCAAACGCAAGTATCGCTTCGAGGTTGGGGGTAAACCCGGAAAGGTCGGTCACCGGCGCGTCGTCGGGGTAGTTCGACTGGTCGTCGACCGCGATCACCTGGTCACCAGCACCGATTACAAACAGGTTTTCGGTGGCCGACGGCGATAGCGAGATTATTGCCTCAGGCCGGGCCCCGAGCTCGACGTCACCATGTGGAGTGGAGATCGTGATGGGAAAACTGGTGAGGGCTCCCGTTGTAGTTGTCGATTCAACGACCGGTGTCGTCGCCGCAGTGGTATCGCTAGGAGCAGTAGTACAGGCTGACATTGCCAGCAGTAGAGCGAGCAGGAGGTAAATCCTTCTCATAATGAAACATCCTCCGTTTAGGAGGATGAAGATGGGCGGCTTCCCTGAGCCCGGCGATGGATCGCCAAGTTTCCGTCTTCATCCGAGACTTCTTTGGGCCCTGGACTCAGGCGACCTGGCTCATCCGTCTCCAAGCAGGAGCCGGCTTCACAGTTGCGGGACAGCGTCGGGATCTAACCGACTTCGCTGATTCCATGGCACCCGTCTGTTGTGACGGGCAATGAGGATGTTAGCGGATCCCGCAACACCTTCCTCTGAGATGACACAAAGCGCATGTGGAGAGGCGGGGGGATCCGCGCGGGGAGCTTTAGTTGGGGGGAACCAGCCCCATCCGTCTCCGCCTCGTTCCTCGGCGGAGCCACCTTCCCCGAAGCGGGTAAGGAACAAGACAGTCGTGCCCGCCTCGTTCTTACTCCTCCCCCGGAGGTGGAGCTTGCGGAGCTGAACGGGGGAGGTGCCGAGACAGCTTTGGGTCGAGGCGG
>JBGTGL010000159.1:0-5339 GCA_041746755.1 Acidimicrobiia bacterium | reverse complement strand
TTGGTTCGGGGTTGGGGGGGGGGTAGGCCGTCAAGATCGACTTCTATCGACCACCCTGATCCAGTTGAGTCGAGGGTGGCCACTCCCGACGCTTGCGGTATCAACTCGGTGCCGATCAGATCGACAGTGGTGCCCGCCGGCCACAGCACCATTAAAGCAATCGCGCCTAGGGCAACCGTCGCAAACGCAGCCACTCGCGGCAACCAGCCTCCCCACAGCAGATGGTCGTCGTCTTCGGCGCCTGATTGAATTGAGGCGACTACCTCCGGCTCAATGGAAGGTGGTGGCGTCGCCCAGGTGCTGGCCCCGCCCAGCGCGCCGCGGACAGCATCGAGCTTTTCTTTCTGCCCGCTGGGATGACCCTCACCGCGGGCAAGATACTCCGCGTTCCGTTCGTCGATATTCATCGTGCCACCCTCACTACGTGTCGTAGGCCCGAACGGTTCACGTCGGCTCCTCCAAATGGCTCAACATCAGGAGCAAATTCTTATGAGCCCGATGACTTCGCGACTTCACAGTCCCCAGAGGAATGTCCAATCGCTCGGCTATTTCCTGCTGGGTCAGACCCTCGAAGTGGCTCATCCGCACCACCTCCCGCTCATTGTCTGATAGCTGGTCCACTGCCAGTCGCACCTGATAAACCTCCCATATTCGGTCCAAAGACGGTCCGGGTTCCGCGATGTCGACCACCTCGACCGACCGATGTTTACGTTCCTTGCGGAAGATGTCGATCGCGGTGCGACGGGCAATGGAGTAGATCCAGGGCTCAATTGTCCGCGTTGGGTCAAATGTGTCCGATGCCCGCCACGCTTTGATAAAAGTCTGCTGGGTCGCATCAGCGGCACGACCAGTGTCACGGAGGATGTCGTAGGAGAGGGCGTACACGGCTCCAGAGAACTTGGAGTAAATCCACTTGACCGCTTCGTCGTCGCCGGCCCGGAAACTCTCGAAGACTTCGGGATCCACGTTTTTATTCTCGCACCAACGGCGAACCAAATGGCGCGATACCTCGTATTGACATAAAGAGAGTTCAAGGAGCGTATTTGAGAAAACAACGAATGTTTGTGGTAACAACAGTTTTCATGACAGCCGTGGCCGCATGCGGGTCGGGGACCGGTACTACCACATTGGCCTCAGAGACCGCCACCTCAGGTCCCGCCACCGCGGCAGGGATCCACACCAGCGAGACCGACCTGGGCACCATCCTCGTCGACGGAGACGGTTTCACCTTGTATGTATTCACCGTCGACACCGAGGGCGTCAGCACGTGTTTCGAAGGTTGCGCAGACGTGTGGCCGCCGGTTGGGGCAGAAAGCGAAATCGCGTCCGACCTCGATGCATCTATCTTCGGCAGTGCCCCACGTCAGGGGGAAGGCGACCAACTCACCATCGGTGGACTGCCCCTTTACCGGTACACCCCGGACGGAGAGCCTGGAGCTACAGGCGGCCAGGGCGTTAACGGTGTTTGGTTTGTCGTTGACGCCGGTGGCAACATGATCGGGGCTCCGGAAGCCTCCAGCAACACGGGTACCGAGCCCATCGACGACGGCTACGACTACTAAGAATAGACCGCACGTTGTACTTGCAGGATTTTGGAATGGCCCGGTTGGGTCAGACAAACATAGAAATGTCCGCTTCCGAGGCGTAGTCGAGAAAGGCCGCGGCACCGGCGACGTCTGCACCGTCGATCAAGTCCGACTCTTTCACATTCATCACGCCCATGGTCGTAGAACACGCAAAGAACTCGACGCCGAGGTCGCGGGTCATTTCAAGGAACTCAGGGATCGAAGGCATGCGGGCGTCGACCATCCACTTCTTCATGACTTTGGTTGCGGCCGCAGTTGCTCCGGGCATGGCACCAAGTATGTTCGGGAGTTGGATCGGGCCGGAAGGGTTTGCCAGCGACGCCACCTTCAGCTTCTCGAACCTGTCCTTGTGGAGAATGTCGAGACCATAGAAGGTGAAGTAGATGCCGGCCTCCCACCCGAGACTGACCGCCGTGGAGGCGAGGATCAGAGGTGGATAAGCCTGATCAAGTGTCCCCTTGGACGCGACGAGGGCGATCCGCTTTTTCCGCGGCGGGGGATCGACAACGTTGATTTCTTCGAGCACTTGAGTCATGAGAGCCAACCTTTCTTTAGGTGGAACACCTGACGACCTTCGGCCTCTTCTACAGACAGAAGGGTGTCGCCTCGTTGACGTGCCATGGCCGGGACATCGCGTAGCGCCCCCGGATCGGTGGTAACCAACCGCAACAGATCACCTGTGTTCAATTGGTTGAGAGCCAGGGCCGCCTTGTAAACGGGTAACGGGCAGAGGAGTCCGGAGCAATCCAGGTCAACATTCGGCTCACCTAAGGCACTCAATCCTCGTTCCGTTTTGGTATCTGTCATAGCGATGGTCTCCCTTCGTCTCCGAGGATCTCCTCGAAGTAGCTGGTGTATTTGATTCCCGAGTCGGCTGAGATGGCCACAATCACGTCGTGGGGATCGATGTCTTGGACCTGTGCGATAGCGGAAACCACGGCGCCCGTTGATGGGCCGACCATCAACGACTCCAGTCTCCATAGGTCTTTTGTCACTCGATACGCATCGGAATCGCTCACCACGACCGTCCGGTCGATCACACTTTCGTCGAGCAGGGCTGGGACTTTGGCTTCCTTGAAGCTCTTCAGTCCGGGTAGCCGATGCCCCGGTTCGGGCTCGACTCCCACGACCTGAACCGAGGGATCCTGTTCCTTTAAGAATTTCCCTACTCCAGTGAGAGTTCCGGTGGTTCCATAGCCAGCGAAAAACCACCTCACCCGACCTTCCGTCTGCGCCCAAATCTCCGGGCCCGTCGTCTCATAATGAGCCTTGACGTTGTCGAGATTCTCATACTGCTCGGTGGGTACGTAGCGGTCGCCGTTCTCTGACGCAGCGAGAGACCGGGCAAGGGCAATGGCCCCGTCTTTGGGGAGGTCGACCGGACACAAGTCGTCCGGTGTCTCCCATACCTCGGCCCCCAGCATTCGTAGAATTACCTTCTTCTCTTCAGGGATTCCGTCGGGAACGGTTGTCGTCAGCCGCGACCCGATAAGAGAGGCGAGGGCGGCGAGAGCGATTGCCGTGTTCCCCGATGACGCCTCGACGATCTCGCGGCCCCCCAACTCGCCTCGCTCGACCAGACCAGCCAGCAGATATGCCGCCGTCCGGTCCTTGATCGATCCAAATGGATTGAGCCACTCGAGTTTCAAATAGGTCTCGAATTGAATGGCCGATGTCAAGCGGTTTAGGCGAACGATCGGAGACGGATTGTCGACGTCGGGGAGCAATCCTCGGATGTCTTCAAATCGGCGCAGGGACCGATCGGTACCGAGTGTTGATAGTTGAAAACTGGTGGTCATCGGGCTCCTCAGGGCATGAAAAAACCCGCAACGGATAACCGTGCGGGTCGACTTCGATTCTGGTGTGGTTTTAGATCGTCATCACCCGCGCGGCGAGGCGGCACAACAAGTGCATCCACACACGCAGGGCGAGAAATGACGGTTCATTGCACGCATGGTAGGACTGGATAACCATTAGTCAAGAAATTTCGCTGACTAGTGGGAAGGGGCGATACAGAACTCGTTGCCCTCGGGATCGGCCATGACCGTCCAGGAAAATTCGCCAGCGGTGTGATTTTCGACAACGCTCCCGCCCAGATTGATGGCCCGTGCGACGGCCTGTTCGCGATCGTCGACGTGCATGTCGATGTGGAGGCGTCTCCGACCTTCCGTCGGCTCATCCACCTTTTGGAATGCAACTGAGATACCGCCCTCGTGTTGCGGTTCGAGCCAGACAAACCAGGGTCCGGAGCGGCGGGCGATCCCGACATCAAGAAGCGCCGACCAAAACTCGGCGAGGCCGTCAGGGTCGGTTGTGTTCACGACCACAGACCCGATTATGGGAACCAGTGACATCAATTCTCCTTGCGCTGGACGGGTCAACATACACCAATCAGGTGTGAGACCAGCTTGCCCACTCACCATCGCTGATCCGGACCGGATCAATCGCCCCATCGCCAAACACCCAGATGCCTGGCTCATCGTTGCGGATTGCCGGAAGCACGAAGTGGCTCGAGTCGGGGCTCCACAGTTGCATCGACTGGGTGTACTGGTCGAGGAACGGCAAGACTTGATTCACCACTGACTGAGGGAGGTCAACGGTGTCCAAGTTGGATACATCTCCGTCCTCCCAGATCCGGACATCGATCGAGCCCGGTTCCTCGCTGATCAACAACATGAGGAGCTTCTCTCCGTCCGGACTCCAGAAAGACCCCACCGGTATCTGGCCATCAACCACATCGACAATGCCCGAATCAACGTCGACGATGGAAATCGCATTCACTTCCGCAGACTCCTGCGTCGTCATTCCAACGGTGACACCTGCCGGCTCTCCGGAGAGCACGTGCAATGCCACCATGGTCCCGTCGGGGTTGGGATTGATGCTCACAAAACCCGGGGTGTCGATAATTTCGAGCTTGGTTCCGTCAGGTTCTCTGAGCACTAAGCCGGACTCGCCAACATAGAAGATTCCTCGGGGTGTCCATTGCGGTGCCAGGAAGTCGGGCGATACTTTGCCAAGGTCGGTCGGGTCTGCGGACTCGTCGAGGATTTCGAGGCGGTCCCCGTCGACATGTACCGCCAGCGCTTCTGCCTCTGGGCTCCAGGAGAAGTAATACGGGCTCCCGGAGTCGATCGACGCGGACGAAGTGTCCGCCACATCAACGAGTACGAAGTCGACCGATCCATTCACTCCGCTGTGAAGGGCCCCGATCCGCATCTCGTCAGGTGACCAATTGAGATAGAAGGGAAAGCCCTCGACGGGCAGGGTGAGTGAATCGGGTCGGTCCTCATTCCTAATACCTATGCCAAACCCATCTTCACCACCCTGGCCCCACGCCATGACTCGCGAAAGTGGCGACCAAACCGGCTGAAAGTACCTCACCGAGCTGCCGTCCTCGGTAATCGCGTTGGCATTCGAACCGTCGTAGTCCATGGTGACGATGTTCCCGCCATCGTTGACAACAACGATCCGACCAAGCGTCTCAGGATCTGGTCCGGATGTCGTGGCCGTCTGGTCAACCTGACCGCCAGTACATGCACCGGTCACCACCAGAGTGGCAAAGATGATTACGAGTCTCCGAAGAAGCATGCCAGCCAGGGTATCCGACCCGTTGTAGCGCAGCGTTAGTCATAAGGAGAGGGCCGATGGGCCTCGGCGCCCCAAGGCAAGTGCTTCCACCTAGAGTGACCTTCACAGCCCCGGAAAGGAAAACAGATGGGTTTCAGCGATTGGTTCAAAAAAACCAAGGACACA
>JBGTGL010000158.1:0-14769 GCA_041746755.1 Acidimicrobiia bacterium | reverse complement strand
GGCCTGTTGGTGCCCAGCGTGGAGGTGATCAACAACGCTTCGTTCATGGTCATCTTCCCGTTGACTTTCATTGCCAACACCTTTGTTCCGCTGGAAAACCTTCCACCGGTTTTGGAGACGTTTGCGGAGTGGAATCCGGTGTCTTCCGTGACCCAGGCAACGCGCGAACTCTTCGGGAACATCCCTCCGGGGACACCGGAACCTACGGTGTGGCCGCTGCAAAATCCGGTCTTATATACGTTGATCTGGGTAGTGATCCTGGTAGCCGTTTTCGCGCCCTTGTCGGTCCGCCAATACAAACGCTCGGTCCGCCGTTAGGAATTTGGAAGCACGATCTCCACGGTTTGCCCGCCCCATCCGTTGATGAGGTCGCGTCCTTCAATGGTCACCATGGTGACGCCTGGTGGGATTTCTACCCCGGTGAGGGACCGCGTGAAAGGTTGTTCAGCGGCGTGGTCGTGGAGCAGCTCTCGAACACCGAAGACGGTGCCGTCGGGCCCAACAATCCTCCAGCCATCGGCGTATCGATCCGGACTGTCATACGGTGAACTGATGGTGACTGCGAAGTCGAAGGATTCATCGTCGCGTTGCGTGGCGTCAGCCTCGACCACGTCGGGAAACTCCTGGAAATCGGACTCTGGCTTGGTGGTCGTGGAGCGGATCGAAGTTCCGGAAGCGTCGACTTCGGATGGCCGGTCTGGTGTGCATGAGGTCAGAATTACCACGAGGCCGATAGAAATAGCCAGGAGACTCCGCATCACTCGATGCTACGGCGGTCGGGCTGCTGTCGGATGAGATCACGACAAATTACAATTGAAGAGCGTCGGGCGCGTCTGGTATCACGCCACCGTCTCGTCCCCGATCAACGCAGCGACGACGTCGTCAAGATCTGCGAAAACCTGGTTGGTTTTCATTCGAGTGATCCCACCACCGTCTACCTCTCCGCTGCCGCCAGGATGGTTGCCCCGAGCATCGAACCGGTCCAACACGCTCTCTATATCGACCGGCTGTTGGTCCGGCATCATGCGATGCGTCGGACTTTGTGGGTGCATACGATCCCGCAGGCACTGACGGCTCGCGCCGCTACCACGACGAGATATGTCGAATCGGAGCGGGTCAGAGTGGTGAAAATGCTCGAAGACCACGCTGGCATCGCCGACGGTTCGGTCTGGCTCGAGAGCGCCACTCAATCGGTGGTGGACACTCTTGCCTCAAACCCGGGGCTGAGCACCCGTCAACTCGGCGACATCCTTCCCGACCTGAAGGTGCCGATCGTTTTGTCCCGTGGCAAGAGTTACGAAGGCACCCAGTCGGCCCTTTCCCGGGTGATGTTGCAACTCGGATTTGAAGGGATTGTGGCTAGAACAGAGCCGGTTGGCTCATGGAACAACAGCCAGTATCGATGGGAACTCATGAAGGACTGGCTACCGGAGGGCTGGGGAGATGTCATCCCTGCCGAGGCACGGCGAGGGTTGGTGTCCTGTTGGCTACGTTCCTACGGCCCCGGATCGGAGCGTGATATCGCATGGTGGACAGGTCTTCCGCTCGGGTTGACTCGATCGGCGCTCGAGGATTGTGGCGCGGTCCAGATTGACTTCGAAGGCCAACATCTATGGGGTGATTCCGATGATCAGGATTTCGAGACGGATACTCAGTCGAGCGTCGCGTTGTTGCCCGGTCTTGACCCGACCACCATGGGCTGGAAGGACCGCGATTGGTACCTCGACCCGGAGGACGCAAAGCTGCTCTTCGACTCAAACGGCAACGGAGGCCCGACAATTTGGGTCTACGGAGAAATTGTAGGTGGGTGGGCCCAGGGCAACGATGGCTCGGTACGCCTCCACTTCACCCGCGATGTCGGGACCGACGCACGAGCTGGCGTCGAAGAGCGAGCTCAAATGTTGGAGAAGTTGTGGGGCACGAAAAGCTTCAGAGTGAGGTTTCCGGCTCCGTTGCAGAAGATCCTTCTCTAGCCACCCCATCGGCACAATCCTGAAGAAACCCTTCCACCAGTTTTGCCACCGCCCGGGTTCGCATTGAGTTAATGGCATCGAATCCGTGTTGGGCGCCCCGGACCTCCTGATAGCGGACGGGGGCGCCGATCGCTTGCAGGGCAGTGACGAAGTGTTGGGATTCGGCAGGGAGGACCACCGAGTCGAATTCACCATGTACGACAAGGAACGGTGGAGCATCAGGCCTCACCTGGTCGACGGGCGAACCTAGCCGGTAGAGGTCAGGTGCCTCTTGGAGTGTGGTCTTCAGAATTACTTTGGCGATAAATGGCCAGTCGTATCGTGTGGGATTGCGCACCAGGAGGTCATATATCCCGTAATGAGGGACGCATGCGAATACTGACGTATCGGCTTCCTCAAATCCAGGCTGCAGATTGGGGTTGTCCCAGGTGAGAGCGGCCAGGGCGGCGAGGTGCGCACCCGATGAGCCGCCGGCGATTGCCACCCTGTTTGGGTCGATTCCCATCCCGTTCTCTGGACTCCGGGCAAACGCGATGGCTCTCTTTACCCCGATCAGGTGCTCGGGAAAGGTGGCGGCCGGTGACTTGGGATACCGCACATCGAAGACGACCCAGCCGTTCGCCGCGAGCGAATAGAGCATGCCCAATGCCTGGCGGCCCGGTCGTCCCCGCATCCATGAACCGGGGTGGAGATAAATCAACGCAGGCGCAAGCTCGCTGCCCTCACGGGCGTAGATGTCGGTGGTGTAGTCGTCCCAATAGGGGACCTCTGTGGATACAAGCACCCCGGCTGGTGGGCGGGCCGGCGTTGGAAAAATGCTCCGCCACGCGACTTTTCCGCCCGCATCTGCCACCGCGGTGAATGATCTTTGAATCAAGATGAGCAACCCGATTTCGGAAACGACGAAGAGGAGCAGCCCGGCTTGGCCGATTCCTAAATCGAGTGCCCCAGCCCAAACGAACAGCCCGGCGATCACGCCACGCCCGATCAGATACCAGGGGGCGAGCTCGGACACGAGCATCCCGGGTAGCCACATCGGAGGGACCCCGTGGCCCGGTATGACGGGCCGGCGAAGGGCGTTGATCGTCCAGATCAGGGTGGCAGCGAACCAGGTGAAGAAGAAGGCCGAGATCATACGATGAGATGCCGTCGATCAAGCAACTGCTGGCTCCCGGTAGAGAGATGCTCCGTAGTGGGCGCCTGCCCCGAAAGCGGCGAAACAGACAAGGGTTCCAGGTGTGATCCGACCAGCACTTCTGACTTCATGAAAGAGGATCGGAACTGTTCCCGCTGTGGTGTTCCCGTACCCGCCGATGTTGGAAGGAACCTTCTCGGGACCCATCCCGAATTGCTTACGGACCCCTTCGGTTATGCGGTCGTTTGCCTGATGGGCGATGACCAGGTCGATGTCGTCGAGGTTCACTCCTGCCATTTCAACAACAGTCATTGCTGCTTCAGGCATCAGTCGCACTGCCCGGCGGTAAAGACCACCGCCGTCCATGACCGGGAGATGGAGGTCCTGTTCCAATTGAGAAGCAGAGACGTACGGCCTCGCCTTGGAGCCAACTCCGGGAACCCAGATCAGCTCGAAGCTCTCGCCGTCGGTATGCAATGAGGTAGCGACGATGCCCTCTTGTGGATCGGCCCCTCCGCTTAGGACCATCGCACCCGCACCGTCTCCGAAGAGAACACTCCACCCTCGATACTGGGTATTCCGAGCGTGCTCCTCCGGACTGATCTCCTCCGTGCCCCCGAGCACCCTCCGCCATGTGGCCTCGCTCCACGGCTGAAATCCGCCGTGAACCTCGGCACCAATGACCAGGGCCGTTTCCCCGCGCCCGGCTGCGATCAGGGAGTCGGCAAGGTCGAGTGCGTAGAGGAAGCCACTGCACTGTTGACGGAGATCAAAGGCAGCGATGTGGCCCAGGCCCAAGCCACTTTGAACCAAACCAGCGATGCCGGGCGCCATATAATCCGGCGTCATCGTTGCGGTAACCAAGATGTCGATGTCACCCGGCTCCAGGCCTGCGTCTTTTATGGTGTCCCGGCCCGCTTTTATGGCGAGATCAGACGTTCCCACGCCAGGATCAGCGAAGCGGCGCTCCTTTACCCCGGTGCGGCTGGTTATCCAGTCGTCAGACGTATCCATGATCCGCGCTAGATCATGGTTAGAAACGACGTTGTCCGGTACGTACATGCCCGTACCCGTGATCACACTGCCCAAGGTCTCTCCTTATAAGTCATCCGGGATGGGATTCGGAGGCGAATACATGTTCGGATTGTCATCTTGCTAGAGAACACCTTTTCGCGACGACTTATCACCATATCGGCTGTGGTCGTCTCCTTCTGCATAATCACCATTCTTCTCCCTATTTTGCTGGTGATTGCATTATTCATCGACCTGATTCGATTCGTCACCTCGCATACCAGCGCCATTTTGTCGAGAGCCCTGGTGTTCGTATGGGCCTACCTGTTTGGCGAGGTCTGGGCGGTTGTTGCTCTCGGCGTTGTCGGGCTTGTGGGCAGGAGGCGCGCCGTGGTTGCGACTTATCGATTGCAAACGTGGTGGGCTGGCTGGAACGTGATGTTCCTGAGGCTGGCATTCGACATCCGGTTCGCCGTGGAGGGAGCCGGCGATATCGCTCCCGCACCGATTCTGGTCCTGGCCCGGCACGCATCTTTGATCGATTCTTTGCTCCCTGCCT
Organism: Acidimicrobiia bacterium; assembly: GCA_041746755.1. Taxonomy (GTDB): domain Bacteria; phylum Actinomycetota; class Acidimicrobiia; order Spongiisociales; family ZC4RG35; genus MA-ANB-1. Next base: position 10,091 of record JBGTGL010000158.1, on the reverse strand, counting down.
ACCTCATAGCAAACGGCGAGGGGATACCCCTGCGTTACGTTCTCAAGAAGGAGCTTCTCCTCGACCCGGCGCTTGACATCGCCGGCAGCCGCTTGCCCAACTACTTTGTGAGCCGTGAGGCTAGAGATGGTGAGGCAGAGTTGGCCGCTATCCGCCAGCTCGGTGGGACCATGACGGCATCGGAGGGGGTTGTAATCTTTCCCGAGGGAACCCGTTTCTCCGTCGAGAAATTGGAACGCCAGAAGGACCGCTTCAGAAATAGGGACTCGGCAACAGCCGGGATCGTGGCGTCTTATCGACATGTCTTGCCCCCTCGGCCCGGCGGAACCCTGGCCCTCCTCGAGTCGACCGAATGTGACGTGGTGGCGCTAGCGCACCATGGCCTGCAGGGGTTCTCTCGGATCACCGATGTCTGGTCTGGTACGTTGGTTGGCTCGACCATTTCCGTCGGGCTGTGGCGAATCCCGAGAACCCAAATCCCTCTGGACCGCCACGATCGCGGGGAGTGGCTGTACGAGGTTTGGAGTGATGTGGATGAATGGATTTCGACCAAGGTGAGGGTGTGATGGATCTTCTGGCCGTTTCGGCGATCGCGATTCTGGCACTGATGGTGATCACCTGGATGATTAGCCTGGTGATGAAGGACGCCTCCATTGTCGACATCATTTGGGGTTTTGGCTTCGTAGTCTCGGCCGTAGCAACCTTCGCTTTTTCCGACGGAAGGGGTGAGAGAAGTGCCCTGGTCACGCTGTTGGTGATCGTTTGGGGGCTCCGGCTCTCGATCTATCTGGCACGGCGCAACCTGGGCAAGGGGGAGGACTATCGCTATCAGGCGATGCGAGAAAAGCGGCCCGACACGTTCTGGATTGCCAGCCTCTTCCGGGTGTTCCTTCTGCAAGGAGTCTTGATGTGGGTGGTATCAGTCCCGATCACGATGACCAACAGTGTCCACAACGACTACTCCTGGATCGATGCGGTGGGGGTGGCGCTTTGGTGCGTCGGCCTCTTCTTCGAGTCGGTCGGAGACTTTCAATTGGCTCGCTTCAAATCGAAGCCGGAGTCAGCGGGCAAGGTCATGGACCGGGGTCTGTGGCGGTACACGCGCCACCCCAACTATTTCGGTGATTTCTGCGTTTGGTGGGGCTTCTACTTGCTGGCTCTTTCCGCGGGGTTTTGGTGGACGATCTTCTCGCCGATCGTTATGTCAACACTCTTGCTCCGGGTATCTGGAGTTGCCATGTTGGAGAAGACGATTGGCAAGCGACGCGCCGGTTATGAGGAATACGTCGACCGTACCAACGCTTTCTTTCCCGGTCCGAGGAAGAAAGCTTCCCTTAAGCCGGGCCAGTTTCCTCCTGCTAATTGACGAAGGAAGTCTGGTAGTCGGCCATGGCCGCTTCGATCACACGGTGGGCTTCTTCTCGTCCATATTTCTCCTCGATGGAAACATTGGTCTTCTTGCCGGGTATTTGCTTATAGGTGAGGAAGTAGTGCTCAAGCCGCTGCACCAGGAGCTCCGGTAGGTCGGTGAGGTCGTTGGTGTCGGCGTAGATGGGATCACTGGCGAGTACCCCGACGATCTTGTCGTCGGCCTCGCCCCCATCGATCATACGGATGCCACCGATGACCCGCGCGCTCATGATGATGTCGGAACTCGAAATCGGACGTTCGGAGAACACGCAGATGTCGAGCGGGTCACCGTCTCCGCGGTCGGTCGTGCTGCTCAGGGCTGCGACCCTTTCTCCACAATATGTGCGGGGAATCAAACCGTATAGGGTCGGTGGTGAACTACTGCTCTGCTGGGGCCGGTCAACTTTCAACAAGCCACTGGTCTTGTCCAGTTCGTACTTGATCACATCGAACGGCGTGATTTCGATGTACGCAGTCACGATCGATGGCGCATCAGAGCCAATGTCCAGGCCGTGCCAGGGGTGAAGTCGGTGTTGGGGGGTGTCACTCACGACGGGTCACATTAAACGCCTCGAGGGCGGGACGACCGAAACTGTTCCGGTAGCCCTTATCCGCAGGCCTCGGCGGCCGAGACGAGATCAACTGGACCCGTCTCCCACTCTCCGCTGACGACCTGTCTCACTACCGTTTGAATCTTCCCGACATCGGGCTTGTGGAATCCTCTCGCGGTCAGAGTGTTGCTGCGGTATTGGATGTCGAATCCGACGACGGTCGTCCGGTCGGTGCTCACCTTGGGTGCCAGGTTGATGAGATATGGAAGGTCGCTGATCGGAATGTCAGTCGAGATGCTGTTTTCCATCACGTCGAGAATTGATGGCAAGCGGGTCATCAGGGTGAGAGGCCCGGCCCGATCCACCACCGAACTGATTATGCAGCGCTGCCGAGCCATCCGGCTGTAGTCATTGCTCCCGGTCCTGCTTCGCGCATAGGCGAGGGCCAGGTCACCATCGAGATGCTGACTTCCGACGGAGAACTGGATCATCTCGAAGCCTCCGGTCGACCGATCGTAGAGTGGTGCGGCCATCGGCTTGGTGACATTTACGTCGACGCCCCCGACAACATCGACCAGGCGGGCAAAGCCAACCATGTCCACCATCACGTAGTGGTCGATTGGGAGCCCGAGCAGCGTCTCGGCGACGTCCCGCAGCGCGGAGATTCCGGGTTCAGGGCCGGGAAACCTGTCCGGGTTCCGTTCTCCCCACATGTAGACCTCGTTCAGGATTCCCTGCGTGAACCCGGTGAACTCGGTCCCGTCGCTAAAAGTGAATCCGGCCATGTTCCTTGGCAAGCCAAAGATGGCGGCATCGCCCGTGCGGGTGTCGATAGTGGCGACCATCATTGTGTCGGTGCGGAGTCCTGGCCGTCCGGGGCCGGCATCACCACCGAGCAGTAGGAACGTGGCCCGTTCGGTTCCGAGAGGAAGTGTGGTCGTGGTCGATGTTGTTGTCGTGGGGTCCGTCGGTATCACACGGAACGGGGCGACCGTGGTGACGGCGGGCACGGTAGTTGGTGTGGGCTGGGTGGTTGATGTCGTCGATGTGGTCGTGGTTGCTAGCGGCTGGCCAAAAACCGTGAGAAGGGTTGATCGAGTCTCCAGGCCGACGTAACCCAGTGCAAGGTGCGGGCTCGCAGTGAATGCGAGGAGAGCCAGGATCCCGGCACTAAAAGCTCGACCGCCGGCCCGACGCCACGCGTCGCTAGCTGCAAGCACCCGGAGGATCCCGAATACCAGATTGATCGTAACCAGAACCAGGATTATTCCCGGATTGGTCACCATTTCGAGAAGCCTGATGCGATCGACTGAACCCAATCCATATCCGATCAGGGCGCCGGTGACACAGGTGGCGAGGAGCAGAATCGCACCTGCGATCGGTGCCCCGGTCATCAACTGGCCGGTGCCCGGGATAAGCGACGATGCAATACCGGCGGTGGCCGGGGTCGACGGGTGCTGGCTCACGCGGGTAAAACGTAGCTGTCGGCCTAAAAGGTTCCACTTTCATTGCAACGAGACACGGGGCGACTGTAAGCCGCCCCGCGGCGACCCTGATCGCCCCGTAATTGAGGGGAGGAGGAAGGTCCCGTTTTTGTTGTCTCCAGGCCGAGTGGATTGACCTGTGACTCCTTTTTAGGGTCGTCAGGTGTCCGTTTGGTTAATCCAGGGTTGCGGAACAGCGAATGTTTATTCGCACGTCACCGATTCGGCGATCGTATTCAGATTGGTCTTCAACACGTTCGCAGCCTCGATAGTCATCTCAACACGATCGGAGATCGGTGCATCACCCGGAATGACCGAGACAGCGTTCAAGTAATCGGAGTAGGCAGCTTCAGCCTGCGCCTTCGCGTCCTGACCGACATCTTCAGCAGCCGCTTCGTATGCCGCCCACGATGACTCGACATCGTCGCGCACGGAGTCGACGTCATCTGAAGTCGACTCGGCGCTGAGACTGCCGAAACTCTCCACCGAGGTCACGAGACTGTCATGGGAGTCGCAAAATGCGGCCAGATTCTCATCTGGGGAGTCGGAACATGCGGTCAAGCCCAGAACGCCGATGAGGGCGATCGCGAATAGTCGTTTCATTGATGATCTCCAGTAGTTGCAGTGGGCACGGGCCCGGACAAATTCCCGTGGGCCCGTCCGCTTAGTCACTTTGGTTTATGCGAGAAGTTTGGCCTTTGCCTCAGCGAATTCGGTGTCGCTGAGGACGCCGGCTGTGTGTAGCTCGCCGAGCTTCGTCAACTTGGTTGCTAGATCATCGCCACCGGCTGCCGGTGCCGCTTGCTGCATCTGATCCATCTGCTGTTGGAGTTCTGCCATCTGGGCCTGAGACTCAAAAGCAGCATCCTGGGCGGCCTGTTCCGTAGCACCGGCTTGAGCTTTAGCCTGTTGCCGGTTATTCACTCCGCCTGCCACCGCGGTAGCAGTCCCTGCCACAACAGCGGTGCGAGCCATTGTTCCGACCAAACCTGGTCGTCCACGTCGTCTTCTCATTTAGTTCTCCTCTTCAAGTGCCGCAAGGACTTCGTCAGCGACCATACCGGGTATACGAACATCGGCGACCAATTCGCCTCCCGACGCGACGAGCGCATCACGGAATGGCTTAACCCACGTGTGTTCGAATACGAGGGCGGCGGCCGAGTCACCGGGCTCCAAAGCCCAGGCGAATTCGTCGATGTCCTCGTCACTGATGAGTCCATTGACTCCAGCGATGTACTCCTGAAGTTTCTTCACATCCGGGTTGGCATCGACATCCTCGATCTCAAGGAGTTCGATGTCTCCATCTGGTGTCTTGGTCACCAACAGGCAGTCGATGATCGACACGATATTGCGATCGACCACGTCTATAAGCGCAGGCAAAATGCTGCCATTGAACTGACTGCCGGGGAATCTGATAAACACAAGCTCTACTGGTCCTAGACCCATTTATTCTCCTTCTCGACGAAAAGATAGCTTATTCGCGAACCCTTCGAGTCGGGACAATCGATCCGAGTCAGGTATATTCGCCACTCGGGAGACCCATATGACCTGGACAACTAAAACGGTGAACGCGGCGATTGCCTTTTCTGACTGGTTCAATCCGGTGACGAGTGGGCCAGCGGCCCCGCTCGCCGCTGGGGCGGCTGTAGACGCGTTTGGCCCGTCGCTGATGCCAAGAAAGTCTGCTCATCAAGGTGCCGCCGCAGCGTTAGCCATCCTCGCTGCTCGGGGAGTTGGCTCGACGGTGGACGTTGCTGCAAGGAGCATCGCTCCGGAAGAGTCACCGTTGTCATGGAAGTTGGCCGTGAGAGGGATGATCGCTGCCGCCGGTTCGGCGGTATCCAACCTTGCCGAAGAGCCTGACGAGTCGACTAGCCGTGCCTCGCTGCGCACCGCTGGACGGCTCGCGATGGTTGGAGCGATTGGCGGCATCATTCACGAAGTCGGTAAGGACATTTCTTCAAAGACCTCGACCCCAATAGTCCCCATTGTGACCGGCCTCGGAGGTTTCGCGTATGTAGCTAGCCGCTTCTCCCGAGAACTAGATACCCGCAATGCTGTCGTTGCGCGCTGGACCGAAGAAGACAAGCCGGCTGATTTACCACAGTCGATCGCTTATGGCTTTGCGATCTCCAGTTTGGGAAGGCTTGCCGCGGCCGGATTCCGGACCTCACAGTCGTCTTTGGTCAATTACATGGGTGACGCACCCGGCATGCGAATGATCGGGTACGGGACCAACCTCGTCATGTGGGGTTCCGGTGCCGTCGCCGGATACCTCGCTCTGGTATCGAGACTTGCAGGGTTGAATGGCAAGGTCGAAGACGCTTTCGCGTCGCCCCCTCAGAATGAATTTGTTTCGGGTGGCCCAAATTCACAATCACCTTTCAAGGAGTTGGGACTCCAGGGTCGACGTTATGTGAGTGAAGTCGTGGAACCGGAGACAATCGAGTCGACCCTGGGAGAAGATGCGGTCGCCCACCCGATACGCGCCTACGTCGGGTACGACTCAGAGCCTATCTACTCGACCATGAGGTCGGAGCTGGCCCTCCGGGAGCTCGAACAGCTCGGCGCCTTCGATCGAAAGTACCTGCTCCTGGTTTCGCCAACCGGCACCGGTTGGGTTGATCATACGATGATCGAGTCGGCAGAGATCCTCGCCAGAGGCGACATCGCGACCATTTGCATCCAATACGGACGGGCCCCGTCATTTGTCGAGCTCCAGTCGGTCGCACTGGGCCGGTCGCAGTTCCGGCAGTTGTTATGGGGTATCAAACAGCGTCTATCCGGCGTCCCGGAGTCCGACAGGCCCCGAGTGCTGGTCTTTGGTGAAAGTCTCGGGGCATGGTCGAGTTCCGATGTGGTGATGCACCAGGGAATCGCCGGGTTCGACCACTACGGTATCCACCGTGCATTGTGGTTCGGGCTGCCCGGGTTGGCCAAGTGGTCGAAGACCGGGATGGTGGAGGGGCGGAATCCTCTGATCCCTCCTGGCACCGTTCGTGCCTTTGATCGTTTTGAACAGTTCGAGGCCCTCGACCCTGAAGACCAAGCAAAGCTCCGGGCGATAATCGTCGACCACGACAACGACCCGATCGCTCAGATGTCGGTCCGAACCGCTGTGAAGCGACCCCATTGGCTCGACGGCGACCGGGGACGGGGAGTCCCTGAGCAAATGAAGTGGACACCGCTCATTACCTTCACCCAGGTCTTGGTCGACGCCATGAACGCCATGGTGGTAGTTCCCGGTGAATTCAAGTCTTTCGGACACGACTATCGGGCCGATACCGCCGAGTTCGTCCAAGCGGCATTTGAGTTTCCCCCCGTCAGCGAGGTTCAGATGAAGAGGTTGAACGAAACACTGACTGCGAGGGAACTAGCCCGTTCCGCCCGGATCAAGGGGCCGACCGGAGAATCTGAAGACAACATGGATTTGGTTGGCGGAGTCCAGTAGTCCCGGATCTCCAGTTAAATGGGAACCACCGGTCCCCTATGAGCGTCCAACGAAGGACGTTTACACCAACCCAATCAGGGGAAACTCTCCACCCAATGACACTCGTATCCACTATCGGACCTCTCGCGGCCTATGCGGCTGCATTCCAAACCATCGTCTATCTCCTCCTGCCCCGACGCCACCGCACCCGGTGGGCGCCCTTGGTGACAGGCAGCGTCGGTGCTGGAGTCGTGGTACTTGCTGGTTCGATTTTCGGGTTCGAGCGGATTGGCTTGGGGTCCGTAGATCCGGGCGTGGTCGCATTTTGGACTGTGATCACCGCGTCGGTCGTGTCGCTGGTCGGTCTCACCATGTTCGCTGTGCCGCAGCTTCGATCGGCTCTCGCTGACCCTCGCCTCGCTGCTCTTTCCGCCCGGGAGTCGTTCGTTCAGATATTTGTCCGGATCCCGGTGATGACTGCTCTGATCGAGGAGGCCGTCTTCCGCGGGGTATTGCACAGTGCGCTGATGGCCCTTTACCCCCCCGCTGCTGCGGTTTGGATTGGGGCCGCTCTCTTTGGAATTTGGCATATCGGTCCGGGGCTCGATCAGGCGGAATCGGCTGAGGCGGGCACGGTGGCAGGCTGGATCCATACCCTGATAACCGTCATCGCTACGACCGTCGCCGGTGCTGCCCTGGTCTGGCTACGTATCGAGACCGGTTCGATCTGGGCAGGAGTCGCCGTCCACGCCGCACTGAACATGACGATGGCATTGTTCGCCCGTCGCGCCGGTAGTCCCGTAACCGTCATTTCCTGAGCATTTCGGCGCCCGTCAAACCCGAGCCCACTGCGGTCTAGGGGAAGAGGGCTGGTGTTAACGTCGCTTTTCGTGAGGTGGAAAGCGTCGGCGACCGAAACCAAGACCGCTGGCTGATGGCGAGACTGATTCGCCGCGATACGCTCAAGAATATTTTTCGCAGGGAGACATTGCGTGAGGACGCAGTGGCAGGTCTGGTTCTCGGGGTCGAGAGCGTCCCTGATGGTCTGGCCGGCGGACTGCTCGCTGGTGTGAATCCCGTATTCGGCCTCTATGGCTATATGGCGGGGACTGTCTCGGGGGCCCTTTCGACTTCTTCGTCATTTATGGCGGTGCAGGCCACCGGCGCGATGGCGATCATCGTGGCCGATGTCAGTTTGGTCCACTCGGGCGAAGACCCCGGGCGGGCGCTGTTCACCCTTTCGATCCTTACCGGCGTGCTGATGATCATCGCTGGATTCTTCAAGCTCGGATCATTGCTGCGATTCGTCTCCAACTCGGTCATGGTTGGATTCATCTCGGCGGTAGGCGCCAACATCGTCTTGGGTCAGTTGGACAATCTCACCGGTTACGAGTCGCAGGGAGATAACAGAATTCTCCGCGCACTCGACCTGCTGTTCCACCCGTCCCTGATCGACTTGAGAACTCTCCTGATCGGATTGATCACGATCGGTCTGATCATAGTTTTGGAGCGAACCAGATTGGGTGCCCTCGGCCTGGTAGTTGCGGTCATCATTGGCTCAGCCATGGTTGCACTTTTTGGCTGGGATGTCGCCCAACTGAACGACATCGCAGATGTGCCAAATACCCTTCCTCTTCCGGCACTGCCCGACCTGTCGCTTATTTTGCCCTTGCTTCTACCAGCGGTTGCCCTCACCTTCGTCGGTCTTGTTCAAGGTGCGGCGATATCCGCGAGCTTCCCCAAGGCCGACGGCCCCTACCCGGACATCTCGCAGGATTTTGTCGGCCAGGGGTTCGGCAACCTGATGTCCGGATTATTTCAGGGAATGCCGGTGGGAGGGTCGATGTCGGCATCATCTCTGGTCAAGTCAGCGGGAGCGAAGTCGAGGACGGCTCTGGTGATCGCCTCGGTGGTGATGGCGTTGGTCATCTTGATATTTGGCCAGACAGTCGGATACATCGCCATGCCGTCCCTCGCCGGTCTACTTATCGTGATCGGGTTTCGGACCATCAAGCCCCTGGGCATCAAGACCGTTTGGAAGACGGGATCAGTCCAGGCGATGGTAATGACCGTCACATTGGTGCTCACGATGATCATCCCCTTACAGCAAGCGGTGCTGGTCGGAGTTGGAATCTCGATGATCTTGTACATCATTCGCCAGTCGAATCAGGTCAGCATCCGAACCCTGGAAATCGGTGAATCCGGTCGGATCCGCGAGGGAACTCCGCCTGAAATAGTGGGACGGGATGAAGTCATACTTCTCCAACCGTATGGAAGTCTCTTTTTCGCATCGGCCGCGACTTTCGAAGAGCGATTGCCCGCCGTGTCCCCGGAAACGCGCAACTCCGTTGTCGTCATCCGTTTGCGAGGCATTTCGGACCCGGGGTCAACGCTGATGGAGGTACTCAATCGGTACGGAGCCGATCTGAAAATGGCCGACTCCAAACTGGTGCTGGTCTCAGATCAAGAACGCGCCCTTTCCCAATTCGTGGTGACCGGTGTGTCCAGGACGATCGGATCAGAGAATATCTATGAGTCCGACGAATGGGTTGGAGAGACAATTCGCCGAGCGTCCACCGATGCACGGCAGTGGATTAGCAGAAATTCCGGACACGCCTGAGTCGGAGCGCGACCCGGTTCGCAAGTCTCCTAGCCAGGCGCCGTGGGGACCAATGATTCGGCCCGGCTCTGGTAGCTAACACAGACGATCTCGATCCCGTAGAGGATTATTTGGGCTGCGTAGTAGACGAGGGCCAGTCCCAGGAAGATGGTCCCGGTCACTCCGACGGCGGATCCCAGGCCGGCCAGGGAGACGTAGAGACCATAAGCCCAGGCACCGACCGAGAGAAGCGCCATGCTGACAATGGCCGGAAACCAGACATCACGCCAACTGATATCGGCCGTTGGCGTGTACTTGAAGAGAACGGCAATGAATATCGTCCCGATCAGAAGAGGGAGTATCGAGCCAGTAATCAACAACAACTGTTCCACGATCCTGATGTCGAGTCGATCAGAGAACAGACCCAACACCGCTTGGGCAAAGAGCGTTACCGTTAGGAGCACACTCGATCCGAGGACTGCAGCCACCGCAAAAATCCGGTTCCGAACGGTGGCTGCGACACTCCACTGTGCGGCGTCACCCCAGATGATCTGAACGATGTCCCTCCAAGCGGCAAATAGGAGTCCGCCTGCAAAAATGAGCACAATCAGGCTGGT
>JBGTGL010000157.1:0-11470 GCA_041746755.1 Acidimicrobiia bacterium | reverse complement strand
GGACCCCGCCAAATCGCTTCGATACACCGTTGAGTTCGAGGAGATGGGTCATTCCGACAACCCGGAAGCCTCGGCAAGAATCGGGTCGGGCAACTCGAGCGGATTATCCCGATGGAGTTCGCGAGCCCTCCTCGCATCAGGAATGAGACCTTCAGGCTTCAACAACATGATGGCGACCAGAATCGCGCCATATATATGGAGCCGATACTCACCGAACTCCCTTAACAATTCGGGCAGACCAACAAGCACCAGCGAACCTACCACTACGCCGGGAATCGAACCCATGCCACCGAGCACGACCACTGCGAGCACGTTGATGGAAACCAATAGTGTGAAGCTACCCGGGTTGGCTACCCCGAGTTTGGCCGCAAAGAAGGCCCCACCGAGGCTGCCGACCGCAGCGCCCATCACGAAGGCAAGCATCTTGTACATGACGACCGAGATACCCATCCCCTCAGCAACGTCTTCATCTTCACGCATGGCAGCCCAGGCCCGTCCAACTCGAGAACTCTTCAACCTGGTCGCCACGAAATAAGAGAAGATGACGAACGCGAATATCACGTAGTAGAGGATTCGCGGATCGCGTGCCGGTAAATCGCCCAATGGCACCGGTGGAATCTCGGTGAGGCCCTGGGGGCCACCCAGATAAGGCTTGAGCCAGTCGGAGAGGACCAATGTCCGAATGATCTCACCGAATCCGAGGGTAACGATGGCCAAATAGTCGCCGCGAAGCCGCAATACGGGCGCTCCGATCAGAATTCCGACGATAACTGCAATGACGACGGTGATGGGAAGAGCCACCCAGAAGCTCATGAAGCCGGCCTCGGCAGGCGCGGTGACCGAGCCTCCAACCAGGAAAGACGACTTTGCAGTGAGCACCGCAACCGAGTAGGCGCCAACGGCGAAGAATGCGACATAACCAAGGTCGAGGAGGCCGGCGTAACCGACCACGATATTGAGACCGAGGCCGAGGAGGATGTAGAGGCCGACAGTGCCGAGCACGTCGCTGATGAAGGTGTTGACGACCCACGGGAGCATCAACAGGACCACTCCGGCGATCGCCCACAAAACGAGATTGGTGTTCTTCTTGGTAACGCCAGGTACCTTGGCGACCATCTCGGCGAAGCTGGTGCGACTGAAATACCACTTGAATCCAACGGATCCTGCCACCACGACAACGGCGCCGAGAATCGTCAGACCGTCCCGCTCGAAGAGCCACCTACTTGGAATGTTGAGACCGTCCATCATCACCGCGAACAATGGAGCCCCCAGAGCCGCCACCATCAAGGATGCCAGTCCAACCAGGACATAGGAGCGCGTGGCCTTGGCCATCTGGAACAGATAACCCCCGGCCAAGCCCATCACGGCCCCGAGGACCGCCTGGATGGGGACCGCCATCGCCGCTGATTGCCCGAACGAAAGAATATCTAGGGAAGCGGGATTTATCGATACGAACATGTCCCTGGGGTCGTACCCCAATTCGGTGAGGACCGACATCGCCAGGACGAAGAATCCCACCAGCGCTCCGGCGGTCAGGCCGGCAATCAACCCCGCATTGATGGGTTTTGGTGCCACACCATCCTTGGGCGGTTTGGCTGCCATGTATCCGGTGAAGAGATAGTTGAGAAGCATCAACGCCACCGAGAACTGGAGGTAGCCGGTGATTATCGGACGGTCATAAAACGCCTCGATCATACCCACCGCGGTCAAATAGATGATTACGAATCCGCCCAGAAGTCCGACATTGACCGAACGGGGGAAGCGTTTCATCATGCTCGTTCCTCATCCGGAGCGCCGAAGAGCCCGCCGGGACGGAATATCAGCACCAACACCAGAATTCCGAAGGAAATGATTGGCTGGAGTTGGTTCGGTGAAGGAATTCCAAAGCCGGTTAGAAAGAGAATCGGCCCAACGGCTTCGAGAATCCCCAGCACAAGCCCCCCGACTGCCGCTCCGGTTATCGATCCGATTCCACCAAGGACAGCAGCCGTAAAAGCCTTGATTCCGGGAAAGAAGCCCATGAAGAAGAAAACTGAGTTGAACAGTTGGACGAAGAGGATCCCCGCCGCACCGGCCAAAACTCCACCGATGGCGAAGGTCGAGACGATGGTTCGATCGACGTTGATCCCCATCAGTGCGGCGATCTCCCGATCTTCACCGACCGCACGCATCGCCCTCCCGAGCTTGGTCTTCTCGATCACCATGAAAAGGGAGAACCAGAGGATGATGGCGCCGATTGTGACCAGCACCTGGGCTTTCTGGACGCTGAACCCGGCGATGGTGATGTTGCCCTGCAAGATATCGATGTTCGGGTAGGCACGCACCTGGGCCCCGTAAAAACCGCGGAAGGTGTATTGCAGAAAAAGAGACGCACCGATAGCGGTGATAAGGGGAACGAGGCGGGGCGCCCCTCGGAGCGGACGATATGCCACCCGTTCCAGAATGACAGCAACCGCCATCGAAACCACCGATGAAACCACGAACAGTAAAACCAGGGAGGCTATCGGATATTCGTTGAGTATCCCCTGCCCGGCGAGGGCTTGGGCAATAAAGAAGGCCGTGAAGGTGCCGGCCATAAAGACTTCACCATGGGCGAAGTTGATGATGAAAAGGATTCCATAAACCAGCGTGTAGCCGAGGGCGATGATGGCATAGACGCTGCCGCGGGCGACGCCAGCTGTAAAGAGACTCACCCAGTCCGCAGTAGTGAAGCGACCGGTTTGAAGTGTTGCGACGGTACCGGCGATGACCCCGTATGCGATGAGCAGGGAGAGAACAACTAGGATGATTCGCCGTATCGGCAGCCGTTCCAGAAGTACGCGATAGTTCCTTGAACTGGTCGAGTTAGACGTCAATCGATCCCCTGAATCTGAGTGGTGGGAACGGGGCGAACCCGAAGGACTCGCCCCGTTCTCATATGCAATAGCGGTTTAGCCGTCGAGCGTTCCCAGTTCGCTGTAAACAGCTTCTGTGAACGCGCCACCCTCAACCGTCACAACGGCAATAGTTGCCGAAGGCTGACAGTCACCTGTGGTGGCGCAGGTCAGGGTGCCGGTGATACCGGCGAAACCTGATGTTGCGTACAGCGCATCTTTCAGAGCGGTTCTCGGGATGTAGAGCGTATCTCCATCCTCGATGGCCACACTGTCGATGGCGGTCAGCACGATGTTGGTGGCGTCCCATGCATGAGCGTGGAAGACCGACTGCGGTGCACCGTACTTCTCGGTGTACGCCGGAATGAAGACATCGTTGTAGAAGTCAACATCTCCGGTGAACGACGCGAGGTCCGGACCCGAAATGTAAACGCCATCGGCGTTTTCGGCACCAGCAGCGTCGATCCAGTCCTGGGTGAACATACCGTCAGAACCAGCAAGGACACTGTCCGCCAGTCCTTCGATAGCCCGCGCCTGCTGGGTGATCAAACCACCTTCGGCGACGAAGATCGGGTAGTACAGGAACTCCGGTGCGTCTGTAGCGATATCGGTCAACACCGGGTTGAAGTCGGTGTCACCAACTTGAATCGCTTCCTGCTTCGTGACAGTCCCACCAAGAGAGGTGAAGGTGTCAGCGAAGACCTGTTGCAGACCATCGGCGTACGGGCTTCCGTCATGGATGGTGGCTGCGGTGCGCAGACCGAGTTCGGTGTAGGCGAAGTTCGCCACTGCGGCACCCTGGATCTTGTCGTTGTGTGCGGTACGGAGATAGAACGGCTGATGCGTCCCATCCGCCGTCAAAGCAGGACCCGTGTTCGAAGCCGAGACGATTGAAATTCCCTTGTCAGAGAAGATCTTGTCTGCGACTCCAAGCGCGGCGCTTGAACAGCTTGTACCGATCACAGCCACGATCTGGCTGTCGGCGGCGAGTTTGTTGGCACCGGCGGTTCCACCATCGGCAGAACATCCATCATCCTCAGAGGTCAACGTTACGTCGTGACCCTTGACCTGACCGTTTGTTCCGTCAAATTCGCCCTCGGTTCCCCACGCATCCAACGCCAGTTCGACGCCGTACTGGCTGTCGAGTCCTAGCGAGGAGTTGGGTCCGGTGGTGACGAGCAGTGACCCGAGCTTGATGGCCTCGCCACTGGCGATTTCAACACACCCGAACTCGTCGGCTTCGCACTCCTCCGGAGCGCTTCCGCCGCCGTCTCCACAGGCTGCGATCACTAGAGTCAGGACACCTAGCAAAGCCAGGTATCTCAGACCATTGCGATTCTTCATTCATTTCCTCCAATTAAGTTAAACCGACCCGAAAGGGTCAGCCGTGGCGCCATCATAGAGGAAATACGACGAACTTGCCCATCCGGTGAGGAGAACGGGACGTTTTAGGGAGTGACGACCAGCGATCCAGCGTATCCCTGTTCCTGCAGACCCTGCAGCCAGAACGGATAGATCTCCTCCCCGAGTAAAGAGTCCACCGGGTCTAGTTGGTAGACCGCCTCGGAGGGGATCTTCTCATCAACCCTGATATGCCGACCGACCTCACTATCGGCCGGGTCGCCGACGATGAACCGCTGCTCCAAGTCGGTGTTGTTGGAAACTGTCAGCACGTCGCCCAGACTCACCATCACACAGTCGGGCACAAATCCATCCGCGGTAATCTCTATCTCGGCATCGGAATCTCCGAAATCAGTGCATTCCGGGGGCTCGTGCCCGGTAGCGGCGTGGATCTGGAGTCGCAGTTCGGAATCCGGAGGACTGTTCGTGGGCCGAGGCTGGGAGCAACCGGCAATCATGATCATCGTGGCCAGCAGCATCCCGCTCAGGTTCTTGGTCAATCGGCGCATGTGCGAAAGATAATCCCCGACCCGAACTGTGGTGCAAGAGCGTACGGTTCATCTTATGACAGCGACGCTCGACGTCATCGAAGACGGTGTGGAAGACCTCGTCCAACCACGCCCGTCCCGGCTTCGATGGCTACCCATCACTCTCAGCTTCATCGCTGGTCTCGGTTTGGGGATCATCACGCTCGGGTCAGAACAACAAGCCGTCCAAGGCGAGCGGACCGACGAGCTGGCGGCGGCCACCGATAGAGACGGTCCGGCAATCGGGATTGCCGTGGCGGTACCCGGCTTCCCTGATTCAGTGGTCGCAATCGCCGCGACTGAGAACAGTGCGCTCGATCGGGTTCTCTGGCAAGCGCGCTCCGCTCCAACGACCAGGGCAATGGCCGACGGGGACAACGTTGTCCTTGATTCCGGGGCCGAATTTATCGCACTTTCCTCCACGGTACCGGGCCTCGACGGCTCGCTTCTGTCGATGGGCAGGTTCAACCTGATCCGCGCGGTCAGCGCGGGTGTCACCAGCTACGCGTGGCATGACAGCGAAAACGGCCAGCTGACGTACACCATCGAAAGCGCTGGCCATACCACCTTGTTCACTGTGAACTTCCGTGGACTGAAGGATGAGATCCCCTGGGTGGATGAGGTCGGCGCCCACATCGCCGCGTGGGGCAGTTGGGGTTGGGCTGTGCAATCAACTCCAGATCGGATCACTCTCCTTGCACCTGACGGTGAATTCAAGGACGTTGAACCGGGCCGGGTCCTGGCATCGAACCACGAGGGCTGGATTCTGGCGATGGAGGGCGCTGAGCCGAAATTGGTTTCCGCAGGCGGCGGGGTCAAGAGGTTCGCCACCGGCGCCGATTTCGGAATCGTCGCCTCCGCCCACTTCTCTCCGGACGGAAGCAGCGTCGCCATCGCCGGCTCGAAGGGGATTGCGGTACTCGACCGTAGTTCTGGAGAAGCAGACTCGATCAGTGACAATTCGACCACATGGGTGTCGTGGAGTTCTGACTCCCGGTTTCTCCTATCCTCTGCAACTACCGGATTCGTGGTCCACGACTTGAAAACGGGAGCCGCGAAGACCGTTCTCAACAACTACGCCATCCTCACCGCCAAAGCGGTGCCGGGTTCATCCTGAAGCTTGGTTTGCCAACGAATCTGTAGATTTTCTTGCACCGAAAATTTCTTCTGAAAATCGGAAACAGACCCCTTGAACCTGTCCCAGCCGTCCGATATCTTCGAACATATGTTCGCTAGATATGAGCAAGAAATGAATGAGTGGTTCGGCTCCCCACCGGAGATAGCCCCCGAAGATCTGATCTCCGAACTCGACGTTGTTCTCGACCGGGTCAACCGGGAGCTGGCCCGGGCAGCTCGTCTGGTTGGTCAAGTCGCCGAGACCGGTGCGTTCCGCAGGGATGGCTACTCCTCACCCACTGCGCTCCTGAAACATCGCTACTCGTGGACCGGAAGCGCCGCCGTTCAGTTGGTGGCACGGGGGAACGGTTTGGTGTCGGAACCAAAGGTCGCCAGGGCGCACGAAATCGGTGACCTGGCGACGGCCCAGGTCGATCTACTCCTATCCGCCTCGGCTTCGGCTCCGGAGGCCTTCGGTGCTGAGGCGGACGGTCTGATCGAGACCGCAATCGGGACACCACTCGCAAGCGAACTCAGAAAGACTCTCGACTATTGGGTCAAGGAGGTCGCTTCGGGCGAACAGGAATCCCAACGCGCCGACGCACGAGAAGCCCGAGCCTTAAGGGTTCGACGCGACCTGGAGATGATCCACATCAGCGGTTGGTACGACATCGAATCCGGAGAACAAGTCCTTGCCGCCCTCGAACCCGGCCCACCTGCAGTCGAAGACGAGCGGTCGACACCGATGCGACGCGCCGACCTCCTGTTAGACATCATCAACGGAAGCCAGGACCGCCCCAATCTCGTGGTCCATGTCGGATACGGAGATATGATCCGTGCCAAAGCCGGAATCTCGGAAACCCAACGGGGCAACTTTCTTAGCGGTAGCGAAGTCGACCGAATCTCCTGCGAAGCGGCAGTCAACAGAGTGGTATTCGACCCGAAAGGCCTTCCTCTCGACGTCGGCCGACAAAAGCGGTTGGTCACCAAGGGTCAGAGAATCGCTCTCGACGCCCGCGACATGGGATGTGTGTTTCCCGGCTGTGACCGACCCGCCCACTGGTGCGATGCCCATCATCTGATCCATTGGAAAGACGGTGGCCCGACGATTCTGACCAATCTCGTCCTGCTCTGCCGGCACCACCACAATCTGATCCACGACGTCGGTTGGACCATCAAAGGCCACCCGGGCGATCTCAGCTTTTACCGACCCGACGGCACCCTCCTCGGGGAAATGGTGGCGGTCGAGCCCGATCCGGATCCCGACCTCGACCTGGAGCCGGACTCGGAATATGCACCCTTCAGCAACCCTTACGAGCGGCTAGCCGCTTTCCAGGCGATCAAGGACGAGTTCCGCCACAATGGCCGCGACGGCCCGGGCGGCTAGGCCTCGGCGCGAGGGCGCAAGCGCCAGATCACGACCGCAGCGACCATTCCTAATGCGGCTGCCGTGAGGGTGAGCGGCTTAGCCCAGGTGCGACTGACTGCTAGATCGCCCTCGAGCGACGACATCACCTTCCACTCGAGATCGTGGGGCGCCGTGTTGGTCTCTTCGGCCAGGGATTTCAGCTGACGACCGGTCCGGACCATCGCGACCTGGCGTGCCTGACAACGCAGGCAAGAGTCGGTATGACTCCGCAACGGCCAGATCACTTCGATCTCCTCGACCGCGCTATTAGCGACAAATGGGGCTGCGATCTCACATAAGACAGCCATTACTCCTCCAGCATCCGAGCGAGTCGGGCACGGGCACGGTGAAGCCGCACCTTGGCAGCGGTGACGGTGATACCCGCCGACTCAGCGATCTCAGCATGAGACCAGCCATAAACATCCTTCATCACAACGATCTGGCGTTGTGACTCAGGCAAACTGTCCAGAGCCCAACGGAGTTTTCCCCTGAGTTCGGCGATCTCTCCGGCGAACTCGGGGTCGCGCACATCGACGGGTGCTGGCAACTCGCCGATCTCTTCCAAAGGAGTCCCGTGGTGGCGTTTCGCCCTTTTCTTGTGGGTCCAAGCGGTGTTGACGGTGATTCGATGGAGCCAAGTTGACAGTTGCGCATCGCCACGGAAATTAGGGAGTGCCCTCCAAGCGCGGATCATTGTTTCCTGAGATACATCTGCCGCCAAATGTGGATCTCCGACCAACCTTCGTGCCAGGGTGTAAACCATGTCGCTGTGCTCCCGGACCAGGGCCGCAAAAGCGGCACGGTCGCCACTCTGCGCTCTGGCTATCAAATCTTGCTCTTTGGTTCGTTCGACCGGTCTCGGGTCCATCTGGTTACTCCCCCGAGAGGACCACTTGGGCGGTGAGGAACTGCGTGTCGGCGTTGGAGATCTCAACAACTAGCTGGTGATCGGACCGTCGGCTCACAACGTCAACAGGCGACGCAGGCGAGAGAGGACTCCGAAACCGGATCTTCGTCGACTGAAAAGGCCGGAGACCCTCGACGTCACCGGCGGCAGCATCGAGAGCCCACGCCGCCTGGAGCAGACCATGCACCACCACTCCGTTGAGGCCGGCCGCCAAAGCTGCATCGTTGTCCCAATGAATCGGGTTCCAATCTCGAGTCGCCGCGGCATATCTCACCAGGTCCGCTCGCGACGCTGCCCTCTGGTCGGAACCTGGAGTGCCCCGGTCGTCGACCTCAGGCACCGGCGCCTTGGCAACCCGGTCGCTGGAGGTCTCCGACTCTGAGACGAGGAACAGTGAAGTGCCCCCAGCGATCTCAGCCTCTCCTTCAGTGATCTTCATCTCAAAGGTGACAAAGTAGGCGCCGCCTCTCTCCCGGATCCGAGTAACTGTGCCCCCAACCTCGAGATCTTGCTCCATCAGGAGCGGTCGGAGCCAGGTAAAAGTCTGTTCGCCGTGGATTACCGAGTAGCCCTCCAGCTTGCCGAGGAGCTCAGGAGCAACGACAAAGAGAGCGGAAGCGAGGTAGGCGGGCGGCGCCGCCTCACGCCAACAGGATCTATCGCCGCCGGTGGCGTTGAGGAACTCTTCGATCTTCTCCTTGCACACCCGCATCGGGTAGGGCCCGAAGGATGCTCCCTCGAGCGTCTCAATATCCATCGGGCTACAGGCTACAGCCTTCACACCAACGACGAAGGTCGCGAAAATTCCGGTTATTTCTCCCGTTTTGCGGTCACCGGACGCGGGTAGTGTCCGAACCCAACATTCCAAAGGGAGGAATATATATCGCAAACGCGGCGAATGATCCTGCTCGGAACAGCTCTATGCCTTGCTCTGAGCATGGCACCGGCTGCCCTGGCGGGTCCCAACTCGTGTGATACGAGAGTCAACAACACCATCAACAAACTTCTGCAATGCACTAGCGGAGACGGTGCCCGCGAACACCAGGCTGCGTTTCAGTCGATTGCCGATGCCAACAACGGAATTCGAACCTCCGGGACACCGGGATATGACGCCTCGGTTGACTATGTGGCTGAGAAAATGGAAGCAGCGGGGTATGACGTCACGGTCCAACCCTTCGAGTTCCAGACATTCATCACCCTCACCCCGACCGTGCTGGAACAAGTCTCACCGCCACCGGTCGGTCCGATTGTCAACAGCGTTATGTCGTACTCCGGAAGCGATGACGTTACGGCTGCGGTAAGTACGACCACCTTGATAACCGGTTGTGAGGCAGCCGACTTTGCCGGATTCCCCGCCGGGAACATCGCCCTGATCAGCCGCGGCATCTGCTCGTTTGCGATCAAGGCCACGAACGCCTACAACGCCGGCGCATCAGGGGTTGTGATCTACAACAACACCGCCGGGACCCTGAATGGGACTCTCGGCAATGCCTTCACTCTCAACATACCGGTGACCTCGGTGACCCAAGCTGTTGGGCTTGAGCTCGCCGCAACCCCAGGACTGATCCTTCGGCTGAAGGCCGACACCTTCCGGGGTATTGCGACTACCTACAACGTGCTGGCCGAAAAGACTGGAAGGAACGCCGACAACGTTGTGATGGTGGGAGCCCACCTCGACTCGGTAAACGCCGGTCCGGGCATCCAGGACAATGGGACTGGCTCGGCTGCCCTCCTCGAGGTGGCTGAGAACATGGCCAAAGTCACTCCGCAGAACACCGTTCGCTTTGCGTGGTGGGGTGCGGAAGAGTCTGGCTTGGTCGGGTCGACCTACTACGTCAACAACCTCAGCCAAGAAGAGCAGGATGAGATCGCTTTGTATCTGAACTTCGACATGATCGGCTCACCCAATCATGTCTTCTTCATCTACGACGGTGACGACTCCGATGCTGTTGGCGCCGGACCAGGCCCTGATGGATCTGCACAGATCGAGAAGACCTTCGAGGCCTTCTACAACAGCAGAAACCTCCCCTTCAAGGGTACGGACTTCAGTGGACGCTCCGACTACGGACCGTTCATCGCTGTTGGGATCCCCTCCGGTGGTCTATTCACCGGTGCTGAGGGAATCAAGACCGCAGCCGAAGAGGCGCTTTGGGGTGGAACCGCTGGAAATCAGTACGACCCGTGCTATCACCTGGCGTGTGACACCTACGACAACATCAACCTCATGGCCTTCGACACCAACGTCGATGCTGTCGCCTACTCGACTCTCTCCTATGCGATGAGTACCGCGCTCATCAATGGCGAGAAGAGCAAGGGCAACTTCAAACCAGCAAAGGATCCGCACGCTCCCGTGAGCAGCTGATCACTTCACCGATCAAAATGAAAGGGCCGGTCTCAAGACCGGCCCTTTCTCTACGCTTTGAGCGAGATTCGTCTAACGAGTCTCGCGGTGTGCGGTGTGGGAACGACACCAGCGGCAGTACTTCTTCAGCTCCAACCGTTCCTGGGTGTTCGACTTTGATTTAGTTGTGACGTAGTTCCGTCTCTTGCACTCGGTACATGCCAGTGTCAAAGGCGGCCTTTTGTCGCTGGCCATTGTTTATTGCTTTCTTATTTGAGAATTTTGATGACTCGTCCGGCGCCGACCGTCCGACCGCCCTCGCGGATAGCGAACCGCAAACCTTCGTCCATCGCGATCGGAGCGATCAGTTCCACAGTCATTTCAGTGTTATCACCAGGCATGATCATCTGAGTGCCATCAGGAAGTTGGATCGACCCGGTGACGTCAGTAGTCCGGAAATAGAACTGGGGGCGGTAACCAGGAAAGAACGGGTTATGCCTCCCACCCTCTTCTTTGGTCAACACGTACACCTGAGCTTCGAAATCAGTATGAGGAGTAATCGACCCCGGTTTGGCCAGGACCTGGCCCCGTTCCACATCA
Source organism: Acidimicrobiia bacterium (assembly GCA_041746755.1). Lineage (GTDB taxonomy): Bacteria > Actinomycetota > Acidimicrobiia > Spongiisociales > ZC4RG35 > MA-ANB-1. Next base: position 297 of record JBGTGL010000157.1, on the reverse strand, counting down.
TCCTTACCGATACCACGAAGAAGAACACCGACATTGTCCCCGGCACGGCCCTCATCGAGAAGTTTGCGGAACATTTCAATACCCGTAGCCACCGTCTTCTGAGTGGTGTGAATACCAACAATCTCCACCTCCTCATTCACATTCAAAATCCCCTGCTCGATACGGCCAGTAACCACAGTCCCCCGACCAGTAATCGAAAAGACGTCCTCAATCGACATCAAAAACGGTTTCTCCGTGTCCCGGTCCGGTTCCTTAACAAAATCATCAACCGCCGCCATCAACTCCATCACCTGATCA
>JBGTGL010000156.1:0-4744 GCA_041746755.1 Acidimicrobiia bacterium | reverse complement strand
TCCAACTTCCTGATGGCACTCAGATGATCATGCCTGGTGATAACACTGAAATGACTGTGGAACTGATCGCTCCGATCGCCATGGACGAAGGTTTGCGGTTCGCTATCCGCGAGGGCGGTCGGACTGTCGGCGCCGGACGAGTCATCAAAATTCTCAAATAGGTATTAGGAAAAAATGACCGACTCCCAGAAAATCCGGATCCGCTTGAAGGCCTACGACCACAACGTGGTCGATGAGTCTGCCAAGAAGATCACCGAGACGGTGGTGCGGACTCAGGCCAAGATCAAAGGCCCGATTCCCCTCCCCACAGAAATCCACCGCTATTGCGTGATCCGTGGTCCCCATGTCGACAAGGACTCCCGGGAGCACTTCGAAATGCGGATCCACAAGCGGCTCATCGACATCCTCGAACCGACCCCGAAAACGGTCGACTCGCTGATGCGTCTCGAGCTGCCCGCAGGTGTGGAAGTCGAGATCAAGCTATGAAGCTGATTCGCGAAATTGCCGCCGGTCTTCTTTCGATAAGTGTCAGGGGCGGGAAGTAACCCCATGAACACCATTATTGGACAGAAACTGGGTATGACCCAGGTCTTTGATGAGGAGGCGAGAGCAATTCCCGTCACCGTCATCAAGGCCGGGCCGTGCCACGTTGTCCAGGTAAAGACCATGAAGAAGGACGGTTACAACGCCGTCCAGCTTTCCTTTGGCGATGTCAAAGTTTCCAACGTCAATAAGCCGACCGCCGGGCATTACGCCAAAGCGGGCGTCGAGCCCTCGCAGACCCTCATCGAGGTGCGGGTTGACGATGCCACCGAATACAAGGTCGGTCAGGAGTTCAGGATCGCCGATGTGTTCGCGGCTGGGGCCAAGGCCGATGTTTCCGGGATCTCAAAAGGTAAAGGCTTCGCCGGAGTAATGAAGCGTCACAATTTCAAGGGCCAGGGTGCCTCGCACGGGACGCACAAGAAGCATCGTGCCCCGGGCTCGATCGGTGCGTGTGCGACCCCTGCCCGCGTATTCAAGGGCATGAGAATGGCCGGCCGGATGGGTGGCGAGCAGGTCACGACCCTCAACCTCAGGGTTGCTGGCGTCGACGCTGAGCGCGATTTGCTGCTCCTCGAAGGTTCAGTTCCCGGGCCTAAGGGCTCGGTGGTACTGGTGAGAGAGGCGGTGAAGGCTCATGGCTGAAGTCAAGGCACAGTTCTTCGGAGCAGATGGGTCGACGAAGGGTCATTTCGACCTCGATGCGGAGATATTTGGCATCGAGCCGAACATGGCCGTGCTCCACCAGGTCATCACAGCCCAACTAGCGGCTCGCCGTCGAGGCAGCGCCTCGACGAAGACCCGCGCCGAAGTTCGTGGCGGTGGTCGTAAGCCGTGGCGCCAGAAAGGTCTCGGCCGGGCCCGCCAGGGTTCTATCCGTGCCCCCCACTGGGTTGGTGGTGGAGTGGCCCATGGCCCCAAACCCCGCGACTACACGCAGCGGACACCTAAGAAGATGAAGCGGCTTGCGCTGAAGAGCGCTCTATCGGCTCGCGCCTCTGAGGATGCGGTGTTGGTAGTGGAAGACATCGATTGGTCGGCTCCAAAGACCAAGCAAGCTGTCTCCCTACTCGCGGCTATGAACGCCGGGGGCAAGACCCTGGTTGTCCTCAACTCCCTCGACGGAGTTGCTGGTCGGTCTTTCCGTAACCTTCCCGAGGTCAGACTTTCCGAACCGGGCCACATCACACCGTACGATGTCTTGTGGTCGGACCAGGTGGTGTTCACCTCTCATACCGTCGGTTCCGTCGGGAAAACCAGCACATACGAGGTGTCTGACGAGGACTTCGTCAAGGACGAAGAATCTCCTGGAAAGGACGATGAGTCCTGATGAAGAATCCACGTGACATCGTCCGCTATCCCATCGTTTCCGAGAAGTCCTACGACCTCATCGAGTTTCAAAACACCTACACCTTCGAGGTTGATCCCCGGGCCCACAAGGGCCAGATCCGCGATGCCGTCGAGGAGATCTTCGACGTCAAGGTGGTGCGGGTGAACACTATGAACCGCAAGGGAAAGCGCAAACGCCAGGGGTCCACCTTCGGCAAGCGCAAGGACACCAAACGTGCCCTGGTCACCCTGGCCGAAGGCAACTCGATCGACGTGTTCGGAGTCTGAGATGGCAATAAAGAAACGCAAACCAACTTCTCCCGGGCGCCGGTTCCAGACCGTCTCGGATTTTGCTGAGATCACGACCGACCGTCCCGAAAAGTCTTTGATCGCAAAGAAGAGTGGCACTGGCGGCCGCAACTCCTACGGACGGGTAACTTCCCGACACCGTGGTGGCGGCCACAAACAGCGCTACCGCGTGATCGATTTCCGCCGCGATAAGGATGGGATTCCGGCGCGGGTGGCCACAGTCGAATACGACCCCAACCGTACCGCGCGCATCGCGCTGCTCAACTACGCCGACGGTGAAAAGCGATACATTCTCGCCCCGCTCGGTATCAAAGTCGACGATCGTCTCGAATCGGGTTCCAAGGCCGATATTCGTCCCGGAAATGCCCTCCCGCTGCGGAACATTCCTGCAGGTACGGTGGTGCACGCAATTGAGATGCGGCCCGGCGGTGGTGCCAAGATGGCTCGCTCTGCCGGATCTGCCGTTCAGCTGATGTCCAAGGAGGGTGACGTCGCACTGATTCGCCTACCTTCGGGCGAAATGCGTCAAATTCCACTTGATTGTCGGGCAACCATTGGTCAGGTAGGCAACCCCGAATCCGAGCTCATCAAGCTGGGTAAGGCCGGCCGCAACCGCTGGAAAGGGGTCCGCCCCCAGACCCGCGGTGTCGCCATGAACCCTGTGGACCATCCACTCGGTGGAGGCGAAGGCAAGTCTGCCGGTGGACGCCATCCCTCCAGCCCCTGGGGCAAGAAGGAAGGCCGGACCCGCAGCAAGAAGAAAGCTTCCAGCAAGTACATAGTTCGTCGCCGTACGAAGAAAGGCAGGCGCTAATGGCGCGCTCATTGAAGAAGGGTCCTTTCGTCGACGACCATCTTGTCAAGAAAGTCGACGAGCTCAACGACACCAACAGCAAACGAGTGATCCGAACCTGGTCGCGTCGCTCCACTGTGATTCCGGAGATGATCGGCCACACGATTGCGGTCCATGATGGCCGCAAGCACGTGCCGGTCTATATCACTGAGTCGATGGTGGGCCACAAGCTCGGAGAATTCGCCCCAACCCGGACGTTCCGGGGCCACGCCGAGAGAGCGGCGAAGCGATCATGAAGGTGAAAGCTCAAGCTCGCTTTGTTCGCCAGTCGCCCTACAAGGTGCGTCGGGTTCTCGATCTGGTCCGTGGGCTTCCCGTGGAAGAGGCCCAACACGTTCTTCGTCTCACCCAGCGTGGGGCCACCGAGCCTGTGGCGAAGGTGCTCCGGTCGGCTGTGGCCAACGCCGAGCACAACCATGCTCTCGATGCCGAGGAATTGGTGGTGGCAGAGGCATTCGCCGACGAAGGGCCTACGTTGAAACGCTATCGCCCCCGGGCCCGTGGCCGCGCTACCCAGATCAGGAAGCGCACCAGCCACATCACAATCATTGTTTCGGACCGAACAGAGGAGATCAACTGATGGGCCAGAAGGTACACCCCTATTCGTTCCGCCTCGGAATTGCCACCGACTGGAAGTCGAAGTGGTTCTCCAAGAAGGACTATGTAGCTTTCGTCAACGAAGACTGGCAGATTCGCGAGTTTCTCCGTGATGATTTGGTTCGAGGCGCGGTGTCTCGAATCGATATCGAGCGGACCCGCGACCGTCTCATCGTCGACATTCATACCGCTCGCCCCGGCGTCGTCATTGGGCGCAAAGGTGCTGAGGCCGAGCGGCTTCGTGGCGAGCTCGAGAAGATGACCGGCCGTCGCGTCAAGCTCAATATCAACGAAGTCAAGGATCCCGATCTCGATGCGGCTTTGCTCGCACGCGGGATCGCTGACCAGCTGGAGAACCGGATTGCGTTCCGGCGGGCCATGAAGCGTGCCGTGCAGTCTGCCCTCAAGGCAGGTGCTGAAGGCGTTCGGGTCGAGTGCAAGGGACGTCTTGGTGGCGCCGACATGGGTCGTCGTGAGTGGTACCGCGAAGGCCGCGTGCCGCTGCACACACTTCGAGCCGACATCGATTACGGATTGGCCACCGCCCGCACCACAGTCGGAGCCATCGGAGTCAAGGTTTGGGTTTACCGGGGGGAGGTCGTGTTAGGTGGCCCCGCTTCGACCGACAGGATTGCTGCCGAGGCCGATCTAGCTACCGGCGGCCCCGCCCGTCGCACCCGGAAGAGCATCAAGTCCCGGGCCGAGGAGGCCGCCGGTGCTGGTGCCAAGCCGCGTCTCATCGAGGCCGGCGGCGGCAAGCGTCTCGTCGAGTCGACCGAACCCAAAGAGGGTCGCAAGGTCATCGAGGCCGGGGGAGGAAGACGTCCGACCGCTGCCGAAGCCAAGATCGAATACGAGACCGCTCGCGAAGAAATAGATACAACAGACTCTGTAGCCAAGCCTGCGTCTTCGGCTGGCGCCGCGTCACCTGACGGTGACGTTGCAGAAGCCAAAGGTTCTGCTTCTGCTTCTGGCGAAGCCGAAATGGATACAGAGAACGAGGTAGCGGAGACCACGGCACCTGAAGTTGCCGTTGAGTCCGACACCAAGGAGAAGTCGGAGGAAGAAGGCACACTCCGTTCATAATTGCATCACGTGGTGAAACATGTTGAT
>JBGTGL010000155.1:0-3052 GCA_041746755.1 Acidimicrobiia bacterium | reverse complement strand
ACGATGTCCTCTTTCCATGTTTGGCCGGGTTCTCGAAAATGGACATGCAAGTCGACAAAGCCGGGGCCTAAAACCAGACCGCGCCCATCAATGGTCTCGAGGTCGCCCGAAGGGTTGATCACCCCGACCTGCTGTACTTGCCCCGCATCCAACATGACGTCGACGTCTCGCAGCCCTTGGCCGGTGAAGACCCTCGCACCAGTGATGGCCAGACTCATCTCTCCCCCAAAACCCAAGAAAGCGTTGCCATCCTCACCAACACACCGTTGGCGACTTGATCGAGTATCAAAGACCGTGGCCCGTCGGCGACAGCTCCGTCGATCTCGACACCGCGGTTGAACGGGCCAGGATGCATGATGACGGCATCGGGTTTCATCATCTTCGTTCGCCCGGTGGTGAGCCCAAACCGCCGCCGGTATTCACCATCAGACGGATAGCTTTGCGAGGCGCCCCGCTCCTTTTGCACCCGAAGTAGGTAGACGATGTCGAGTTCGGCAATGACGTCGTCGAGGGAACGGCTAATTGGGAGCTGCGGGTTGTCATCCACAAATGGAGGAGGACCAACCAAGGTGAGATCGGCGTCAAGCCTGGGGAGCACATCGATCAAGCCCCGTGCTACCCGGCTGTTGGAAACATCACCCACGATCCCCACCCTCAGTCCAGAGACACGTCCGAACTTCCGTCGCATAGTGAGAAGGTCAGCAAGAGTTTGAGTGGGGTGGCCGCGACGCCCGTCTCCTCCATTGATCACAGGTCGGCCCGTCCACGAGGCAACTTTTTCCGGAGCTCCCACATCGGAATGGCGAAGGACTAACACATCGACTCCCATCGCAGCAATTGTCCTGACGGTGTCCTTGAGGCTTTCGCCTTTATTTGCCGACGAGGTGTCCGGATCGAACGAGACCACATCTGCCCCGATGCGAGTCGCCGCCAACTCAAAAGAGATCCGGGTCCGTGTGGATGCTTCGAAAAACAAGGTCGCCACGGTGCGGCCTGACCCGATCTGTCCATCATTGGATTTCCCGTAGCCTTCGGCAGAATCGAGCAACCCGTTTATCGTCGCTGCGTCCAGATCTCCGATTGTGATCAAGGACTTCACGAGACCTTCACAATCCAGACCCCGTCCTCACCGTCGATTTCATCGACCTTGACAGAGATTCGTTCGTCGCGAGCAGTTGGAGCATTTTTGCCGACGTAATCCGGCCGGATCGGCAATTCGCGGTGACCCCGATCGACCAACACCGCCAACTCGATTTTCCCGGCTCGACCCGATGAGGTAATTGCGTCCATTGCCGCTCTCACTGTTCTGCCGGTAAACAGGACGTCATCGACGAGGATTATCGATGCATCTTGAACAGTCATTCCAGCCTTCGGTTTCGCCGTGCGTTGGGAGCTGGGGTGATCGTCGCGATAAGCGGTGACATCCAACGCCAGCGAAGGAACGTCGACGCCTTCAAATTCGGCAATGAGACGACACAGTCGGTCTGCGAGATAGGCTCCGCGGGTCTGAATGCCCACCAGGACCACACCGGCCACACCACGATGTCGCTCCAAAATCTGGTGTGCGATGCGGCGGAGGGCGCGACCCAACTCGTCGGCATCCATGAGTTGTGTCATCACGCGAGCGCTCGGGTGGCGGCTGAGTTATAAGGCGTGGACACTTCTTCTTCCTTCCCGGCCTCACTGGACCGTCCTTAAAGGTTGGATGTGACCTTAGCTCAACCCATCGGGTTCGGTGTCAGCCCGAACGGACTGTTCTGGCTAGAGAGGCCAGGACGCCGTTCACAAACGACCCACTCCGAGACGTAGAGTATGTCCCCGCAAGCCGGACGGCCTCGGAAACCACCACCGCCGTCGGCGTACCTGGCTCGTTCTCGAGCTCCCACAACGAAAGGCGGAGAATGGCTCGATCAACCATCGGCATTCGGGCAATGCTCCAGTTCTCCGAGGCTTCTTCGATCTTGTGATCGAGCGACTCTCTCTGCTCGGACACCCCGAGAACCATTCGAACGGCCCGTGGCGGGAGACCTTCAACCGACACCTCCTCTGCCTTGCTGTCCATTTCGTAGAGCCGCACCAGCGCAAGGTCACGCGGCTCGTTCGAAGTCATAACCTGGTGAGGTACTCAGCCGTGCGGGTGTCGACTTTGAGGCGGTCGCCCTGCTCGACGAATAACGGCACCTGAACCTCGAGACCTGTCTCCAGCGTGACCATTTTGGTGGCTCCGGTCCGGGTGTCCCCCTTCGCCCCCGGTTCGGCGTAGGTCACTTCCATTTCGACCGAAGCAGGTAGGTCGACACCGATGGGTGTTCCATTGAATACGGCGAGACTCACTGTTGACCCCTCGATGAGGAATCGCTGAGCATCGCCGATATCTCCCGGCGAAATCGCGATCTGGCCGTAATCGCTGAGATTCATGAAGTGGAAGCCCAGGTCGTCCCGGTAGAGGAATTGGTAGTCGCTACGGTCGATGATGGCCTGGTCGACGTTCTCGTCGGCGCGGAACGTGCGGTCCAAAACCTGACCCGTTTCAACGTTCTTCAGCTTCGTCCTGACGAAGGCTTTGCCCTTGCCCGGCTTGACGTGTTGGTACTCGACAATCGTAAACAGGCCCTCATCGAGTTGTAACGCCATCCCTGGCCTGATGTCGTTGGTGCTGATCATGGAAAACGGGCCTTCGGTCGTCTAGCTGGATTGCGAGGATGCGGCGCAGACGGTAACCGGCTCAAAGGCCTATGGCGTCCAACCCGACCTCGATCGAGTCATCGCCGAGATGACTCAGCTTGGGTGACGCGAAGTCCTCGAGCAGAACCATTCGAAGGCCGGCACCGTCGCGCTTCTTGTCGAGAAAGAGGAGGTCGTAGACGCGATTTCGGTCCAGACTTGAAACGTCGGAGTAGAGGCCGAGGCGGCTGACGATTTCCTCAACTCTCCCCCGCCCGGTAAAGCCGGCCTCGTGTTCAGAAACGGCGGCCGCGGCCACCATTCCGATCCCGACGGATACTCCGTGTGACAGCGAGGAGGCATATTCGACGGCGTGGCCAAAGGTGTG
>JBGTGL010000154.1:0-10779 GCA_041746755.1 Acidimicrobiia bacterium | reverse complement strand
TGGGGCGTCTGGATTGACGGCCGACTCTTCTATGACGGTTCCCCCGAGACCGTCCACGCCAAGAATCTCCGCCGGAATTCGGCGTGCACCCTTCATCTCGAGGATGGTTGGCAGGCGGTGATCGTGGAGGGGCAGTCGGGGCCAACGAAGAGTCCGGGCGTCGAGTTGGGAACGCGAATCGCGATGGAGATGGCCAGGAAGTATGGGACCAAGGGGTACGCCCCCGAACCGGACGCCTGGGAAGGTGAAGGCGCCGGGGGTCTGTGCAGCTTCATTCCGTCCAAAGCGCTTGCCTGGTTCGATTTCCCCAAAGATGTCACCAGGTTCGATCTCAGCTGACCGGATGTCAAGACGCCGACGCAAGGACGGTGTCGGCCCAAAAAAGTGTCTGGCCGATTGACTCACGAGGAGCCCTCCGGCCAGACAGAAGTATTTATACGCGAAGTCCCGGATTGGCGCAAACGAAATCCAGGGATAATTTTCGCGATCTCTTCAGTTCAGGCCTGCGGGCCAGGCGGTAGAGGACGGGACCATGCATTGTCGGCGCTAGGCGCGGTTCGGAACGTTGGAGGTTCCCGGCTTCTTATTGATCCTCATCGACTCAATCGTCAGCCCGATCAACATGGCAGTGACCACCAAGCCAAGCAATGTCAAGCCGTTGATCGAACCAGCGGTAAGGACAAAAACGGCAATGGCGATGGTTCCGCCAATTCGTTCAGCCGCGATTATCCGGATTGCGCGCCACACCGCGATAGAAATCCCAATAGCGACGAGGAGCAAACCTCCGGCGAGCATCGCCCTGAAGTTGAGTGTTACCGGGTCCAGGGGATGGAAGGCGATGGCTTCTAGGGCGGCAGCCGAGACCATTATCCCGGCAACGATCGGCGCATGTGCCCATGAATAGACATCGCGCACGTAGCGACCTCGTTCTCGATTCTCCGTCAGTTTCGATCCCTGGAGCTCCAATCCCGGACTGGGTCGATCGAAGTAGCTCCACCAGAGAAGGCAAGCGAATACGCCTGCGGCGACGAGGGCGCTAACGGTCGGAATCGGAAGATCTCCAATCTCTCGAAGAGTCGCAGCGATGGGGATGCCGATGGCAACGATCACTTCGCCGAGCGCAATGATCACGAGAAGTGCGTGTCGTTCCGCCATATGGCCGATTCTCACTTCCCACTCGCTTCTCCCCGCTAGAACCATCGCCGCGATGACCAGCGCCAGCGTAAGCATCCAAAGGATCAGGCGTGTTCGCCCTGCGGCGAGTCCTCCGGCGATCAACACTGCGATGGACAGTACGTTGGGCGTGACCCACCGGACCACAGCGGATCTCATAGCTGTGCCCCGTGATGAACCCAAGGCCTGAATATAGAATCCCAAGATCACGATTCCGCTCAGCGAGAGAGCGAAAACGAGTCCGCCTCCCTCCAAGGCGGTGGATGTGGAGGCGGCCATCGGAATGCTGAGAACGGTTGCAGTCAGAAAGATCAAGCGGATCTGGCGGCCGTTCCCGGAAACCGCGTTTGCAGCCCAGGTGAGCTGCTGCCAGGGAAGCCAAAGCAGACCGAAGAGCAGCGCGGTTTTCCCGACACCGTTCCAGGTCGGTTCAATGATGAGGATGGACACCAGTTGAGAGAAGGCGAAAACATAGGCGAGATCGAAAAAAAGCTCGACAGGGCCGGCGGTGAAGTCTTCACCAGGTGGGGGCAATTCGATACCTCTCATAGTTTCGAAGAGTACGCCGGTCGCACGCCATTCCTGTACAAGGGTGACCAAACGCCTTCGACGTTGGGACCTTCGCCTCTCGAAGTCCCCCTTCTGATGGTCGAAGATTGGCCCATAACGCAGTTGCCCAGCGATAGGAGCAAAAATGACTGCCATAGTCGACACAGAAACAATTTCTACAACGGAAGCCCCAGCTTTCAAGAAGAGCAGAGTTCTTCTTATCGCAGGGATTCTTGCGATGGTCGTCGGTTTCGGAGCCATGGCGGGTGGTGCCTTCGGCGCGTGGTATACGTGGGATCAGGCAGTGGCGCAGGACATTGTCACGCCGGACGATGCCGTAATCCCGGAAACGCCGGTTCGCGGCCCATTCACCATGTGGGCCCAGGCCGACATCATCACCCACCACCAACTCGATTCCACAGATGGGCTGTACTACTCCCAGATGGAACGGGTGGTTCCCCAGATCGATGACAACGGCAGCGTGGTTCTCGACGAGAACGGCGAGGCGGTAATGGTTCCGAATGAGGCGAGAGCAAGCTGGATCAACGCAACCGCTTTGACCACAGTTCTGAACCTCGGAGTCATGGCTTACGCCCTCGCAGCCTTCGCCTTTGTGGTTGGACTCACCCTGGTGTTCACCGGGTATGTCTTCTTCCACATCAGGCGGAGGGCAGTGATCCTTTAAGACCACGTGCTGTAAAAAGGAAAGCCGGACCTCCGGGTCCGGCTTTCCTTTGCTCGTCCATGCGAAGAACCCGGTGTTGATCAGATAAATACGACTTCGACCATCGGGGCTTCCACGACCAGGCGTTGTAACTGGGCCTGGGTGGCATACCAGGTTGCCGAAGGGCCCGCGAAGAAGCGACGGCGGAAGTCCGCATCGGTTACTTCGTTGGCGGTAGCGGCCAAGTCTCTGCCGTCAACATGGACGATAAGGTTTGGATTGGCTTTCAGGTTTGCCAGCCAGTCGCGTCTTCCCGGGGTTCCGGTGATGATGAATCTCTCATCGAAACGGAACCACCAGATTTCGATCCGGCGCGGCCGGCCGGAACTGCGCCCGATTGTGGTGATGTCGACGGTTCGAATCGCAGCAATGCGATCGATGTCGGCCGGTGTGAGCGTCATGGTCTCAGCGTAGGAACTTAATTCGCAGTTGAAGCCGAAGAACTCAATCTGCCGTGTGATGGGGGCCAAGAGTGGCGGCCGGGGCCGCCACTCCGAAGACCCATTAAGTGGTGGCGATATCGCGACCGTGGGCGGTAAGCGCCCAGATCACGAAAGAACCGGCTGCGATCATTGCAAGAGACCACACCGGGTAATAGGGGAGCCAAGCGAAGTTCGCCACGATGCTGACCATGGCGATAATGACGCCCAGCGTCCGTGCCCACACTGCTCCCGAGTAGAGGCCCACTCCAGCAAGAACCACCACGATACCTGCAATCAAGTGGATCCAACCCCACGTCGTGGCGTCGAAGGTCAGCAGGTAATCGGGTGTCACCACGTAGAACTCGTCCTCGAGTATCCCGGCTAGCCCGGCGATCGCATGAAACGCTCCAAGCAGCCACATCCATACGGCTGCGAAGATGGTCCAGCCGATTGCCCAACCGCTGGTCGGTTGATTCGTTGTCACTTTCTCTCCTCGTTGTCTTGGCGTTATCAAAGCGAGACTATGTCGATTGGTTCGGTCATTGCAAGAATCACAATCGAACCACGTTCGATCCGCGCACCAGTTTCCGAAGATTGCGCCGTCCTGGCGCGTCCTCGTAGCTCACCAGCATATTGTTTACGCCACGATTCTGTGTTTAGCGAGCGTTTCTAGCATGAGCGTCGGGCATGGATTCCCAGCTTGAGCTTTTGCGACGAGTGTCGACGCCAAGCCAAGCGCAATTCCGAGCTAACCGAGGCAAGGGACCTCAGCCAACAGCTCCAGACAGCTTTGGACAGTCAGTGACGATAGAACAGGCCAAGGGAATGTTGGCCAGCAGGCACGGGGTGCACGTCGACGAGGCCTTCGAGGCGCTTCGTTCTCACGCAAGGCGCAACCAGAGCAAGTTGTCTGATGTAGCCCGTGCCGTAGTGGACGATGGGTACGACATCCCTCCCACCGTCCCCGCCGCCGAAAGCTAGGCCTTCTCCGTCGCTACAGGGGCTCAACGAAATTTCACGCAGGGGCCAGTGGAGCTCAGTGGGATAGTTTCATCGATACCTCGTTATTGGGCCCAGCGGCCCTCCCGAGATCGGTCTCCCGATGCTCGCCCGTGACTAACGCTATTAGGTGTATTCGTCTCTCTTGTGCTCGGCTCGACCTGCGCCAATTTGTGTGGAGACCTTCATCTCTTCCTCGGGAGGGGGGAGAGCCGCCGGGACGCCGAGAAAATCCAACCACAGCTCGCGGGCCCATCCCATGGTGTGATAGAGGTGATGCGCCTCCTGGTCGGCGACTTCGTCATAGGCATCGCTGAGGGCGGTCTTGAGATCGCCGGTGACGTGCTCGACCATTCGACCGAGAAGCTCCCAGTTCTGATGATCCTTCGACTCGGCCTCAACTACCGACTCAGCGGCAGCCAGTTCCCCGATCTTCGGATTGTCTCCGCCGCGTGCATCCTCTACCGCCTTGACCAGGGCGGCACCTTTCTGCCGGACGATCAGCCTGCCCGGTGTCTCGGTTTCGATGTCCAGCTCCGCCGCATCAAAGACGCGACCCAGAATTTCCTGGTGGGTCTGCGTCTCTTCGAGGTATTTCTGCCACTCCTTCTTTAGATCGGGGTTGACCGCATTGGCGATCGCAGCCTTGGAGAGCTTCTCCCCGCCAAGTTCGGTCTCGATTGCCTGATAGAGCAATTCTTCCAGATTGGAACGATCCACGGTTACTCCGCCCTTCTTTCGCGTGATGGCCCTGTTACCCGAGGTTGCATGATTCGAAACTCACCGGCCAGGGCTCAATAGCGAGAAGGGGTGACTCGTCCGAGTCACCCCTTCCTAACTGCAAAGGCCTTGGATTTAGTTGTCGAAACTGTCTCGAAGAGAGCGCACTTCGTTGTGTGCCGATCGAACCTCGCCGGCCTGACGGGTGATCATGTCGAGAAGTTCACCACTCAGTGACTCGTCGTCGAGGGCGTCCTCGTACTCGCTGACCGCATGATCTTCTCCCGCCTCCGCCGCAGCCAGGACAGCATGAGGGTCGTCACCGGTCAACGCGTCTGCAAGCGCAATCCATCCTCGGTGCAGTGCACCGGCTACGGACCCGCGTTCCTCGATCTCCTCTCCGAGGGTGGACTTGCTGTAGTCCCTGAGCTCGGCTGCGAACCTCTCTCTCTGTTCGCCGAAAGAGTTCATTCGTCCGGAGATGTCAGCATGACCTTCCCCTGCGAGTTTCTCCGAAACCTGTCGGAACCCATTGGCCCCATCCTCAAGGGTTTCGACCAGATCCTTGATTCGTGATTTTGTGTCCTGCATTTTCAGCACCTTTCCTGTACTTCTCTTCGACTTGCCCGCACGCGCGTTGTTCGAAACATGTCTTTAGGGACTATCCGTTGTTTACTCGTGGCGGGTTATTGTCCTGGTGTGGACGGAGTTGTTTTCCAGGTAACCGCGGTGCTGACCATCGCTGTGGGCGCTAGTTGGGCAGCGGCCCGTCTCAGAATTCCCTCGATCGTCCTGCTGCTGACGGTCGGCGTGATCGCAGGCGCCGGTCTAGGCATTCTCGATCCTGATGCGACGTTCGGAAGGCTGCTTTCCCCCCTCGTTTCGATGGCAGTCGGGCTGATCCTATTCGAAGGCGGGCTCAGCCTCAGATTCAGAGACATCAAAGGCAATCACCGAATCGTTTGGTCTCTGGTCACCATCGGAGTTGTGGTCTCTTGGGTTCTGGGAGCGGTCGCGTTCGAAGTCTTCGTGGGGGTGCCTCGCTCCATCTCGATTCTCCTCGGGGCAATTCTCGTGGTTTCCGGACCAACCGTGATTGGCCCGATCCTCCGCACGGTCCGACCTTCGGGTGGTGTGGGTTCCGTTCTGAAGTGGGAGAGCATCATCATCGACCCTATTGGGGCTGGTTTGGCCGTGCTCGTAGCTGAGTTCATCCTTGCCTCCGACGACACTCAGGTAGGGATTCTGGGACATGTGGCTACCTTTGTCGGAGCAGGGATATTCGTGGGGCTTCTGGTTGCAATCCCGACGACCTACGCGATCCGACGTCACCTGATCCCCGAAAGGTTGATCCCTCTGGTTGGTTTGGCGGCGGCGATGATCGCATTCGCCGGCGCCGACGCCATCATCGCCGAGTCGGGACTTCTGGCCACGACGGTCCTCGGACTCGCCCTTGCCAACAACCCCCGGTTGCGCACAGAACCGATAATCGAGTTCTCCGAAGTGATTCAGGTGTTGCTCGTCGGGGTCCTTTTCGTTCTCCTCAGTGCGCGACTCACTCGCGAACAGTTGGGTTCGATCTCCCTGGGAGTGCTGGGGGTGATTTTAGTGTTGGGGCTGGTGGCGCGGCCGATCGGTGTCCTCATCTCGACGTGGGGGACAAGAATGCCTCGCCCCGAACGGATCTTTCTTGCGGGCGTAGCTCCTCGGGGAATTGTGGCCGCCGCGGTGGCGTCAGTCTTTGCCCTCGACCTCGAAGAAGCAGGAATCGAAGGCGCCGAACTCCTAACACCGCTGGCCTTTGCAGTGATCGTCGCCACCGTCATCATCTACGGATTCGGCGCAGGACCGCTGGCGCGCCGGCTCGGACTCGCCGACCGGTCTAGCCAGGGTGTGCTCATCGTTGGTGCGGGGGCCGTAGAGCGGGAGATCGGCCGTGCCCTGAGCGGAGCTGCAGTCCCCGTGGTCTTCGCTACGACTAACCGGCGCGATGAATCGGAATTGCGATTGCAAGGTTATTCGACCTACTACGGCAACCTGGTCGAGAAGGAAATCCCAAACGACCTGGATCTATCAGGGATAGGAAGGCTGCTGGCGCTGACTCCCAACGACGAGGTCAACACCCTTTCCGCGCGCCGATTCACCGAGCTTTTCGGCGCTGGTGAGACCTATCAGCTCGCCCCCCAATCATTGGGTCCCGGAATCGGGCGGACCGTGGCCGATATCGGAGGTCGCCGCCTTTTTAGGGACGAGCTGACCTATGCCGAGCTCGAGCGCCGTTTTACGAGTGGTCAGCGACTACGAAAGACCAGCCTCGGGAAAGCCTTCACCGGTGAGGATCTCAATGAGGCCCTTGGTAAGGCAGGGCAAGTGCTTTTCGTGGTCAAGCCGGATCGGCTGTTGGTTCAGGCGGATGGGGGTGGCCCGGTCGCCAATCGAGCTGGCATCGGCGACACCGTTCTCTGGCTTCCATCAGAGTAGCTGGACCGCCGACCGCCATTTCTCCCGCTTCCCCATACGGGCTGTCAATCCGCCACTGAAGTAAGACAACTTGAGCGATAGCCGGCGAGCTTGCGACCATCTGAGATCAACATTGGACGTGGGGTAGGCGTTTTCAAGACGATTCAGGACCATCTATTTCAACGCGCTCGGACGCCAACATTCCCAACTAATACCAAATGCGCAGAACCGCCATACTCGGCGGTTCCAAAGTGGGCCCAGGAAGACTTGAACTTCCGACCTCATCCTTATCAGGGATGCGCTCTAACCGGGCTGAGCTATGGGCCCATCGACCAGAGGTCGGGGATCGAGATTATATCGCCGCCATCCCCTTGACCTGAAGTTGAAATATCAGACGGATATCTGGTGTCGCCGGTAACATCGGCATCCGATGGAAGCCAGTCGGCCGCGTCGGGGATTCCCCAAACGGTTCCGCGTCGGACCATCGGATTGGAACACCTGGGTTCGAATCCCATCCTATGCCGGAGGGACGATCGGCGGTGCTAAGGCGCACGCACTTGACGGGCCATGTGGGCTTCGAGCCCCCGCCGGTCACGGGCGGTCCGATCGTCTCTACGGTGAAAGAAACTCTTCATGACTAACTACATGACCGACCAAAAGCCCAAACTAAGAAGGCTCCTCGTCACCGAGCTGGAGCATGTTGTCCTCATTCGTGATGGCCTGATCGGCCCACCTTTGACACCCGGCCGCCACAGAGTTCGGCCCCGCAGAGACCGTATCTGGCGCGAGCAAGCCACCCCGCAGGTCACGATTGTCCCGAGCCAGGAGGTGTTGACCTCTGACGGAGCGACGGTGCGAGTGACCGTTTCGGCGTTGGTAAGAGTGGTAAAGCCGGAGGTCACAATGGTGGCGGGTGATTGGCACTCGCGATGGCATCTTGAGGTTCAACACGCGCTACGTGCCGCTGTCACAGGTGCAACCCTGGAAGATCTGATTGCCAACCGATCGGGATTGGATGACTCCATCGAGGACTCACTGACAATTCCTGCGACGCAACTTGGCATTGAGATCCAGAATCTCGGCATGCGTGATCTGGTGGTGGCCGGGGATCTGAAGAATCAGATGGCCGACGTGGTCGCGGCCCGTCTTGCCGGGCAGGCTGCGCTCGAGCGCGCCCGAGGCGAATCGGCCGCACTCCGCAACCTGGCGAATGCGGCATCGTTGCTCAAGGACAACCCGGAGTTGTATCGATTGAGACTGCTCCAGGAGATTGCATCTTCAAGCGGAAACACCTTTGTGGTCGACACCAAGGCTCCACCGCCAGCCGGTTAAGTGCGACCAATGCCCACCGTAAACCTCACCCAAGAGAGTTCGGCTACAGCAGAGGAGGTTTTGACTGCAGCCATCGACTTTTCGCCGCGCCGGGCGGAGATGTGGCCTGATGTCCATGTCGACCATCTTCAGGTTCACGATACGGGAGATGCGTGGGCCGAGGTGACGGAGGGAAATCCATGGCCGATTGGTTATGTTTGGGAGCGCCTCCGATACGACTGGTCTGAACCCGGGCGGGTGATGGGAGTCGTAGTCGACTCGAACATCTTCCATTCTGGGAGTAGCTGGGAAATCCGTGCCGAATCGAATGAGGGTGGCTCGGTCGTCGAACTGACCGGGATCCGGCATCTCAAGGGGAAGGGATGGCTAGTGGCACCTTTCTTTCCCTTGGGCTCGGCCAAAAAAACGGTCGCTTCCCACCTTCGCCACTTCCTGGAATATGTCGAATCGCACAGGTGAACGAAGTAGCTCTGAGGGCGGTGATCCTCGTCGAGGGAGGAAGCGATCGGGCGGCAGTCGAAACAGTTGCGGTCCGGCTCGGTAGAGATTTGGCCGCAGGTGGGGTGGAGGTCCGGGCCACCGGTGGTATCACCAACTTCAAACCCTCATTGATTCGGGCCTCTGACGGTGTCGACGTCCAGATGTCCGGGCTCTATGACCTGGGCGAGGAGCATGTCATCGCCCGTGCATTGCAAGAAACGGGTCTCGCGTCCAACTCGGATCGAAGTCCTTTTGAGTCGTTGGGGTTCTTCGTGTGTGTTGATGACCTCGAGGACGAATTGATCCGTGCCGTTGGTGCCGATCAAGTGGTGGGTTTGATTGATCGTCAGGGAGAGTCGGGTTCCTGGCGTCTATTTCAAAATCAGCCGGCGCAACGTGGTCGGGACCTCGAATCTCAACTCCACCGATTCATGGGTACGAAGTCGGGTCGGAAGGTGCGATTTGCTGCGCTTATGGCTGGTGCAGTCGAACATTCTCGGATTCCGGCTCCCATTCAATCGGTCATCGAATATGCGCTAGATATCAGATAAAACCCTGGACGATCATCGCCACGATGATTGCCACCAACCCGCCAGCAAGGGTGAGGACAATGTGATCGAGGCGCTGATTCATGGCATCGAAGCGGTGAATCATCTCGGTGTCGAGTTTGTCGATCCGCCCTGAAAGGGTGGCCTCGACCTGGTCGATCCGTGCGGTAAGGCTGCTCTCGACCTGGTCGATCCGTGCGGTAAGGCTGCTCTCGATCTGGTCGATCCGCGCTGAAAGGCTACGTTCGACTTGGCCAATGTGCGACGACAAACGCTCATCGGTCGTCACTAAGTCTGACCTGGTGGCCAGGTCGTCGTATTCCCGGTTCGGCAGGTAAGCCATCAAAGTTTCAGCCCTCTCGGGTCCGATGGATTCGCTTAGACCATTGTACAGGTCGCGCCGTCGTGATTCTGTTGTGGACATAGCTCACACCTTGTCAGCCATGGTGAAGGGTTGTTGTCGACTAGGCGAGGGCCCAATCCAGGACCTGCCCCATGTCGTCGGCGACGTGGAAGGTCATCACCTCGCGCACGGCTTCAGGCACATCATCGATGTCAGCCTCGTTGCGTCGGGGGATGATCACTTCGGTCAGGCCGGCACGATGTGCTGCAAGGACCTTCTGTTTCAGACCGCCGATCGGCAGCACCTTGCCCTGAAGGGTGACCTCCCCGGTCATTCCGACCTCTCCACGCACCTTGCGGCCCGTCATCAGCGACGCCAGGGCTGTCGTCATGGTTATCCCCGCTGACGGCCCATCCTTGGGCACGGCGCCGGCAGGAACGTGGAGGTGGAAACTGCGATCGATCTGTTCCTCTTCGATTCCAAGTTCCTCGGCCCGGGACTCCAGATAGCTCAAGGCAATCCTGGCCGATTCCTTCATGACATCTCCGAGTTGTCCGGTGAGAACTAAATCTCGCTTGCCCTTCTTGGAGGTGGCTTCGATAAAGAGGACATCACCGCCTGCACCGGTGACTGCGAGCCCTGTCGCAACCCCGGGAACGTCTGTACGGTCCTTGGCCTCGTCTTTCCAGACCTTCGGTTTGCCCAGATACTCGGAAACCCGGTCATCGTCAATAAGGATATGGGTTTCCTCTTCGCTCCGGGCTACCTCTGTTGCGACCTTGCGGGCGAGTTTTCCGAGTTGGCGCTCTAAGTTACGAACTCCCGCCTCCCGCGTGTACCGGTCGACGACGGTTGCAAGCGCAGACTCAGTTACTTCCAACTCCTCGGGTTCGAGTCCGGCCCCGCGTAGCTGGCGGGGGAGTAGATGGTCCCTGGCGATCTCGACCTTCTCCGCATCGGTGTAGCCGTCGATGGAGATCACTTCGGTTCGGTCGAGTAGAGGGGCGGGAATCGTCTCCAGCACGTTTG
>JBGTGL010000153.1:0-9740 GCA_041746755.1 Acidimicrobiia bacterium | reverse complement strand
GTGACAACACCGCCACTGGCCGTACATGAAACAACACAGATCGCCATCAAAGTGTTGATTGCTTCCCGGAAAAGGCGGTTGACCATTACCTGACAATGTGGCGCGCCCCACAACGCATGTCGGCAACCACTAATTTGGTGCCGTGGTATCGGACACCGAATCCGGGCAACTCGCCAAGCTGATCTTCTCGTCGCTGGTATTCGTGGTGGGACTCCAGGCGATGCGCTTCCTTTTTGCTTCCTTGACCTGGTATCTGAGGGACACGGTCGGAATTGGTGTCATCAACCTGGTGCCGATAGCACTCGCACCATTTCTGCTGGCTGCACTAATTCCCCTCTTCTCGCGCTGGGCTGGTGTGCGGGTGATGATTTGGGTCGGGACTGCCATCTTGCTCATGGCGCGACTCGTCCTTCAAGTTTCCGGTGCTCCTTCCGCCGACTTCTGGGCTGCGTCGGTGGGGGTTTTTGCGTTCGTCGGACTGCTTCCGCTACTTCTCGGTCTGGGACGTATCGGATTGGTCGGCGGCCTCCTCCTCGGTTTGGCGATCGACTCGGCAATCAAAGGCTTGGGACTCAGCCTCGACCTCGCCTATCAACCAGGTCTGATGCCGGTAGTGGCGGTCATTGGGATCGGTGTTGGGATCGTCTGGACTCTCGTCCATATACCCCCATTCAACCCGGTCGGTGTCGCTTGGGGGACTGGGGCGTTGTTGCTTTCGATCGGGCCATTCCTGTTTGCCGAAACGCTAATTCTGCAGTCCCAAGGTTGGACTAGTGCCGTGACCGGTATCTCCGGCCCGGTTGCCCAGCTCAGGATTGCATTGCTAAACGTCGTCGCCTTATTTCTTGCATACAAGTGGCAGGGGAGAAGATGGATGTTCGCCGTTTCCGTTTTGGCCGTTGCGGTGACGATGGTCGCGGCGGAGGGCGATGCCACCGGATTCAATGTTCTAACGCTGTTCGCGGTGCCCCTGGCGGGCGTAGCGTGGGCAGGACTTGTCCCCGCCACAGATTCGGCGAAGACCGGCGCTTCCGGACTCTATCTCATTAGTGGGATGACGATTTATCTGATACTGGGGCTCGCCTACTACTTGCCGCTTGACATGGATCTGGGCTTTAGCCAGGCATCGGTTCGAAGTGCTGTGGCAGGCCTGCTTCTCATCAGCGGAATCTTCGGCCTGATCAATCTCGATTTTCGGGAATCAGTCGGGCGGGCAGATTGGGTGTTCGCTGCGGCGGCATCAGTGTTGTCGCTGGCAGCCTTCGGATACGCCAACACCGTCGATTCCGTGACCAAAGAGGGTGCGCAAGACCCCGTCCGTTTCATGACCTACAACGTCCATTCTGCCTTTAATACCGACGGCGCTATGGATGTCGAGGCCATCGCCGACGTGGTCGAGAACTTCCAGCCCGACGTCATTGCATTTCAAGAGATGCCGCGGGGTCGGCTCATCAGCGCCACCACCGATCTGATGACTCTGCTCAAGCTTCGACTCCGGTTTGAGTATGTGGCCTACTTCGGGACCACCGATCCGGTTTGGGGGAATGCCGTGTTCAGCCGGTACCCGATCAGCGGATTCGGTACCGATTTCTTGCCGCTGGTAGGAACGCCGATGCAGCGAGGCTATCTCGGAGCGACGGTCGACCTCGGCGACGGCGAGGTGTTGGTGATAAGCACCCATCTCCAGCACATCAACGATTCAGATGTTCACGACGACGATCCGGAAGCCGATCTTCTGCCGGTGCACACCGAGCAGATCGACGTAATTCTCGACAACTGGGGTGGGCAGATGCCTGCGGTGCTCATGGGCGACTTCAATGCCCGCCCCGACTGGGCCCAGATCGCACAAATCGAAGCCGCCGGGTGGATCGACTCATGGGACGAAGCAGGAAGGGGTGAGGGTCTCACCTCTGGAGCAGCCGATCCGATGTATCGAATCGACTACATCTTCCATACCAGCGACGTAATGGCCATCGATGCCAGTGTGGTTCAATCCACCGCTTCGGACCATTTTCCAGTGGTCGCTGACCTCACCGGTCTCAGTCGTTAGGGGAGACGGGAGGACACCGTTCTGGCGGCGGCGACGAGCGACTCGTCACTAACCGGACCGGAGACCCGTGAGATCGACACCGACCAGTCATTCTGGAGAAATCCCACTGATCCATTCTCGATATAACCCGTCTCTCCAACATCGACCGGCTGAGCATCGGGGTGAATCTCGGCATTGTCGCCCCCGTAATATTCTCCACCGTCGTAAACCTGGAGCAGAATCTGGGTTTGGGCCCCGGCGCTCCGGTAAACACAGGTCGGTTCGGGGTCCGGCCCGTCGTAGGGCGCCGGCGGTTCCACTGCGCCCCCCAGCCATACTTCGGCTTCGGCGACTGTGATCAACGTACAAGGTTCGATATTTCGGCCGTCGCCGCCGGCGTTGTCTTCTCCACCACCGCAGGAGATGAAAATCAAGGCGAAAACGCCAAACGTCGCGAGTCTCTTGGTTACGCCTCGGGCCATCCCGGCGAGTGTATCTCAAGCTATGGCGGTGAGGTATCTAGATTCGGAGTCGTGGATGTCGAGGCGATACGGAGCGATCTAGCCGGAAGGCGCAACGAGCTCGCTGACGAGTTGTCCCGACTCACCGCGCCACCCGAGGAAGGTGTTGGGATCGGGTTCGGGAAGCGGGTCGGGGATGGGACTACCGAGGCCGTGGAACGAATCGCAACCACCGCCATGGCCCGCTCAATCGCGGCATCGATTTCAGAAATCGACAACGCGCTCGTTCGGATAGCCGACGGCAGCTACGGCGTCTGTGAAGTTTGCAATCAGTCGATCTCAGAAGTTCGTCTCGCCGCCCGCCCGGCCACGGTCAGATGTGTCGGTTGCGCCAGCGGCGGTCAGGAGTAGGTAGTTATGGAAGTGGGAATCACAACGTTTGCCGAAGTCATTCCGGCAGATGGGGCTGAGGTTGGCTACGGCGAGAGGGTGCGCCAGGTTCTTGCCGAAGCAGAACTGGCCGAATCCGTTGGGCTCGATGTCTACGGAGTTGGCGAACACCACCGTCCCGATTTCGCCGTTTCGGCGCCAGCAATTGTGCTCGCCGCTATCGCCGGACGAACTTCTCGGATCCGGCTGACACCGGCGGTGTCGATTCTCAGCTCTGATGATCCGGTGCGGGTGTTTCAACAATATGCAACCCTCGATCTGGTTTCCTCGGGCCGTGCGGAGTTGCTCGTGGGGAGGGGGTCATTCATCGAATCCTTCCCACTCTTTGGCTATTCGCTGTCCGACTACGACGAACTCTTCGCCGAGAAGCTCGACCTCCTCTTGCAAATTCGCGACGCCGAGGTTGTCAACTGGTCGGGTCGATTCCGCTCACCTCTTCGCGACCAGGGAATCTATCCGCGGCCTGATCAGGATCCATTGCCGGTGTGGGTTGGGGTTGGCGGGACGCCCCAATCGATTGTCAGGGCTGCCGAGCGGGGACTACCTGTCGCCCTTGCCATCATCGGCGGTGATCCTGCCCGCTTTTCCGTACTCGCCGATCTGCATCGTCGCACCCTCGTCGACTCGGGATATGAACCTTCGAAGGTGCCTCTTGCGGTCCATGCCCATGGCTTCATCGGAGACCAATCCGATTCCGCCGCCGATGCCTACTTCCCGTCCTACGCCCGGGCGATGACCCGAATCGGGCGTGAGCGGGGATGGGGCCCGATGACCCGCGAGGCTTTCGACATGATGCGGGCGACCGGTGGTTCGCTGGTGCTGGGCGATGTCGATACGGTCGCCACCAAAATCGCCTGGATGAGAGATGTGCTCGGGATACAGCGATTCATGATGCATATCAGCGTCGGATCTCTGCCCCACGACCAGGTCTTGCGGTCGATCGAGCTTTTGGGAACTGAGGTCGTACCCCTACTCCGGAGTTGACAGCCGCCGGTAGCTGCCCCGGTAATGGATCAAGGGTTCAGGTTGGTCGTCGAAATCGACACTGTCGATCGTTCCGGTGAGAATGCCGGACCATCCCATCGGCTCGGATTTCGCATCCGAGCAATACGCTCGTGTGGGCATCTCCCCGATGACGGGTCCCCAGGCAGTGTCATCAACCGTGAGTCCGGCGAAAATCCCGCCGGGGCTGGGTCGAATCCCGGCGAATACGTCAGCCAGACCACTCTGTCCTGGTTTCACCAGATGAACGATGAACTTCCCGGTGGTGGCGGCGGCGTCATAAAGGTCTGAATTGGGCCCGACGACAGCTAACACGAGGCCGGGCGCCCCGTCGATCAAAACCAAAGATGACACGGTAAGTCCGGTGCGTTTCTCCGGACTCCCCGAGGTGATAACCGTTACCGACGACCCGAGCCGTCCCCGCAACCGTCTGGTGGGGTCGTCCGCTGTCGGGAATGGGTCTTCGTTGTGGATCACTCATTGATTGTGCCACAGGCCCTGGAACCCTGGGTGGGGCGCGTCGCCAGTCCTGTGGGTTCTCTCCGGATCGCCTCGAACGGCTAGGTTTCAGCAGACACAACCTGGATTGGAGACGAGACATGGGATTGGAAAGCACCGCTAGGGCACACTGGGAAGGCGACTTAGCCAGCGGCAGGGGAACCGTTGAACTCGAGACAGGCGCCGCTCCGAGTATGGAGGTCACATGGAAAGCCAGGTCTGAGGAACATGGCGGTCTGACCAGTCCCGAGGAACTCATCGCGGCGGCCCACGCCTCGTGCTACTCAATGGCTCTCTCGGGTGCATTGGCTCGGGCCGGACATCCACCCGTCGCCCTCGACACTGTTGCGACAGCCACTTTCGTGGTTGGTGAAGGGATAACGACAATGTTCATTACCGTCAAGGGCGATGTTCCCGGCATCTCAGAGGAAGACTTTCTGGCGACTGCCGAATCGGCCAAGGAGAACTGCCCGGTTTCGAAGGCCCTCCAAGGCAACGTCGAGATAACTCTGGACGCATCCCTCGCCTGATAGCAGATGAATCTAGGGGTCGGTGCTGCAGTTGTCGACGGGTCAGTCGTCGCAGGAGATGTCGCGATTGAGGATGGTCGTATTGCCGCCGTTGCTTTGCCTGCTGGGTCGGGGCGGGGTCTCGCGGTACCCGGTTTTTTCGATCTGCACACCCACGGGTTTGCCGGAGTTGACTTCGCCACGGCCGAGGTCGACGAAATTGACCGAGTTTCTGAGGCCCTGACGGGGACAGGGGTCACCCGTTTTCAGCCAACACTCCCGACGCTGAGACCCGAAGCGATGAGCCATGCGGTGGCTCGCCATTCGGCGGCGACCTATCCCGGGGCGAAGTTCGGCGGGTCCCATCTCGAAGGTCCGTTCTTGTCGTCCCGGTATCCCGGTGCCCACCCGAAACAGCTGCTACTCGAGCCCGACTTGGAGGTTGCCCGCTACTTAGTCGAGTCGGGGCGAGTTGCCCAAATGACGATGGCCCCTGAGTTGCCTGGAGCCCTGGATCTGATCTCATACCTGGTATCCCGCGGCGTGAAGGTCTCATTAGGCCATAGCGATGCCGACTCCGTGATTGCCCGGGCAGCGTTCGCTCGCGGCGCCACCGGCCTTACCCATGCTTTCAACGCATCGCGCCCCCTCCGCCATCGGGACCCGGGCATCACAGGGGCGGCGCTGGTCGATCCGGACGTGTTCGTCACGGCGATAGTGGACCATGTCCATCTCAGCGGGGAAGTGGCGGCCATCGTCGCACGTGCTGCTGGAGATAGGTTGGTAGCGATTACCGATGCGATGGCGGCGGCGGGTCTGGGTGATGGTGAATTCACCCTGGGCGATCTGGAGGTAAACGTCGTCGGTCCTGTCGCGACCCTGTCGGATGGGACCATTGCTTCCAGTGTCTTGACCATGGATGCCGCGTTTCGCAACCTTGTTGACATCGGCCTATCGGTCGCTGAAGCTGCGGTCGCCACCTCACTGGCCCCGGCGAGGATGGCAGGAGTGGATGCGAACTCATTGCGGCCGGGTTCACCCGCCGACTTGGTCGTCCTCGACGCCGACTTTGCAGTTTCTGCCACCTACATCGACGGGAGCAAGGTCTTCTCACGCTGAGCCCGACCCGTCGTGCCTCTCTCCTTGCTTGTAGCAGCCTATTGGTTATGATGACCCTTACAGGCTCCCTAGGCAACCTGTAAGGATTAAATGGACTTTTCGCATTACAACGATCAACCAGTTCAAATGGCGGTAGATCTCGTCAACACCTTCGATACGGTCACCGGCGAGGAGAAATTGGTTTCGCCCGACAATGTGTCGCTGTTCGTCAGCGGCGCCGAAGCCAATTGGTGTGGCCCGGGTTGGGCCCCTGAGGAAGAAGACCTCCACGAAGTGCGGGCATTGCGATCCAGGCTCAGATCTGTCTTCGAGGCGACGACCGCTGAGGATGCCGCGGACATAATCAACGCCATTCTCTCCGACGTAGTCGCGATACCGCGGTTGAGTGTCCACGGCGAGGGCCCCCACCTCCACTTTGAAGCCGAAGGGGAGAGCCCCGCCCGCTGGCTGGGTGCCATTACCGCCATGGGTTTGAGCGCCGCCATGATCGAAGGTGGATTCGAACGGTTTGGCAGGTGTGACTCGTCGACATGCGACGACGTCTATGTCGACACATCACGCAACAAGTCGCGTCGCAATTGTTCTGAGACCTGCACCACCCGCGAGAACGTTGCGGCATACCGGTCGCGGCAAAAGGTCTAGATCCCAACTTCCACGGGTGACCTACTGCCGTGCAGGTCGCCCGCTATCTTTCGAGCCATGCGAGTCATGAAGAACGTCCTCCAGGCAGTTGCAGCACTCGCCATTTTGGTCGTACTCGTCTGGCTATTGGTCCTTTCTGGCGCCATTGAGCCCATTTTCTGGTCGACCGCCATTGCCACCGTTCTGTTCTTTATCGCTTGTTATGCATTTCCGGGGCCGATGACCCGGTTGGTTTCGATGCCGACTGCATTTCGTATCGACAAGAACCTGGGGATTGAGTCCCTCGAGATGCAGTCGGTGACATATGCGTCGTATCACACCAACTGGTTCTCCAATACCACCCACGCCGGGTTCATCGTCGATGGTCTTGCCTGGTATGTGCTGCTCTGGCATTACACCGGGCCCATAGGGGTGGCTTTGCTTCTGGTCTGGCAGGTCTACCAGGCACGAAGCTACCGCGAGCGAGTCTTCACAGTTGGCCTGGTGATTACCTGGGGTGCGATTGCTGCCGGGGCCTATCTCGCAATTGAAACTTATGGCGCCGATGAAGCAGTTCTGGCGGCGATGTACGGACTGGTGGCGATGGGACTCTGGCGTTTCGTCGGCCATGTTGCCGAGCCGGTCCCCCCTGACGTCGCCGGGAACACCAAGTTCGCACGGATGCAGGATGTAGATTTGAGCCCGAAAATCCTGGTGACGATGGTCCTTGGCTATATCGCCGAGTTCGCCGCAGGACTTCCGTTTCGTCTTCTCAATTTCTGGGTGTATTCGGTCTTGGTCAAAGTGTTCCGGTTTGAGCCCGAGATCACCATCGACCTCACCGCCATCGAGGCCCAGCGGGACCAGATCCACGAGCAGGGTTGGTCCGGGGCACCATCGACAGCCCATCTCGCTTCGCCCACCGAACAGGAATGAGTTCTTCCAGTTCGGGTGCCAGGAGCCTGCCCCCCTTTCCCAACGGCTGGTACGCGGTGGCCTGGAGTTCTGAGGTAGGTACGGGAGACGTCGTCACCTCGCGCCTCGCCGGTTCAGAGGTGGTTGTCTTTCGCACGTCGGCGGGCGCCAGCGTGATGGCAGCTCATTGTCCTCATCTGGGTGCCCACCTCGGCCTTGGTGGAACCATCGTGGGCGAGGGGATCCGCTGTCCTTTCCATGGATTCTGCTTTGACCGCCAGGGCAACTGTGTTGCGACGGGCTACGGCTCCGCGATCCCAGCTGGCCTTGCTGCCCGGGTCTGGCCCGTGGTCGAAACCGATGGTGCCATCTTCGCATGGCACCACGGCCAGGGTTTGGCGCCGACATTCCGGCTGCCCGATTTCGACCCAACCGGATATCGGGCATTGATGCACCGCAGTTTCCAGTTGAAGGACCACCCCCAGGAGACGACGGAAAACTCCGTCGATCTGGGACATTTTGCGGTGGTCCATGGTTATCGACAGGTACAGCTGATCAAGGAGATATCGACGTCAGGCGCCTACCTGAACATCGGGTACAGCGCCAGAAGGCCATTGCGTCCGCTGGGTTCGATGGGGCCCGCTTTCGAGACCGGGTTCGAATACGACATCCACATCCACGGGTTGGGCTACTCGCAGGTCGATGTGACTATCCCCGACCTCGGCTTGGAGGCGAGGCTTCTGGTGTTGGCCACCCCACGGGATGGGGAGGTAATCGACCTCCGGCTTGGGCTCTGGCTGCAAGACCCGGTAAATCGGAAGGGTTTCTTACGGGCGATTCCCGCCGGGGCGGTCGGCGCCGGCGCGGCCCGATTCATCCTGAACGGATTCGCCAGCGATGCCCGTCAGGATTTCCCTATCTGGGAGAATAAGGCCTATGTCGACCCCCCCCGGCTCGCCCGCGGCGATGGCCCGATTGGCCTGTATCGAAGATGGGCGAAGCAGTTCTATTCATAGATGGTCGCTGACGCCGATCATTTTCGGTGTCGCCCTTGCCGTATCTTCCTGTCAGACCTCGACCGGGTCGAGCATCGAAGCGATCCCTCCGGCGACGACGGCTGTTTCCACTTCCACGCCAACCACGAAATCAACCATCGTTGCCACCACGACTACCGAGCAAGCAACTACGACCACGGCTGGCCGGGGCTGGTTAGTTATACAGGGTGTCGGGGATGTGAACCTGGATGGCGGCGTCATTCCTGCATTGCGAAGTGAAGGGTACGCCCACGCTTGGTCCGGTCTGGGCGGGTTGTTCCTTGCCGACGATGTGACAGTGGTGAATCTGGAGTGTTCGCCTTCGCCTGACGGTCCCCCCGAACCGAAAGAGTTTGTCTTCGGGTGTGATCCTGAGGCTTTCCCGGCAATGCTCGATGCCGGGGTCGATGTGGTGAACCTTGGAAACAACCACAGTCAGGACTACGGAAAGCCAGCAATGCTCGCCGGGCGTCAAGTTCTCGAAGATATGGGCTTGCATCCTGTCGGGGCCGGCGCCAACGACGTTGCGGCGGGGGCCCCCGCGTTGTTCGATGTCAAAGGGTGGACGGTGGCCGTGCTCGGTTTCGGAGGCGTGTTTCCTCATCCTGGCTGGTTTGCCACGCCGGAACGCGCCGGGATGCGCGACGGGGACACCATCGAGACGATGGTCGAGGCGGTGCGGGCCGCGGCAGAGGTGGCTGACGTCGTTGTTGTAACCGTCCATTGGGGCGTCGAACTCGATACCCAACCGCGTCAGGACGATCGGGAGCGGGCTGAGGCAATGATCGCGGCCGGTGCCGATGTGATATTCGGACATCATCCCCACCGGTTGCAGCCGCTGGAGGTTGTAATGGGCCGACCGGTGGCGTGGTCGCTGGGCAACTTCGTCTGGCCGTCGCTGTCGCCCGCCGGGTCGACCACCGCGGTTGCCAGGGTGGTTTTTGCTCCTGACGGCGAGGTCTCCGCGTGTCTGGTCCCGGCTTACATCGAGTCGCCGGGACATCCGGTGCTCACCGGCGACGCCGAATGTGGGCCCGAGTAGGGGCTATTTAGAGAAGAGGTGGGTGGTCCAGAGGACGCCGTGCGAATCGACCCAAACTCC
>JBGTGL010000152.1:0-11081 GCA_041746755.1 Acidimicrobiia bacterium | reverse complement strand
CGAAGACGCCGGGCGGCAACCGCCACAGCCTCCCCAACAGTTGTGCCGAGTTCGCGAGCCAGCTTCTTGAGCTCTTCATGAGTCTGTCGGTCAACACGAACACTGGTACTTGGCATGCAAAACAGTATACGTATTTGCATCACATCTTGTCAACACGACCTACTTCCAGGCTCGTCAAGAGATATCCTCAAGAGCCGTTGTGCGGCGTTGCCCAAGGGCATTATGTGGAACGGCGGAGGAGGGAAATCTCAAAGATGCCAGGTACATGCCACTCTTTGCTGAACATCACAGCCGTGCCCGCTGTGGTGTGGTCGACCTGACGGATCATTAGGAGGGCCGAACCCGGGGCGACTTCGAGAATCCCCGCGACACGATAGTCGGCAATAACGGGGACGAGCGTTGCGTCACCGTGAGCGACCGTATGGCCCAGCGACTCGAGAAGCTCGTATAGAGATCCTTCGAAACCTTTATCGGGGGTTTCCTGCGTATAACGAGACGGAATGACGTCAATTGAGTAGATCACGGGGTCGCGGTCGGCCGATCTGACTCTTTCGATGCTCACAGCCTCCTCCCCCACCCCGGCTCCGAGAGCCTTGGCCCCCTCCTCGTCCATGGGGCCTCGTTGGAGGCTCAGCACCTTTCGCCCGGGGGAGAAACCGGCCTGGCTGATCATCTTGCTGTAGCTGAGATTCCGCTCCAGGGTGTTTTTGAGTCTGGCGCGAAAGGCAACATAGGTTCCCGACCCCTGGACCCGTGAAAGATACCCCGACTCCACAAGCGATCGAACAGCTTCCCGAATGGTGGCCCGGGAAACACCAAACTCCTCGCCCAGTTCGGGCTCCGGAGCCAACTTGTCGCCAACCTGCAATGTTCCGTCATGGATACGATCAAGGATGACGTCACGCACTTGATCGGGGAGCAGCCGCCGTGGCTGATTGATCCCACCGGGAGAAATCATCGGGTTTCCATCCTACGGTCCGCCCGACGTCGGTAGATGAGAGTTGCCACTGCAAGAAGCGTGATCGAGATGACGAGCAGCGTTGACGCGGTGGCGTTGACCACGGGAGAGACGCCGCGCCGGATCGAAGCAAACAAATAGATCGGGAGGGTCTGGGACTGGCCTCGTGTGAAGAACGCGATGATGAAATCGTCAAAACTGAAGGTGAAGGCAAGAAGAAACCCGGCCATGATGGCCGGCGCCAGCAGCGGCAACGTCACCCTTTGGAGAGTTCGGATTGGCGTGGCGTAGAGATCGCTCGAAGCCTCCGTGATGCTTGCATCCAGCGAGGCAAGTCGCGTGCGAACAATGACGTGGACGATTGCGGTCCCGAACACCGAATGACCGGCCACCACAGAGTAGAAACCCAAACCGAGCCGGATATCGCTATTCGGAGCGAAATAGGAAATCCATTCGTTTGCCCAACTGGTCGCGCTGACAACGAACAAGAGCAGGGATAGTCCAAGCACGATACCCGGGACGACGATCGCGGCGTTGACCAGCCCGTCGAAACTGCGCCGGATAGGACGGGGAACGGCTGGCATCGCAATAGCGGTGGAAGTACCGAGCACTGTGGAGATCACACCGGAGATCGCCGCGATGGATATCGAGGTACGGAAGGCCTTGACCACGAAAGGATTGGTCCACGCCTCCACATACCACTGGAAGGAGAACCCGGTCAGCTCAGCTACATGTCGCCCTTCGTTGAACGAGAAAATCACCACGACCGCGATGGGTAAGAAGAGGAAGCCGTACACGAGGAATCCAAACCCGCGTAAGGATCGATCGATCCAGCGTGAACCGCCTGGCTCGGTCATATCAGGGGAGCCTCCCGACCCTGTGCCACGATGCGACGTGCAAAACGCATGTATGCAGCGATCAGAACCATGATCAGCAAGATGAACGCCACCGCAACCGCGGCTCCGAAGGGCCAATTTCGGGACTGGAAGAAGAGGTCGGCGAGAGTGTTCCCGAGGAAGTACGTCTGGCCCCCTCCAAGAAGTACCGGGATCAGATACTCGCCGAGGACCGGGACAAACACGAGAAGAGCACCCGAGACTACGCCTGGAGCGGATAGAGGCAGGGTTATTTGGAGAAAGGTCCGAAACGGTCCGGCGCCCAGGTCCTTTGAGGCATGCCGCAGGCTGATGTCGACCCTCTCCAGCGACACGTAAATCGGGAGGACCATAAGCGGCAGATAGTTGTAAACGATGCCCAGCAGCACCGCAAAAGAAGTATTGAGCAGTCTGACGTCGTTGACACCAAAGACCTCCAGCACCCGCGGTATCCCGCGATTGCCCAACAAAAACACCCAAGCATATGTTCGGATCAGGAAGCTTGTCCAAAACGGAATCACGACGAGGGCGAGCAACAGGGTCTTGTGGCGCCCCCCGCGGGTGGCCATGAAATAGGCCATGGGATAAGCCACCAGAAGGCAAAGGACCGTGCCGGCCAGGCTCAGCTTGATGGTATTGAGGAATGGGGTCCAGCGGGTGGGGAGGGCGGCGTATTGCTCGAGCGTGAACGCAGCTTCATAACCGCCGTTGGGTGCTCGCCTTCCCAGGGAGTAGATGACGAGGATCACCATTGGCGCGGCGAGGAAGAAGACGTACCAGGCCACGCCGGGAGCCGACATGGCCAGGAGCAGTCTTTTGGTTCCTTTCGCCCGCCGGGGAGCAGTCGGCTGTTCCGACTGCTCCCCGCCAACGGTTGGTTCTTCTTGGAGCGAGCTCTTCATGTGCTTAGGAAGAGGACTTGACCCTCGCCCACATCTCCGCCCGTTCCTGGCTGTTGTACGCCTCCGCCGAGGAGAGCGTCATCCGGCCGATTGCTGCCTCGCTCGGATAGATCACCTCGTTGTTGGCGACTTCGTCGCTGAGCAACGGGGTCACGGCCGGATTGGCGTGGGGGAACAAGATGAACTCTGTGTCCGCCGCAGAGTTCTCGGGTCGGAGTATGAACTCCATGAATGCGTAGGCCGCATCCTTGTGCGGAGCATCGGACGCCACAGTCCAGTTGTCGACCCAGAGCTCGCCGCCGTCATCGGGGATGACGTAGACGTACTCGGGGTTGTCCCGCACAACCTGGACACCGTCGCCAGTCCAAGCCATCGATGCCCATGTGTCGCCGTTACGAAGCGCTGGCTGAACATCGGAACTGATCGCCCACAAACTCGGCTTCAGCTCGATCAGCATCGCTTCTATCTCGGCCAGCTCATCTGGATCTGTCGTGTTCAGGTCATAGCCAAGGGCCACGGCTGCCGATCCAATCGTTGATATCTGGTGGTCGACGATCACTGCGCGATCGGTGAGATCGTCGCTGGCGCGTTCGAAGAAGTCGGCCCAGCTTGTCACTGGCTCGCCAGCTTCGGGCGCGTAGATGATTCCAGTAGTCCCCCAGTTCTTGGGGATCGAGTACGTGTTGCCCGGATCGAAAGGCTGATCGACAAAGGCCGAGTTCCAATCGGACAGGTCGGGATCGCCCATCTTCGCGTAGTCGAGTTCTTCGATCAGACCGTCTTCGATCCACGCCGGCACCGCATAATGAGTGGGCACGACGATATCGAGGCCGGAGTTACCGGCACGGAGTAGCGCCTCCATCTCTTCGGTCGACCCGAACACGTTCACGTTGACATTCACACCGGTTTCAGCCGTGAACGCGTCAAGTGTCGCCTGATCGTGGTAATTCGGCCAGGTTGCGATGTTCAGCGTGTCGCCGAGGTCTCCTCCCTCACCTCCGGAGGCGACTGTCGTCACACTCGCGTCGGTGTCTTCGGATGCTTCCGGGGCGCAAGCCCCCAGCACCAGGGCTACCGCCCCGACCAGTGCGATATAGCTTCGCCAGCCGTATCGCGGGTGTTTTTCTCTCATAGGTTCCGTCCTTCCATTTCGGGGTCAGAGCCCCGTCCGTTCCCATTTGTCGCGCGGCCAACGTCGGGGATCACTCGAGCGCCCTCATGCGCCCAATCCAGAGTTACCTCTTCGTCGGTGGCGAACATCTCGGTTGCTGCCGGCGCCGTGCGCGTGGTGCGCACGGTCACGACACCCATTGCGTCGACTTGGACGCGGTAGGTGAGGTGATCGCCGAGAAAGGTGCGATGGACCACGCGGCCGGCGACACGGGTGCGTGCGTCGTCGAACGCGATCGGCGAGCTATTCGGGTCCGACGGAGAGATCCCTATCCGTTCGGGGCGTACCGCAAGTGCCACCGGACTTCCCGGTTGGTGCTCCGCGCTCGGCGCCGTTCCAAGAAGGCGGACACCGCCCTCACACTCGACGACTGCTTTGTCGCCTTCGGTTCCTGAAAACCTGCCTCTGAAGAGATTCATGCTCCCGACGAAATCGGCGACGAAGGTGTCAACGGGGAAGTCGTAGATCGACTCCGGTGAGTCGTCCTGGAGGATCTTGCCGGCTTTCATCACGGCAACGCGATCTGCCATAGACATTGCCTCTTCTTGGTCGTGAGTGACAAAGACGAAGGTGATCCCGACCTCGCGTTGCAGCGACTTGAGCTCCGTCTGCATCTCGGCGCGCAATTTCGCGTCGAGCGCCGACAAGGGCTCATCGAGCAGCAAGACTTGGGGTCGGGATACCAGCGCACGGGCCAGGGCGACGCGTTGCTGTTGCCCCCCCGAGAGTTCCCACATCCGTCGGCTTTCGAGGCCTTTGAGTTGGACCAGGTCGAGGACTTCGCCCACCCGTCGGGTTATCTCGTCCTTCTCCAGCTTGGGGCGGGTCTGCTGCAGTGAGTATTGGACGTTGTCGACCACATTCATGTGGGGGAACAGGGCGTAGTCTTGAAAGACAGTGTTGACGGGACGCTGATATGGCGGAATTCCCTCGACCGGTTCGCCTCCGATGAGAATGGACCCCTCCGACGGCTCTTCGAATCCAGCGATCATCCTGAGAATGGTCGTCTTGCCGCACCCTGAGGGGCCAAGCAGGGCGAAGAATGTCCCCGGCTCCAGGTTGAAGCCCACCCCGTCAACTGCCTTCACCGAACCAAACAATTTCGAGACTGCTCTCACTTCCACAGCACCACGTTCGGCACTCATGTGGCGACTCCTTGCAGGAGTGGCCCTGGGACGCCGTACTCGACTGAGACGTTTCTCCTGTACTGCTCCACAGCTGATTCTCGTTGCGGGCTTGTCCATCCGAGCGTGTCTGCAAGCAGGTCGGCTACGAAGACAGCCGCCTCCTTGCCGTGATCACGATCCTCGAGAGTCAGGCGTGTCCGACGGGCGAGCACATCGTCGATGGACATGGCGTACTCGTGGCGAATTGCCCAAACGGCTTCGGCTTTCAAGTAGGGCAGCCCCTCGACCAAAGGCGCCGACAGATCTTCCGTCGCGGCGATCAGAGCCACCTGGCGCGCCTCACTGCCGTACCGCATTACCAGGTGTTCCGCTGACTCGAATCCGAGTTTGGTCTCGGTCGACAATTCGACAGCCAGCTCACTGAGGAGGCCCTTCGGCAATGCACCTACCACCGGTAGACGAGACGTGGGTGAAGGTGGAAGCTTTCCAAACCGCGGTGCTGCAAAGTCGATTGCCCTCTCTGCCACACGTCGATAAGTCGTATATTTCCCGCCGCGTACGGTGATGACCCCCGGTTTGCGCTCTTCGATTGCGTCTTCCCGGCTCACGGCAGACGGATTATCAGCCTTGCCGACAAGCGGGCGAATGCCCGCAAAGGTTGAAACGATGTCTTCAGGCGAAAGCTGCACATCGAGGGTCTCGGCTAGAGAATCGAGAAGATAGGCGACCTCTTCCCGGGTGGCAGTGGGACGATCGACATGACCCTCATGGGGCACATCGGTGGTTCCGATCAGGCAATGCTCCCCCCAAGGAATCACAAAGACAACGCGCCCGTCCGTCCTCAGAGTCAAACCGGAGTCGATCGGAATTCTCGAGCGAGGAACTACCAGGTGCGCTCCTCTCGAGGGCAGAAGCCGGTCGGTCGTGCTTGGTTCAAAATCAAAAGCCCCCGTAGCGTCAATTACAACCCGCGCCTCAATTTTCAGTTGTTCGCCGTCGATCCGATCAGTCACAAGGACGCTCGGGTTGGAACCATTAGCCCGAGTCGTAAGATCTACCTCGCATTGGGTGAGGATCGCTGCCCCGAATCGAGCAGCGCTTCTCGCGACAGCTACTACTAGCCGGGCGTCGTCAAACACGCCATCGGCATAGTCAAGAGCCCCTCTGAGTTTCTCCTCACGCAAACCAGGGATGGCCGAAAGCGCTTGAGCGCGAGTGAGACGGTGGAAGCGACCGTCGCGGCGTCCCCCGAGGAGGTCGTAGAGAGACAGCCCGCTGGCAACATATGGCAACTGCCACCAAGAACCATATACCGGCACGGTGAAGCGTTCGATCCTCACCAGATGGGGAGCGAGGAAGGTATTGAGCAAGTGTCGTTCGGCGAGAGCCCCCCGAACGAGTCCGAACTCGAAACGCTCCAGATATCGAAGACCCCCGTGGATCAGTTTCGAAGATCTGCTCGAAGTGCCAACTCCCAGGTCGTCGCGCTCTAAGAGGACAGTCCGTAAGCCGCGGCTGGCAGCGTCGAGAGCAATGCCGACTCCGTTGATGCCGCCCCCAACTACAACAACATCGGCCGGCGAGGCTTGCGCACGGGCCAGCCAAGTCGATCGGGTTTCGAGCGGATTGATCATGGGCGGTTCGCCACCTCCATCGTCCATTCGATCTGGGAGGAGATCGAAGGCGCTCCGGGTAGTTGTCCCTCGAATATCGCTCCACCGATGGTGAATGCCCATGCCCCGGCTGCTGCAAGGTCCACTATCCGCTGCTCGCTGTCGACACTCCCTGCTGCGATGACCGGATGCCGGGAAGCTTCGACCACGGCCCTGGTGAGAGTCGGTGGATCCACTGAATCGTGGCGATAGGCGAGCAGGTCGAGTCCGTGGACACCTGGTTTCGATACCAACTCCCGTCCGTGTTCAGCGATCGCCTCGACCGTGCCCTCGAGACGAGAAGGATGACCGACGATCGTCCCCGGGAATGGGAAATAGCGCAGCGATGATCCTTCGAGGAGACCAAGCGCATCGTCGTAGTGAGTGCCTCCGAGCAAGTAGTCGACGCCAACTTCGAGTGCCGCCTCGATGGATCTCAGTTCTTCATCACGAGAGGTAGAGACGACCTCGAGGAAGACCTCCCGACCGTCGGCGTGCATGGCGTCTGTGAGGCTCCGCCGCGTGACTGGCGTTGCACCTACGTCTTTGAACCCCGCCAGCCGAAGCGGGGTATTCCGTATCTCTTTGTAGACCTCCGCGGCATTTTCCACGGTTTGGTCGTTGTGGGTGAGCATGAATATGAATTCCACTAGTTGCCTTTCACGTATTCCGGTTCCGGTTGTTGATCCAGCAACCCGCTCAGGTCGTCGAACAAATACTTTGGTGCGGGCTCGAATGCGACTGCCTCGGCTCTGGTTGTGGCTCCGGAGAGGACCAGGGCGGAATCGATGTCGGCGGCATGAGCCATGACCACGTCTGTGCCGGCACGGTCTCCCACCATCAGAAGTCCTTCCCGCGGGAGGTTGATGCGTTCCAGCACCGCCTGGATCATCCGAGGCGACGGCTTTCCCAAGACCACTTCTGCCGTGGTACCGGTGCTCACCTCGATGGCGGCGAGCATTGCGGCACAATCCGGCAGGCCGCCTTCGGGCGTGGGGCAATACGGATCGGGATTCGTGGCGACGATCACGGCCCCGGCCCTGACAGCCCTGAAGGCCGCGTGCAGCTTGGCGTAGTCGAAGGTGCGATCGAAGGAGACCACCACTACTGCAGCCTCTTCGGCTGCGTCGAGTGGAAGTACGTCGAACCCGACACCCCGGAGTGTTTGGATGACCAACTCTTCGGTCACGCATATGACTTTCGACCCGGCGTGTACCGACGACATATAGGAGATGAGGCTGTCGAGCGAAGAGACCACGTCCTCAACGCTGGTCTTCACACCTAGGCGGGTCAGCTTGTCGGCGTATTCGACAGAAGGGTCCAACGGCTTGTTCGTCAGGTAGACAATCGGTTTTCCTGCGCCGCGGATTGCGGCAATCGTGTCAGCGGCACCGGGGAGGAGGGCGTCACCGAGATAGACCGTTCCATCCAGGTCGAAGACGAATCCGTCATACCGGTCGACCAGGTTCACCAGCCGCCCCCGAGCTCCGCAGCCTCGTCCAGTACTTCCTCGACGTCGGTGGCGGTCCAGCCGCCCGTCAGCGCAGCAAGGTCGATGATCGTGAACCTGTCGCGCATCAAAGGCGCCGAGCCCACGACCCATCGGACTCTGTCTCTGCTTACCGGAGGATCCAACTCGGAGAAACGGGTGGGTGCCCCGGCCGTGCTCAGAGCATCGATTATGGCTCCCGGTTCCACGATTTCTGAGGCGAGGTCGGTCAGCCTGTCGACCAGCTGATTCGCATTGTCATCACGAATAGAGGCGCTCTCCCATCGGGTGAGCTTGCTCTGGTAGTCCGTCCAGCACTCGGCGGCCATTGCGCCGGTGTCATCCAGCCGCCCGAAGGCATCGCCCACGGCCGCCTCCGCCCGGGTCCTGTCAACTGATCGTCGGATCAGCTTGTCGGGCGTCACTTGTTTCACGGCTCGTTTCCAGATCACCGCCGCAATTACCGCGCCCACTCCCACCTGGGCCCCGTGGAGACCGGTGGGTACCCCTTCGGCCGGAGCCGACATGTCTATCAGATGGCTGATGAGATGTTCAGTGCCCGACAGCGGAGCGGTCCTGCCGGCTATCCCCATGGCTACTCCCGTGTAAGTGAGCAACGTGGCGAGGAGTTCGATTGCGTCGCTCTCCCTTGCGGCGATTCCGGGCGCAGATGACAACAACTGTGGACCCATGGGTCGGAACATGTCCACAATCGCCTCACGATAGCTTTCGTCAAGTCCGACCAGTTGGGCCAGTTTCCAGTCAGCTGGCGCAGTGAACATGGCCATCATCTCCGCGTATCCCGAGGCGATGAGACTCTGGGGGGCACCCTGGAGAATTTGGGTATCGATGAGCAACGTCGTCGGCCAGATGGAGGGAGTCGTACGTTTCGCTCCGTCTTTGAGGATGACCGCCATGTCGTCTGAGTAACCGTTTACAGACGGAGCGGTCTGAATCACCACCAAAGGCGTACCTCCGTTGGAGTGACAGGCGTCCTTGCCGATGTCAGTGATAGTTCCCGAACCCACGGTCACCACGCAACTCGCCCCAACCACCAACGCCCGGGCTTCTGCCAGCGTCGACTCGTCGGCGTGTAGTTGTTCGTGATCCATACCGAGCGAGACCCGTTTCACACCGGATCTTCCATCGAGGAGCTGCTCGACCAGCTGCTTCAAGTCGTCGTCGCTGCGTCGCATCGGAGTGCGGTCCTCGAGAATCACGACCGGCCCGCTCCCGGCGACCGAGTCGACTTCGGAACGAAGACGGTCGAGGGCATTGGGACCAAGGAATATCCGTTTCAGCCCCACCTTCGCCTGGCCCTGGGACAGCTCCTCGGCTGATCGGCGCAGATCAGCTGCGATCTCCCGGGTCGAATCGCTCATGGCTGATAGACCGATTCGAGAGCATCGAAAACCTGGCGATAGCGCTGGTAGCCGGCTTCGTACACCCCGGATAGCCCAGTCTCAGGCTCGAAGATTTCGGGACCGACTTCAACCAACGACTGCGAAGCAGCTTCTATGTTGTCAAACCACCCGGCTGCGACAGAGGCGAGACAGACCGCACCCATGGCCGCTCCCTCTCCCGCCACGGCTCGCACCGGGACTCCAGTGACGTCGGCTTTGATCTGGAGCCACAGGTTGCTTCTGGCACCACCCCCGGTTACTCGGAGCCCATCGACGCGGAGGCCCAGGCCGGCCAGGCGGTCAACGATGTCTCGCAGTGCAAAACTGCAACCCTCGATCACCGCCCGACACAAGTCGGCTCTCCCCTGATCCATCGACGCTCCCGCCAACCCGCCAAGCATGTGGTCGTTCCACCGCGGCGTCATAGCTCCGGAAAGCGCAGGGATGAACGTGAAGCCCTTCGAAGCGGGTGGAGCTTCGGCAGCGAGGTCAAAAACCTCGCTGTCATCTATGCCAAGCAGGCCGGCGATCCAGCGGACACTCCCTCCAGAAACGAACCCCGGATTTTCGATAAACCAGCGGTCGGGCATGGCATGGACATGGGTTTCAACAAGATGGTCGGGGTCGAAGATGGGCGTCTCCGTGGTCATTCCTATCGGCTCGGCCGTCCCTGTGACGTCGGCCACGATTCCGGTTAGGACCGCTCCGGCTCCTATCGCCGAGGCGTGGTCGTCGCCGGTCCCCGTGAGTATCTCGATGTCGCGGGCGAGACCGACCTCGTCTGCGAGCTCGGGCCTTATCGACCCGAGGACCTCGGTTGATCCGGCAACTTCAGGGAAGGTACGAGGGTCGAGTTCGGAAGCATCGACCAGCTCGTCTGCCCATTTCCGCTCAGCCACGTCATAGAGCATTGTCGATGAGGCGTTCGCCGGGTCTTGGGCCACCACTCCCGTCAACCACGAGTTAACGAAAGAACCCACGGGGAGGAACTTTGCGACAGGAGTCCCTAATTGGTCGCGAAGCCACATCATCTTCGGGGCCGTGTGCGATGCGTTGCAGTTGAGTCCCGTGATATCAAAGATGCGTTCCGCACCAACTTTGTCCCTCAGGTGCTCAGCTTGCATGGACGCTCGACGATCCATCCATATCAGAGCGTCGTGGAGAGGGCGGAGCGCCGAGTCGACAGGGACTATTCCATCCAGCTGGGCCGCAATCGCGATGTGGCTGACCGTTCCGTCGGTCTGCGACGCGAGTTGGGTGAGGATTTGTCTGATCGCTTCAGTCCAGGCATCAGGATTCTGTTGTGCGTGGCCCGGAGCCGGGAACTCGACGTCGTGGCTAGCTGAAGCTGTGGCCCGTACTCGGCCATCTGCGTCGACAAGCAAACCCTTACTGCTCTGGGTGCCTACGTCGCAGCCGATCACAAAGTCCAATGGTCCTCAGTCTTTGGAGGAAGTCGTCAGTCGTCTGATGATTTATAACCTCGCCCGTGCCGGGTTGTCAA
>JBGTGL010000151.1:0-2812 GCA_041746755.1 Acidimicrobiia bacterium | reverse complement strand
GAAACCCCCCGGGCAACCCCAAATCGGCATTCTCAACGCAGCGTGGCTTTGGGTCGGTGGCATATTCGTGAACTGGGGTTGGATAGATCAGGTCGAGCCCGTCGCCTGGCTCCAGGTAATCCCGTGGAATACCCTGGCCCTGATTGTCATCATGGTCTGGCTACAGGTCGGCTTCGCAATGGTCGTCCTCTCGGCCGCGATCAAAGGGGTTCCCACAGAATTGCTCGATGCGGCCCGTATCGATGGGGCGACCGAGACCCAGACCTTCTTCAAGATCACCGTTCCCTCGATCAGAGGTGCCCTCCTAACCGTCTACACCACAATCGCCATCGCCGTGTTGAAGGTCTTTGACATCATTTTCGTCACAACAGGTGGAAATTTCGACACATCTGTGATTGCTGTGCGGATGTACCAGGAGATGTTCCGATTCCGTAACTTCGCTCAGGCTACAACGATGGCTGTGATTCTCCTGATAGCCGTGATTCCGATCATGGTGATCAACATCAGAAACACACGGCGTCAGGGAATCAACGCATGACCACCACCACCAAATCCAAACCCAAAGCTGCACGGAAGAGACGATCCGATGGCACCCCGAAGGCCGGTTGGTGGGTCAGAATCACGGTATTCGCGATAGTTGCGCTGTGGACCATCCCCACGCTTGGCCTGCTGATCAACTCGTTTCGAACCTCGGTGGAGAGCAGCACGACGGGTTGGTGGACGGCTCTAGTCAACCCCTTCTCGACTGAATGGACCCTCGCCAACTATGAGCGGGTCCTCAGCTCGGGTGGCTTGTTCGATGCCATGATCAACAGCCTGATAGTGACCATCCCGGCGACGATCATCCCCGTGACCCTCGCCGCTTTCGCCGCCTACGGGTTCGCCTGGCTCAAGTTCAGGGGCCGCAATTTGTTGTTCGGGGTCATCGTTGCCCTGCTGGTTGTGCCGCTCCAGCTCGCGCTGGTACCGCTGCTCCAGGTCTATCAAGGTGCCAACCTCACCGGAACTTTCATCGGCATCTGGTTGGCTCATACGGGATTTGGGCTGCCATTGGCAGTCTTTCTTCTCTACGGATTCATCTCACAACTTCCCAAAGACATTTTTGAGTCGGCGTACATTGACGGTGCCTCGCCATTCACAGCCTTCGTTCGCATTGTGTTGCCGCTCTCCGTACCCGCCCTTGCAGCCTTTGCCATCTTCCAATTTCTATGGGTTTGGAACGATTTCCTGGTCGCCCTGGTATTCCTCGGAACCTCGTCGGATGTCGCTGTTCTAACCATTGAACTTGCATCAATCGTCGGCTCACGCGGGGAAGCGTTCCATCTTCTTTCAGCGGCAGCATTCGTCTCAATGCTGATACCGCTGATTGTCTTCCTGTCGCTGCAGCGCTACTTCGTTCGAGGCTTGTTGGCGGGCTCGGTCAAGGGCTGAACAAGTTGGTTGCTTCGAGCGGGAACGCACTCGTCTCTTTTCAGGGCACGACTGTCGACCGTGCCACGGCTGAGCTAGTCGCCGACCCAAAAGTGGCCGGGGTCATGTTGTACCGGTCGCTCAACATCGAAAGCGCGAGCCAAACCCGCTCGCTGGTCGATGAGCTCGTTCAGACCGCGGGCCGAACTTTGTTGGTCGCCGTCGACCAAGAGGGCGGGCAGCTCCTCGGCGCCGGCAGCGACACGACACCATTTGCGGGGAATATGGCCCTGGGGGCCGTCGGAGATCCGCTACTCACTCAACGTGTGGCGGTTGCCATCGGACGAGAACTCCGGGCGCTGGGTATCAACGTCGACCTCGCTCCGGTGGCCGACGTCGCGAGTCGGCCCTACAACCCCTCGATGGGGATACGTTCGTTCGGAGAGGATGCCGAAGCCGTGGCCACGATGACCGCTGCGTTTGTCAATGGATTGCAGAGTGAAGGAGTGGCAGCGACCCTGAAACACTTTCCCGGGAAAGGTGAGGCGGCGATAGATCCGCACCATGGTCTCCCGGTCCTCGATCTCGATCTGGAACGTTTGGAACGCGTGGAGTTCGCCCCGTTTCGCGCAGGAATCGCGGCCGGGGCCAGGCTGGTCATGGTCGGCCACTATGGCCTCCCCGCCGTAACAGGTGATCGCGATCTACCGACGAGCGTTTCGCCCGAGACACTCGGTGGCGTGATTCGGGAGAACCTTGGATTCTCCGGGTTGATAATCACCGACGCCCTCGACATGGGTGGGTTCGGCGGAAGGCCGCCGGATGCGCCGCTAGCAGCCGGAGCCGATCTACTCCTTTATGGGCCCGCACAGGCCGGGATGGTGTCGAGCACGCCCTCGCGTGTCAACCAACGATTGGATGACTTGGTCCGGTGGATCGCAACATTTCCAGATCCGGATCTGTCAATCGTCGGATCGGAAGAACACCAGGAACTGGCAATGGAAGTGGCGAGACGATCGATAACTCTGGTTCGCGACGACGTAGGCACACTTCCGATACATCTTGAGTCTGATAAACGGATCCTTGCCGTGATGCCGCGACCGTTAGACCTCACTCCCGCCGACACCTCATCTCTCCAGGAGCCGTCGCTTGCTGAGTCGATCCGTGACATTCATCCAGCAACCTCAGAGCTAATTGTCGAATTCGACCCCGGCGTGGGACAGATAGCGAGGTCTGTCGAGGAGGCAAGGAACCACGACCTGGTCATCATCGGCACTCTCGACGCAACCGCTGGCCAGGCACAGCTGGTCGACGCCATGCTTGCGACAGGCATTCCGACCGTGGTTGTGGCGATGAGGACGCCTTATGACCTCGCCCGATTCCACCAGGCCCCAACATATGT
>JBGTGL010000150.1:0-4416 GCA_041746755.1 Acidimicrobiia bacterium | reverse complement strand
TTTTCACGAATTTGCTGCTTGCCGACGAAATCAACCGTGCCCCGGCGAAAACACAGTCGGCCTTGCTGGAAGCCATGCAGGAGCGGCAAGTCACCGTCGACGGCACGACCCACGTGCTCGACCTGCCGTTTATCACCATCGCCACTCAAAACCCGTTGGAGCAAGAAGGCACCTACCCGCTCCCGGAAGCACAGCTCGACCGGTTCATGTTCAAGGCGCGCGTGCCCTCTCCGAATGCGGAGGTATTGGAAGAAATCCTGCGCCGCACTACCGGCGGCGAATCAACCGAAGTGCCTCGGATCGCCGACGCCGCCGCCCTTACCCGGATGATCGGAATCACCCCCACCGTGCCGATCGCCTCGCACTTACTCCGCTACGTCTCCTTGATGGTCGAGGCCACCCACCCCGACAGCCCCAGGGTATCGCCACCGGTGAAACGCTACGTCCGTTGGGGGGCATCCCCACGCGGTGGCCAGGCGATCATCCTGGGAGCCAAGGCAGCTGCCCTCCTCGATGGGCGTCCCCATGTGACCGCCGGTGACATCCGGTGGGCTGCTCTCCCGGCGCTGCGCCACCGTCTCGTTCTCGGGTACGAAGCGGTCGCCGAAGGAGTCCATCCCGACACGCTCATCGAACAGATCATCGAAGACACACCGGAGCCAAAGGCTGAAATCCGGGGCATCCCGTGACTCTCCTCAGCCCGGAGTTGATGAGCCGTCTGGAGAGCCTTCAACTCCACAGCCGACATCGGCTGGTGGGCAAGTTCGGTGGCGAGCACAGTTCGAAACGCTACGGGAATACGGTGGATTTCGCTGACTTCCGGGAATACAACCCGGGTGACGATTTCAGACGGATCGACTACCACGTCCTCGCCCGCCTCGACCAGGTCTTGATCAAACTCTATGAGGCCGACGATGAAATCACAGTCCGCTTTCTCATCGATACCTCCGATTCGATGGCTTCGGAGGGCAAGCTCAGCCACGCCAAACGAATCGCCGCGGCCCTTGGATTCATCGCGTTGTCGTCGCATGACTCGGTGAGCATCCACACCTTCCCCGAACGGGGGACCGCCCCACGGTTCGCCGGGCGATCCGGGATACCTGCACTCTTCTCATACCTGGACTCGTTGGACGCTGGAGGAATGACACCGTTCGCAAAGGCGGCAGGACATCTGCTCAGTCGGGCGGGCCCACCTGGGATCACCATCGTCATCAGCGATCTTCTCACTCCGGAGTGGCCAGCGTTGATTGGCCTGCGGTCTGCGGGGTCGGACCTCACCATCATGCACCTATTGGCGGAGGAGGACGTGACGCCAGAACTCGCCGGAGATCTGATGCTCGTCGACCGTGAGGATGGAGAACGCCTCACCGTCAGCGTTACCGAAGACATCCTCGAGACATTCGCCAAACGCGTCTCCGATTGGAAAGAGCAAGTCCGCTCGAAAACCCTGAGCGTGGGCGGCGCCTACATCCCGCTGACGCCGGCTTCGGACATCGAAGACCTCCTACTGACGTCGTGGCGGGAAAGCGGCGTCTTGCGATGACACTCCTGTCCCCGTGGGGCCTGCTCGCCCTCGGGCTGCTCGTTCCAATCATCATCCTGCACATGCTGACTCCTCGTCGGCCACCAACCCTGGTTTCTTCGTTGCTCCATTGGGACGGGTTGAAACACTCGATAACCGCGGCCGAACCGTGGCAGCGACTGCGATGGAGCTTGCTACTTCTCCTCCAAATTCTCGCCGTTTTGTTGTTCGCTCTTGCTCTGGCCAACCCCGCCCGAACCGAAACAGCAGTTCTCGCCGAACACACGGTCTTCATCATCGACGCCTCCGGTTCGATGTCAGCAGTCGATGGGTCTCCTGATCGGATAGCCGATGCCACCCAGCGGGCACAGGATCTTCGGGCCGAGATCCCTGATGGGGGCGCTGCCAGCGTCGTGGTCGCTTCGTCAAACCCCACAATCCTCCTCAACGAGAGCCAGGACGTCGCCGAGTTCGACCGGGCGGTAAACCGCATTGCGACCAACTCTGGCGGTGCTGACTATGAGGCAGCCTTTGCCCTGGCCGAGTCGCTGGTTTCCGCGGAGCGGCCCACCGGATTTGTTTTGATTTCCGATGGCGGGCTCACCGAGACCGACCAGCGGCTAGCTCCGCTCGACACCCGTTTCGAACCCGTCGGCAAAACCGACACCAACCGGGCCATCACCGGTCTTTCAGTCACCGCCGGGCCGGGCGGACTTCAAGCACGGGTCACAATCGAATCGACTGGAGGCCCCAAAGCATTTCAAACTCTCCGCATCGACGTCGACGGGGTTACGATCGATCGACGGGATCTGGAGATACCCGTAGGTCAAGTGGTCGAGGAGCTCTTCGAATTGCCACTCGGTCAAGAA
The DNA here is from genome assembly GCA_041746755.1 of Acidimicrobiia bacterium. Classification (GTDB taxonomy): domain Bacteria; phylum Actinomycetota; class Acidimicrobiia; order Spongiisociales; family ZC4RG35; genus MA-ANB-1. Next base: position 2,025 of record JBGTGL010000150.1, on the reverse strand, counting down.
GTGGCCGCTTATCTCGATGGCGAAGACTTGATCGCCTTCGACAACCAGCGCTTCGTCGCCGCCCCGGTCACCAGCGGTCTGAAGGCCAGGGTATATGGAGAAAGCACATTCTTCATCGACCAATTACTTGCCGCCATTCCCGATGTCGATCTCAACGTCGCTCCCGGCGAAGAGGTTGATTTCGAAATCTATCTCGGCGTCGGCGTACCACCCGATACCAAAACGCCGTTTATTGCAGTCGACGTTCCCGGTGGCGTCCCCGGAATCTCACCAACCGGGCGCACCGACGATCCCATCCCGACGCTGGTAGCTGATGACCCTCTCCTTCGTGACATCGATGTGTCACGGATCGCCATCGCCGATGCCCAGATCCTGACGGTAGAGAACGGAGAGGTGCTACTCGGGGCACCCGGCGCCCCCCTTCTGGTGCGGGGCAGCAACCAGGGGACGGCCTTCTTTTACATCGCATTCACCCTGGAGCAATCGAATCTCCCGGTCAACATCGCCTTCCCGATCATCGGCGCCCGAATGGTCGGCGAACTGGCGGCAGCCGAAGCCACGACCGCTTCGATCACCGTTGGCGACCGCGTTCCGCTGCCCGAGGACGCCGCAAGAGTCACCGATCCACGTGGTGTTACCCAAAACATCGACTCATCCCAGCCGGCCCCGATCGCAGATATTGGCGGGTTCTGGAGGGTCGACCTACCCGACTCCCAGGTCCTGACGATCGCCGTGAACTCCGCTTCCTCAGAGTCCCGGGTACAGCCGGTCAAACAGCTGGATCAAATCCGGTCGGCTGCTGGAGAAGATGCCCCTGACTTTGCCGAGGCAGCCGTCATCGCCCGGTCGATCTTGCCCTGGGTATTGGTGGCCTTGCTCGTGATTCTCGCCGTCGAACTCACCGTAAGCGCCCGACAGGTCGGTGTTCCGAAGAGACAATGGCGGTGGGGATTGGCCACCCGCGGCTTCATAGTGGCATTGATCCTTCTCGCCTTGATCAACCCGTCGCTGAGTTTCAGCAATGAGTCGGTGACGACCGTTTTCCTGGTCGACACTTCCGAGTCGCTGGGAAGTTCGACCCAGTCGGCCCGGGCATGGGTCCAAGCGGCCATTACCGAAGCCGGTGACAATCGGTGGGCGGTAGTCGAGTTTGGCAAAGACGCCCGGGTGTCCACACCGGTTGGCCAGAATGACTACTTCAACGAACCTGCTGTCGACGGCACGGCTACCAACTTCGCCCGGGCCCTGCGCCTTGGTGAAAGCCTGCTCGACGGCACCACCAAGCAGCGACTGGTGATCGTGTCCGATGGCAGGACCAACGCCGGCAGTCTCGAAGATGAGGTCGATCGGCTCACCGCACTCGGCATGGTCGTCGAGGTTCACACGGTTAGCGGCGAACTTCGAACCGACGCCGCAATCGGAGCTATCGACGTTCCCAGCTTCGTCAACGAGGGCGAGAGTTTCGAAGCGAGCGTCGAAGTTCTTTCTTCGATCTCATCCCGAGGCGAACTGGAATTGCTATCCGATGGCGAAGTCATCGCCCGAGAAACGGTCGACCTCGTCCCGGGATCCAATGTATTCACTTACAGCGTCGACTCATCGTCCCCCGGCCTCCAAGACCTCACCGCACGAATCCAGATCGCCGGAGATGAAGTCGACGAAAACGACGAAACCGCCACCGCAGTCGAGGTCCGGGGCCCGGCGAGCGTTCTGATGATCGAAGGTTCTCAGGGCGAGGGCGACATCATCAAGGAAGCACTGGAGGCACGCGGCCTCCTCGTTGACGCCACGAGCGCGGAAGAATTCCCCACCCTCAACGAACTCTCACTCCATCGCGCGGTGTTGCTGGTAAATGTCAGCGCGCTACAACTCAAAGACGAGCAAGTTGGAACGTTGGGCACGTTTGTTCGCGACCTGGGACGGGGGATGGTCGTAATCGGAGGCGATAACTCCTTCGCCCTTGGTGGCTACCAGGAGACCGAACTCGAGGCACTTCTACCCGTTGACAGTGAGGCCCAGGACGCC
>JBGTGL010000149.1:0-3725 GCA_041746755.1 Acidimicrobiia bacterium | reverse complement strand
ATCAGCCGTTCGGCATAGAGTGCCCAGCCTTCACCCGCTCCCGATTTCCACATGAAGAGCCGGTGATAACGCGATACCTCATCGCTGAGCATCACCCCGATGCCTACCTGGAGATGATGGCCGGGGAAGCCCTCGTGGTAGGCGGTCGAGACTTCTTGCCACACCGGAATGGCTGTTCTGGAACCAGGGGCGTACCAGATCGAACCGGGCCGACTCAGATCTTCCGATGGACCGTGGTACCAGGCACCGAGTGCCCCGTCCCCTGGAGCGATGTTGACGGTGACTTTGCGCAATTCCTCCGGGACATCGAAGTGCTTGCCTGCCAACTGATCGACTGCCTCCGCCTGGATCCCCTCGACAAATTCGGCGAAGGCCTGATGGCTCGGGGCCATCCGCTCCGGGTCGGTGTCGAGCATCTCGATGACTTCTGCGATCGTTTTATCGGGATCGATCTCGGCGGCGGTCTTCTCCATTTCGGAGCGAAGCCGATGTACCTCACTCCAGCCCCACTCGTAGGTCTCGTCAGGATCGATCTCGATACCCAGGAAGTACTCGGTTGCCCGGAGATAACGCTCCCGGCCAACTCCGTCCTCCTCTCGAGCCTTCGGTAGATACTCTTCCTCCAGCCAGTCAGCGAGGTCGCCGTAGGCAGTGCGGGCAATTCCCACTGCATCCGAAATCTCATCGACGTCACGACCGAGATCCTGGGCCATCCCGACGTACTTTAGAAAACGCGATTCGTCCGATGCCAGCGAACGGCACTGTTGTACGACTGACTCCACCTGGCGTTTTGCCACCACCTGGCCCGAATCGAGGCCAGCCTGGAGACATAGGCGGTAACCGGTCAATGGATCAGAAATGGTCTTGAGACGGGAAACGATGGCCTGCCAGGAGTCCTCATTGGATGGGTCCATGACATCGAAGACATCCCGCAAGATCTGGGGCGGAGAGAAGATGTGATTCAGAGCGATCAGATGCTCGCCGGCCCCATGACGATCGATATTTTCTCGCAAGTCTGCAGTAATCGCCCGTGCCGCAAGACGTTGTTTCTCCTCGGGATGGTCGAGATGAGGCGCCAGTTCGTCGATATAGCGAGCCGAGAGGTCGGCCAACGACGCCTGGCCCGTCGGTGAAAAATCACCCCATAGATGGTCGCGTCCGGGAACCCCGTAGAAAGTTGCGGCAACCGGCTGCAGGTCGGCGATGTCCTCGGAAAGGCGGTCTGAGATTTCAAATGGTGTCGACATAGGACCAGGATAAACCCACTACTGTTGCTCGGCGTGAGCGATCTGATCCCGGTGCGAGACGATGAAGGATTCGACGTTGAGCAGTATCAGACTTGGGCGCGCACCCAAGGAGAAATCCTTGGCGGAATCCCCACCGTTGAGCAGTTTTCCAATGGCAAGGCGAATCTCACCTACCTGTTGACGTACAGCGATGGAACCGAATTGGTACTGCGGCGACCACCACTCGGGCCGATTGCGGCCAGCAGCCACGACATGTCTCGCGAATATCGGGTGCTCTCTCGACTCTGGAAATCCTATCCGCTGGCGCCTCGAGCGATCGCATTCTGTGACGACCAATCTGTCATCGGCACGACCTTCTTCCTAATGGAGCGACGGTCTGGAATCGTCGTCAAGAACGAAGTGCCAGAGCTGTTCGGCGGGGGGCGTGACGTCGCGGCCAACCGAGCCCTCTCCACGGTAGTAGTCGACACACTCGCAGATTTACACGCTGTCGACCCGGTCGAATGCGACCTCGACGGCCTCGGTCATCCCGACGGATTCCTGGAACGACAGGTCACCGGCTGGACAGAACGGTGGGAGCGATCCAAGAACGAGCCCAATGCGATTGCCGACGAGGTTGGGGTGTGGCTCGGGAGAAATCTTCCCGTGTCGGGGCGACCAACCCTGATTCACAACGACTGGCGCCTGGACAACATGGCAGTTTCCCCGGATGACCCGGGTCAGGCAGTCGCGGTGTACGACTGGGATATGGCGACACGGGGCGACCCTCTGGCGGACCTGGGAACCCTGCTCGCAACATGGTACGAACCGGGCGAAGCTCCCTCGACACTCAATCCGATGCCCACCGACGCAGAAGGTTGGATACGACGCGCCGAGGCCATAGCGCGTTACGCCGGCCGAACCGGGCGTAACCTCGAGGACATTGAATGGTACGTGACATTCGGGACCTGGAAGCTCGCCGTGGTACTCCAACAAATCTACATTCGATGGGTCAGAGGCCAGACCCAAGACGACCGATTTCAAGCTCTTGGTGGCGGTGCAACCAGGCTGTTCGAACTGGCGGCCGAACGTCGAAGCTAGATCGACATCGTCGTATCATGAATAGTTCGGCCCAAGTGGATCGGGAAGGACGCCCAGTTGCTAGCTGTAGAAACCCAAGAAGTAACGAAGTATTTTGGAGACGTTCACGCCCTGGAGGGCGTATCGCTGAGTTTTGAACCCGGCATCGTCTACGGCCTCCTCGGGCCGAATGGAGCGGGCAAGACCACTTTGATCAGAATCCTCGCCACTCTGTCGAAACCGACTTCAGGAGTGGCCAGGGTGGCCGGGATCGACGTGAGGGAGCATCCAATGGCGGTGCGGAACCGAATCGGCCTCGGTGGACAGTTCGCAGCCGTTGATGGGTACCAGACCGGCCGGGAGAATGTCGAAATGGTGGGTCGGCTTTACAACTTGAGTGCGGCCGAAACCAAGAAACGGGCTGATGAAGTTCTGGAAAGGATCGGGCTCACTGGCGCCGCCGACCGCCAAGCGAAGACCTACTCGGGAGGGATGAAACGGCGCCTCGACCTTGCCGCCTCCATTATCGGGCGTCCGGAGATCTTGTTTCTCGACGAACCGACGACCGGCATCGATCCGGGGAGCCGACTCGATCTCTGGGAACTCATTGAAGACCTGGTGGAAGGAGGAACGACTCTCTTGCTCACCACGCAGTATCTCGAAGAGGCCGACCGACTGGCAGATCGGATCGGGGTCATCGATCAAGGAAGACTCATTGCTGAAGGCACCGCCGCCGAGCTAAAGGCGAGGATGGGCGGAGATGTGATCGAGCTGACCGTTGAGTCCGAAGACACCACCCGAACCATCGAAGCCCTGAGGAGAATCGCCGGAGAAGATCCTCAGTTGAAGGGAGCCACTTTGCAGATTCCGGCGATCCGGGGTGTCGACACTCTGACTCAAGTGGTCCGAGAGCTGGACTCCGGCCAGATCCGACCGTCGAATATCGGGCTTCGCACCCCCACTCTCGACGACGTCTTCTTGGCCCTGACCGGGCACTTCGCCGAGCCCGACACCGATGAAGCGAGCCAACCGGAAGCGACCGGGCGCAGGGGAAGGGGAAGGCGTTGACCAGCGACACGATCAAACCAGGACTGCGGCGGACAATCACGCACACGGCCATCATTACCAAGCGGAATGTTCTCAGGAACATCCGCCTGCCCCAACTCCTCGTGTTCGCCACGATCCAACCGGTGATGTTCCTCATTCTGTTCAACTTCGTTTTTGGAGGGGCCATCACCGCGGTCGGCCCGGCCGCCGCAGCCGGGGAATACATCAATTGGCTGATCCCGGGGATTCTCATCCAGTCAGCAGTGTTCGGATCGACTCAGACGTCAGTGGGCCTAACCGAAGACCTGGGGGCGGGCGTCATAGACCGCTTCCGATCACTGCCAATGGCCCGATCGGCCGTGCTGGCCGGCC
>JBGTGL010000148.1:0-3895 GCA_041746755.1 Acidimicrobiia bacterium | reverse complement strand
TCTTCTGGCGCTTCGGCGGTTGTCGTTGTCTCCTCTTCAGCAGCGGTCGTCTCAGTAGGTTCTGCATCGCCACAGGCGGCAGCTACGAGAGCGAACACGGCGAGGATCGACATCCATCGGATGGCGCGCTTTGTGCGCAGGGATCGCACTATTTTCGTCCTCCCTTTGTCTTACTTCAAGGATCGAGGCCAGGCCCCTCACCCCAGACCTCTTGCAACTCAGTTAAATGCAACTTAGTTAAAAGAGGGCCGCCGGGAATATATACCCGGTAAGACACAAGGTAAAGCGATCTCGTCGCAAAACCAAACGCTGTGGTCGGGAATCTGTCAATCTGACGCGACTTCGGGGTCGTTACTGACAACCACTTCGTGTCGATGGATGCTGGTTGAAATGACTGCCTGGATGATCGCCGCCATAGGCAATGCAAGAATAATTCCAATTGCACCCATGACGGCTCCGCCGATGATTATCGCCGCGATCGATATCGCCGGGTGTATCGACATGGTCCGTTTGGTAATGCGAGGAGAAATCAAGAAATTCTCCACCTGTTGGTAGAGGACAAAGAAGACGACCACCCATATCGCGGTTGGACCACTCACCGACAAGGCAACAATTGCCGGGACGATGGCCGCGATATATGTGCCGACAACCGGGACGAACTGGCTGAGGAAGCCGACAAAGATTCCGAGCGGGACGCTGAAGGGCACCTTGAGGAAAGTCAGGAACAGGACCGCGACGGTAGCCCCAATCACCGCGAGGATGAGACGTGAATATATGTATCCCCCCATCTTCTCGACAGCCGTGTCCCAGATCCCAAGCACCTCCCGCTGACGGGCTTCGGGCATGGTCGATAGCACGGTCCGTTTCAGCTGCGGTAGCTCGGCAACGATGTAGAAGGAGAAAAGCCCCACGGTCACCGCAAAGAAGATGAACCCGAAAATCGAGGAGCCGATCCCGACGACGCCGCCGAGGACGTCGCCGGCATTGCTGGTAAACCAGTCCTGTGCGTTCGCGGCCTGGTCGGCAAGCTGATCCTCGGTAAAGCCGAGACCAAACCAGTCCTCCATCAACCGGGCAACCGACTCTACGTAGCTCGGAATGTCTTCTATGAGTTGACCAATCTGGTCGATTAGGAGCGGAACCATCGAAACCACAAAAATGGTGACCAGCAGGAAGGCAGCAAGGAACACCACTCCGGTAGCTGCCCCGCGTTTCCAGCCTCGCTTCGCCAGGAAGTAAACCGGAGGTTCCATGGCAACCGCGACAAAAACCGAGACAAAAACCATAAAGAGGAGATTGCTGATCTTGAACGCCAGCCACACTGCCGCTGCCGTGGCGAGCACAAAGACGACGATGGTCAGGACGGTGCGACGGAGCCGGCGATCCTCAGACTTTTCGACTTCGGTCAGAGCAACGTCGTCGGCCGTTCGATTCTCGGTGTCCATTGTCGGCCACGTTACAACCGAGTCTTTCCACTTCGCTACGTTCTAAGTTTTAGATTTAGTCCAAGCAGTAAAGGAAGCGAGATTTGTCATTCGAGATCGTTTGGAGGGCCTCGCCAACAGAAGCGGAGCTATCCAACACCCACAGATTCATGGCCGCCCATTCCATAGAAAGCTATGGGGACCTTGTTCGCCGATCGGTCGGCGACCCGGAATGGTTCTGGGATGAAGTGGTCCAGTTTCTCGGCTTGCCATTCGACCCTCCTTATCGAATCATCCGCGATACGTCACGGGGGCATCAATGGGCCACATGGTTTCCCGACGGCGGATTCAATCTGAGCGTCGCTTGCGTCGATCGCTGGCAGGACCAACCGGGCCGAATCGCAGTGAGATCGGAAACCGAAACCGGCCAAATCCGCGAGCTGACTTACGGCGAACTCCTGGATTCGGTGGAAAAGCTCGCCGGGGCATTAGCCGCCCTCGGTGTCGCCAGAGGAGACGCCGTCGCGGTCTATCTCCCTATGAGCGAGGAAGCAGTGGTTTCGCTCCTGGCGGTGGCGCGTCTCGGTGCCATTTTCATTCCAGTTTTCTCAGGCTACGGAGCGGAGGCTGTTGCCACCCGACTGAGGGATCCCAAACCGAAAGTTCTGATTTGCGCTGACGGATACACGCGACGGGGCGAAGTCGTCGAAATGAAGGAGGTTGCCGACGAAGCGATTGGGCTTGCCGGCGGCACCGACCGGGTAATCGTTGTCAACTATGCCGGCAGGACCGACGTTCCGCTCCGGAACGGAAGGGACTTCTGGTGGGCCGATCTCCTCGATCGATCGGCGCCGGCGAAACCCGCCACAACGTATTCGGAAGACCCGGTGCTTCTCGCCTATACATCGGGAACCACTGGCCGCCCCAAGGGCGCGGTTCACGTTCATGCCGGGCTCACTGTCAAGATTGCCCAGGAGGGTGCGTTTCAACTCGACGTCAACCAGGGCGACACGCTGATGTGGGCCACCGATATGGGTTGGATCATGGGACCTTGGATGGTGATTGCAGGGTTAGCCAACGGAGCCACCATCGCCACATTTGACGGCGCACCGAACTACCCCGGACCTGACAGGATTTGGTCGGTGGTCGAGAACCTCGGGGTGACCGTTCTCGGCCTGTCCCCCACCCTGGTGCGCGTGTTGCAACCGGAAGGGGCCGGCCAAGCACGCAAACACGACCTCTCCAAATTGCGGCTCTTCGGCTCGACCGGCGAGCCTTGGAACCCTGACCCATGGAACTGGCTATTTGAAGAGGTCGGCGAAGGCACCAGACCGATCATCAACATCTCCGGGGGAACCGAGATCGGTGCTTGCATCCTTTCCTGCAATCTTCTACAGGGGCTGAAGCCGACGTCCTTGGGCGGGCCATCTCTCGGCGTCGACGCCGATGTGTATGACGCATCGGGGAATCCCGTCGGTGACGAGGTTGGAGAACTGGTCATTAGAGGATCGTGGCCCGGGATGACACGGGGATTCTGGAATGAACCGGAACGATACCTCGAAACCTATTGGTCGAGATTCGAGAACACCTGGGTCCACGGAGACTGGGCCGAGATCGACGATGACGGTTTCTGGTTCTTACACGGAAGGTCGGATGACACGCTCAACATCGCCGGCAAGAGAATTGGCCCCGCAGAGATCGAGTCCGTCGCCGTCGGCGACCCCGCCGTGGTGATGGCGGCGGCGATCGGGCTTCCCGACGACCTCAAGGGCGAAGTCGTCGGGCTCTATCTAGTTGCTGCGCCTGGTGTTGTGCCGGACAGCGACCTCACCGGGAGAATCTCCAACCTCCTTGCCGCTACTTTGGGCAAGGCGTTTCGGCCCAAATCGGTCGACTGGGTGAACGACCTGCCCCGGACCCGATCTGCGAAGATCATGCGACGTGTCGTGAGGGCGCTTGTTCTCGGACAAGATCCCGGCGACCTGACCGGCTTGGAGAATCCGGAAAGCTTGGACGGACTTCGCTAGACGGGAGGTTGAGGGTCGTACTGGATCGCCTTCTTGACCTGGCGGGCCCGCTCATCGGAATGGAGCCTTTTCACCAGGTGAAGCGCCATATCGATTCCCGCCGACACCCCCGCCGCCGTGACGACTTCGCCAGAGTCGACGAAGCGGTCATCGTGGCGCAGCTCGATGCTCGGATCGAGTTCCTGGAGATAGTCGAGCTGCGACCAATAGGTCGTGGCCGGCCTATCCGTCAAGAGCCCGGCACTTGCCAACACCAGCGAGCCGGTGCACACCGACGTCATCAGGGTTCCAGCCGCTGCCACCTTGCGGAGCCAACCGCCAACAGCATCGTCGCCGACGTAGCGACGGGTACCCATACCCCCAGGGAGCAATAAGACATCGACATCTCCCATCGCCGACCCGGGCATGTCGGTCACAATCTTCATTCCCTTGGCACATTCAACC
>JBGTGL010000147.1:0-18981 GCA_041746755.1 Acidimicrobiia bacterium | reverse complement strand
GCGTTCCAGCATGCGGAGGGCGGTGACAGACGCAAGCCCAAACGACCCGGCCACGTCCCAATCCATTGCCTCGGGTTTGCGGACGGCGTTGATGGTCGGGATAACCACCTTCTCAGCGAGGGTGCCACTTCGGTGCTCCCCGAGTATCTTGAACTCCGGGCAGTAGATGATCTGGTCTCGCTTGCAGTAATGGCACGACCCACACGAGGTCGAAGGGTCGATGATGATCTCATCGCCCATCTTGAATCCGGCCACGCCTTCGCCGACCGCGTCAACCACGCCTGCTCCGTCGGCTCCGAGGATGTGGGGCAGGGAGTGTGGTTTGGGAAGGCCTTTGCTAACCCAGAGGTCGAGGTGATTGAGGCCGCTGGTAATGAGTTTGATGCGCAACTCGCCAGGGCCTGGCATCGGCTCGTCTAGCTCCACAAGTTCGAGCGCGTCCAGTCCGGTTGTGTCATTGAGGTGCCAGGCCTTCATCGGTCTGAGGGTAGCCTCGCGGCATCGTCACTGAGGAGAGCGTTTGAGACACGAAATTCCGTCGGACCGTGAGGTGCACACAACCTCAGTCAAGGTCAGGTTCTACGAGCTCGACCCCTACGACCACGTCAACCACACCAACTACTTCTCGTACTTTGAGACGGCTCGAATCGAGTACCTCTCCGAGATGGGTTGGGGTCTCGATGTACTAAAAGAGAATGGGTGGCAGTTTGTGGTGGTCGAGATCAATGCCCGGTTCCTGGCTGCCGCCCGTTACGGCGAGGAGCTGGTCATTCATACTTGGGTCGACGCGGTGGGCCGGGTCAAGTCGACCTGGCACCAGGTGATGTTCCGTGGGGAAGAAAGAGTCTGTGAGATCGAGGTGAGCGCCGCGTTCACCGACCTCGCCGGACGTCCCAATCGCATTCCGCCGGCCTTTGTCGAATACATGATGCAGATTTCTTCGTCTCAGGAATAGCTCAAGCCTTACCGAAGTAGGACATCTCCTTCACCGTTCATTAACAACTGTCTTCGATACTTCAAGGCAGCAACACGAAGGAGTATCGGGATGCGCAATAAGATTGTGGCAGTGGCAGTCGCCGGTGGATTGGTTCTGGGCATGGGGATATTCGCAGTGTTGGCAGTTGACCCGGGCGTGGCATTCGCCTCGGATGAAACAGATTCCACATCAGGAGGGGACAGTGACCGACCGCATCACAGGCATAGCGCCATTCTCGAAGAAGTTCTGGAAGATCTCGTGGCGTCAGGAACTATCGACCAAGGCCAAGCGGACGCCATTACTGAGGCCCTCGTCGCCAAAGCCGAATCTCTCCGGGCCGAACGAGACGAAGTCCGGGAATTGATCGAGAGTTTTCTCGATGATGATGTGATAACCGAAGATGAACTAGCGCAGCTTCCCGACGACCATCCCTTCAATAACCCCGACGGGTGGTTTGCCGGGGCTCTTAAAGATGGGCAACTGACCAGGGCTCAGATTGAACAGGCCCGCCCCAGTCGCCGCGGCGAATGGTTCAAACGAGGGATTCGCTGGGGTGCATTGGTCGACGACGGCGGAATCGACCGGTCCGAGTATGAAGGACTTCCCGGTGACCACCCCCTCAAAGACATAGATGTCTCCGAGTACCTCGACGACGGTGTCATCACCATCGCCGAGTTGCGGGAGATCCGAAAGTCGCAGTCAATCTCAGGCGACGACGCCTGATATCTCTCCTCCTCCCCTGCGACAGGTAGAGAAATGCCCCGGTTTCCCCGACCGGGGCATTCTCTTTCCCCTTCAATCGCCTCGCAGAGCAGGCATTACCAAACGCTCAACCGAGGAATTTGGTTACCCAAGGGTCGGCCGGATCTGCCAACATCTCAGCCAGGGTTCCGGATTGGACGATTGTTCCATCCCTCATGAGTGCAAGTCGGTCGCAGATCGAACTCGCCTCATCTCGGTCATGTGTCACCACCAACGCCGTGGCCGCTCTCTCCTTGAGCAAGGCCCGGGTGTCGACGACCAGCCTCTCCCGCAAGTTTCTGTCCAGGGCGCCCAGCGGTTCGTCGAGCATCACCAGGCGGGGTCGGGGGGCGAGAGTCCGGGCCAGGGCGACCCGCTGTCTCTCCCCACCTGACAGGTCCTCGATCGACCGCTCTTCGAATCCGCCAAGACCGACCCACTGCAGGGCCTCGCTGCTGGCCGTGGCGCGGTTCTCGGAGACACCAAAGCCGACATTCTCTGCCACGCTGAGATGAGGGAAGAGGGCGTAGCCCTGGAACATCAGCCCGAACTGGCGCTGGTGGGTGGGAGTGCCGGTGACGTCGACACCGTCCCACATCACGGTTCCGTTGACCGGTTCGATAATCCCGGCGATTGCTCGGAGCAGCGTTGACTTTCCCGATCCAGACGGTCCGAGCACACCAACCACCTCGCCATCCCCCACGGTCAGGGAAACATCGTGGAGAATCTGCGTGTCGCTGAGAACCACCGACAGGTCGTTGACTTCGAGCATCAGAAGGACCCAACGTCGCCGGATCGAAACCGATCAATCGAGAGGATGATCGCTGCAGTTAGGCCTGCGAGGATGACAGACAGGGCCATCGCCATTCCAAACGAGCCTGAGCCCGGGCGGGACAACAACCGGAAGATGAGAGTCGGGAGGGTCGCAGTGGCGGGACGGGCAATGAATGCGGTCGCCCCGAACTCGCCCAGAGAGATAGCCATGGAAAACCCTGATGCAACCAGGGCGGCCTTACTGATAAGTGGTAGGTCGATCCGTCTCCACAATTTCAACGGCGAGGCGCCCAAAGTGCTGGCGGCGTGTCTGAGGTCGGGATCGATAGATCGGATGGCAGGGAGGACAATTCGCACGACGAACGGAGTGGCAACGAGAGCGTGGGCGATGGGGACCAGTACCAGAGATGCTCGTAGATCGATAGGCCATCCCAGGGCGGTTACGAAGCCAAAACCGATCGCCACCGCAGAGGTTCCCAGCGGGAGCATCAGAGCCGTGTCGAACCAGCGGGAGACACCGCCTTCTTCGTGGTTCACATAGGTTGCGGCGAGGAGTCCCATCGTCACGGCGATCACCGTCGCAATCACCGCAAAGATGACGCTGTTGCGGAGCGCTCGCCATGGATCTCCCACGATGAGGTCAGTTGTAAACAGCCCGGAATATGACCCTATGGACCTTGCAATCAGGACCAGCATCGGGACCGCAAGGACGCCGAGAGTTCCAACCACGGCAACAAACACCCCGACCGCCGTTCGGCCCTGGGGAACCGGCACCAACTGGTCGGAGGTCAATTCCCATGAAGCGGAGTGCCTGGCTTGGTAACGCGAGTAGAAGTAGAGGGCGCTGCTTACCCCGACCAATTGGACTACCGCCAATGAGGCTGCCAGGGGAAGATCGAAAAGGACGATCGCCTGCCGGTAGATCTCTACCTCGAGGGTGGCGAATCGAAAGCCCCCCAGGATCAGGACCACGCCAAACGAGGTGAAGGTAAAGAGAAAAACGATGGATGCCGCTGCTGCCAGCGAGGGCCGGAGGAGGGGGAGGGTGATCCGCCTCAGGACCTGGATTGGTGTGGCGCCGAGTGTCGCCGCCGCGGAGAGAAGGTCCGGGTTGATGCGTCTCCATTGCGTACCCACCGTTCTCACCACAACGGCGACGTTGAAGAAGACATGTGCTGCCAAAATCGCACCAAGGGAATCACGCCAGCCCAGGGCGACGAAAGCGGTCCCAACCACCACTGTGGGAAGAACGAAGGGCACCGTCACCAACGCCATCGCCATGCTCCTCCCCTTGAATTGGTACCTTCCGACTGCCCACGTAAGTGGGGCCGCGGCGGCCAGTGTGAGCACCGTCGAGAGCGTGGCCTGCGAGAGCGTGAACCAACCCACCTTGAAGAGGCGATTTCCCAACCCCGTCGAACCCACGTTCAATTCACTGAGGCCGAGGCCCAGCACCCGGATCAACGGGTAAACGAAGAAGTAGGCAAGGAATAAGGCCGGTATCGCCCCAACGATGACCCATCCCCACTTGACTCGTCTCACTACTCGTCCATGACCGCAGCCCACTGCTGGATCCATCGCTCGCGATTTTCCGCGATCCGTCTTGGGTCCATCTGGGTCGGTGACTCGGGCGCAACCGTGTGTTCGGCAAACTCAGCGGGGAGGGCGGCATCGACGTTCGCCGGGAAGACGAACCAGTTGAGAGGAATTGTCTCCTGAAATTCGACCGACAGCATGAAGTCGATCAGATCGCCGGCGGCTTCCGCATAGTCTGTGCCCTTGAGGACCCCGGCGAACTCCACCTGCCGGTAGCAACCGGCCTCGATCACCCCTGTCGGGGCAACGCTAAGTGTTTCTTCGGCGAAAATGACCTCGGCAGGCGGCGATGAAGCATATGAGACCACCATCGCCCGATCTCCTCCGTATCGAATGAAGTCGCTGTAATAGGCCGTGTTCCAATCCGGCGCAACTTTCACGCCAGCGGCCTTGAGGTCTCGCCAATAATCCAGCCAACCTTCGTCTCCGAACTCGTCGATAGTTGCCAGCAGGAAAGCCAGTCCCGGTGACGAGGTGCCCGGATGTTCCACCACCAACGACCCGGCATAGATCGATGCCCTGAGGTCGTCGAGACGGGTGGGGATGTGGAGCTGGTTCGATTCGAACCACGCCTTGTCGTAGTTGAGACACACGTCTCCGAAGTCAATCGGTGTCACCAGGTTGTCGACGCCGAGTGTTAGCGACTCGGGAACCTTGTTGATGAGATCGGATGTATATGGCGCAAAGATCTCACCGTCAATGGCCCGGGACAGGAACGTGTCGTCGATTCCAAACATCACATCGGCGATCGGGTTGCCGGCCGTGAGAACGGCTGAAGTGACCATAGACCCGGCGTCACCAGCGGAAATCACCTCTACTTCGATACCTGTTTCGTCGGTGAATGGTTGAAAGGTGTCAGCGGTGACTTCTACGGCGAACGACTCATGGGCGACGAGCGTCAAGACACTTGGTTGGGCAGTCGGCTCCGAAGTGCATGCCCCGACCAGCAGCAACAGGACAAGGCCCGCCTTCAATAATTTCCGCATCGTCTGCTCCTCAATCGTGGGAGCCGTGCGGTGGAGTCTCCCTACGCCAGCATTATCCGGGTCAGGTTCATCCGGTCGGAATCTTCGAGATTCCCTCTCAGCCCGGTCTCACCGAGCTCCCGTTCAGTACCGAGCGTAGTGAGGGCGCCGGTCTAAGGGACCGTTTAAAGCGGTCCGAAAGCCAGGACCGTGTTGTGTCCGCCGAACCCGAATGAATTGGAGAGCGTCGGCTGAGGTTCCCATGGCCTCGCCTGCATAACGATATTGTTCAGCGGGATATCGGGGTCCTGGTTTTCCAGGCCGATATTGGGCAGCAACTCCTGGCGCGTCATCGACTCGACGACCATGGCCGCTTCGATCGATCCAGAAGCTCCGAGACCGTGGCCGGTTGTTCCCTTGATCGATGAAACCGCCGGTTGGTCAGCTCCGAAAATCCGGTGGATGACGAGACCCTCGGTGCGATCGTTGAGATCGGTACCGGTCCCATGGGCGTTGATGTAGCCGATGTCGCCTGGTTCGAGGCCGGAGTCCTCGATTGCCAGACGCATGGCGCGTTCGGCCCCGTCGCCTCCCGGGTGGGGCGCGGTGATGTGGTGGGCGTCGGCGGTCGAAGCTCCACCTAGAACCTCAGCGAGGATGGTGGCACCACGCGCCCGGGCACGCTCATACTCTTCCAAAACCAGCACTGCTGCGCCTTCTCCCATCACGAATCCATCACGGTCGACGTCAAACGGCTTGGCGACGCCTGACTTCGAGAGAGCGCGGGCGGCCGCAAAACCATCGCGTGCCGATTTTCTGGACGCCGCTTCGGTCCCGCCCACGATCGCAACGTCGGCGTACCCCCACTGGATCTGGCGGGTCCCGTCGAGAATCGATTGGGAACCGGCGGCGCAGGCGACAACCGGAGTGTTGGCCATTCCCCCGAATCCGTACTTGATCGATATTGCCGCGGCAGCCGCGTTGGCCATCATCATCGGGATCAGAAAAGGTGAGACCCGCGGATCTTCCTTCTGGCTCTCGTTCACCAGGATCTCCAATGATTCGAGCCCCCCTATTCCGGTTGCGATCGACACTGTCACCCGATTCGGGTCATCGACGAACTCACCCGACTGTTGGAATGCCTCGTCGGCCGCAACGAGTGCGAATTGGGTGAAGCGATCGAGCCGTCGCGATTCTCGCTTCGGGACTATCGGATCGGGGTCCCAGTTCTCGATTACTTTGGCGCCAACATGGGTTGGGCCGACATGAAGGCTCTTCCACAGGTCATCGATTCCGATTCCGGGCGCCGCCACCGCGCCAATGCCGGTGATCACGACTCGTTTCTTATCCATGGCCATATTCTGCCTCATTAATCAGTCTGGAAACACCGAACGTTGCAATTTCTGCATTCCTCCGATCCACCTGTCGTAATCGTTGGCCTTGTTCTGGATGTATCGCTCCACCTCTGGATGGGGGAGGATGAGGAACTTTTCAGCCCGTATCCCCTCCACAACCGCCTCCGCGACCGCCGGGGCCGGTATTGCATCTGGCTCCAACAGCTTGCGGAAATCGCTGTCGACGTCGAGCAGTGGGGTATCGACTCCCATCGGGCACAGACAACTCACCTTGACCCCACGATCCCCGTAAGTTACGGCCATCCATTCGGAGAACGCAACAGCGGCATGCTTGGTGACCGAATACTGAGCGGCTTTGAGATTGGTCAAAAGGCCGGCGGCGGATGCCGTCGAGAGAAAGTAGCCCTCGCCGCGGCTCAACCAGTTCGGAATCAGATAGCGGGCGGCGTAAACGTGGGACATGGTGTTGACCTGCCACATCCGTTCCCATTCGCTCGCCTCGGTTTGTTCATCGCCGAGGAACCCGATGCCGGCATTGGCGCAGAAGAGATCGATCGGACCGAAGAGCTGACCCGCGGTGTCGACCAACCTTTGATTGTCAGCCTCGGAAGAGACATCAACGGTAAGTGGCGTGGCTCCGAGTTCGTCGCTGAGCCGGATTATTCCGGCCTCTTCGATGTCGGCCAGAACTAAACCCCGGGGCGACTCTTGTGACATCCGCCGGGCCATCGCCTCGCCGATTCCACTTCCGGCTCCGGTTATGACCACTACCTTGTCTTTTAGTTCCACACCGGCACGTTAGCTATGAGCGCCCGACTCTTGATTGGGACGTTATCGTGCGCCCATGGCCGAGCGTGGTGTAGGACATACCCTGCCGTTGAGCGAGAGAAGGCTCGACTGGTTCTTCGTCGTGGCTTTTTCGTTCTTCATCATCACCTCGATCATCACCGACTCGGTGAACGGACTCAACAGTTCCCTCGACCCCAACTCGTCTTATTTCGTTGAGCGGTTTGTCTATGACGCCTACGCCCGGCTTGCCGATCCGCTGCTCATCCTCAATCCTCCCCAGGTCCGTTGGTCGGCCTTCATCTCGGCCTTCGTCTGGCTCCCGCTCTACTTCTACTTTCTGCTGGGATTCATCAAGGGCTGGAATGGGATTCGGGTCCCCGGCCTGGTTTACGGTGGAGCCCTCACCCACGGGATGATCACTTACATGGCCGAAGGGACCCTTGGATTTATGGCCACTGAGGGTTGGGCCGATCCGCTGCTTTGCGCCGGGTGTGTAGAACCGCAGACCTGGCGTTATCTGATGGCAAACCTTCCCTACCTGATAGTTCCGGCCCTGATGATCATCAGGATGTGGAAGCCAAACCCGTTCGGAGCGGTTCGCGCCGGAGAGGTCTCGTCTGCAGTCACACTCGATCTCACCGGCGATGAACCCGTGGTCTCCATCGACGGCGTCCCTGTAGAGGTCCAAGTCGTCTCTTCGCTCGACTCCTAGAGAACCGCCGCCTGGAGCAATTGGGCTCCCCCTTTGATGGTGGGAAGGAGACCGTTGACCTGAGGGAGGAGATGTTCGCCATAAAAACGAGCGACTGTCACTTTTTCACGGTTGAAGTCGGTATCGCCGGCCGACAACGCGGCCAGGGCCCCCTTCGCCATAAGCCATCCGGCCACAACCGTGCCGAGTTGCCGCAAGTACGGAGTTGCCCCGGCCAGAGCGTCCTCGATCGCGCCGGCTGATAACTTGGCCAGCAGCCAATCGGAGGTGTCGCTAAGGCCGTCGAGCGCGGTGCCCAGTTCGGCCGCGAATGCCGTTAGCTCTTCGTAGTCCAATAACTGGTCTCTCACCTCGCGCATCTCCGAGATCATGTCTCTGACCACTGCCCCGTCCTCAAGGGTGAGTTTTCGCGTCAGTAGATCGATGGCCTGGATTCCGTTGGTGCCCTCGTAGATGGGTGCGATCCGACTGTCCCGGAAGTGCTGGGCGGCGCCGGTCTCCTCGATATAGCCCATGCCACCGTGGACCTGAATGCCCAGCGATGCCATCTCCACTCCGAGGTCGGTGCACCAAGCTTTCGCCAGGGGAGTGAGTAACGCCACCCTGTTCCGGGCCAGGTCGCGTCGATCCGGGTCATCGGAATGCTTGGAGTAGTCGATTTCCGCGGCCGAATAGTAGAGAAGGGCCCTCATGGCCTGGGAATATGCCTTCATGGTGAGCAGCATCCGCCGAACGTCAGGGTGCTCGACTATGGACACGTCAGCGGCGGAGTCCGAACCCGTCTTTCTGCCCTGAACCCGCTCGTGGGCGTATCCCAGGGCTTGTTGGTAGGCGCGTTCGGTGACCCCGAGGCCTTCGAGTCCCACCCCGAGGCGGGCGCCATTCATCATGGTGAACATGTTTCGCATACCTTTTTGCTCATCGCCAAGCAGGTAGCCAATCGCGCCGTCACCGTCGTCGCCGAACGACACCACACACGTTGGCGACGCATGAATGCCTAGTTTGTGTTCCAACGAAACCACCCTGAGGTCGTTGCGCTGTCCCGGACTACCGTCGGCATCGGGGATGAACTTGGGAACGATGAACATGGAGATGCCACGGGTGCCCGCTGGCGCGTCGGGGGTTCGGGCCAGCACCAAGTGGACCACGTTTTCGGTCAGGTCCTGATCGCCCCAGGTGATAAAGATCTTGGTGCCGAATATTCGATAAGTCCCGTCGTCGGCCCGTTCGGCGCGGGTGTGGAGGGCGCCCAGGTCCGACCCGGCCTCTGGTTCGGTGAGGTTCATGGTTCCCGACCAACGGGCCGATGTGAGGTGGGGCAGATAGATCCGCCGTTGCTCCTCCGTCCCGTGGGCCAAGAGGGCATCGACACCACCTTGGGTGAGCATGGCGCACAGGGAAAAACCCATATTCGCGGTCTTGAACATTTCTTGGATGACGATGCCAACTGTGTAGGGAAGCCCCCCTCCTGACCACTCCTCGGGGAAGTGTGCTGAGGACCACCCCGAATCCACATACTTTTGGTATGCCTCGTCAAAACCGTCTGGAGTGACAACGGTGCCGTCAACCAGTCTGGAGCCCTGCTCGTCACCGCTTCGGTTCAGGGGAGCCATTACCTCGGAGAAGAAGCGGGCCGCTTCGTCGAGAATCTCGGAAACGGTTTCCGGATCGGCGTGCTGGAACCCGTCGAGCTTGGCGATGTCTTCGAGGCCGGCGACGTGAGTTAGGGCAAAGTTGATGTCATCGAGCGGAGGCTGGTATCCGGGCATAACTCAAGGATACCGACAGGAACAAACTTGGCGACGGGGGAATCTAAGCGACCTCAAGCTCACTTGTTGTCGTGCGATGGGTTACTTCGTATCCCAGATTTGTATAGAGCTTGAAGGCATCCGTCGGGTTTGCGGTGTCGACGCCGATGGCGGAATGAGTGAGCCCGGCCGCCCTAAAGGTTGCGAACGACGATTGGAGGAGCGCGGTAGCCACCCCCCGCCTCCGGAATGGTTTGAGGACTCCGAGAACGTCGACCCACCCATCGCGTCGACCCAGAAGCTCCTCGTCCTCGGGGAAATGGGCGTTGAGTGCCACACCGACAACCTCACCATTCGCCACCGCCAGCAGCGAGAGGTCGATTCGGGTACCTGTTCCGTCGAGCCGGTACTGGAAACTCTCGGCGTCGGTTGGTGTCGAACCCCAATGGTCGGCAAACGACTCGTTGATCACGTCCATGGCTTGGGCGTCGAGCGAGCGGTCCCAGGGCACGATTTCGATGTCTTCAAGAGTGGTCGATTCTTCGAGGCCTGAGAGAGGTTTCAGCATTTCGACGAAGTACCTGACAGGGGTAAATCCGAAGCGGCGGTAGAGACGATGGTTGTCTTCGATCCAGTCCCATTCGTCGGCCCGGAGATACCTGGGTAAGTCGTTTTCTATGGAATGGAGGATTTCGGTGCCCCGTTCGACTTGCCATTGAAAGAGCTCGCGGCCCAGACCCTGACCACGATATTCCGGGTCGACACGACCCTGCAGGTAGGCCTTCTCCTGTCGGATGCCGCTGGGCCGGTGCCAGATGTGGCCCGCGGCGACAAGTCGACCTTCCTTCCAGAATCCGAGGCTGTCGGTCTCAAGAGTGAAGTGCGGTCGCTCTAGCTCCTCAACCACTTCGTCCAAGGGAGTCACCATCGGGGCGTTCCACACCGTCTCCCATCGTCGGTACAACGAGTGAAGGTCGGGCGCATCGGCCATGGTCAAAGGGCGGCGTTCCATCGTGGTGGAGACTCTATGAAGAAGCTACTCGGCGGTGGGGGCAGTTTCCGTGGCCC
Source organism: Acidimicrobiia bacterium (assembly GCA_041746755.1). Taxonomy (GTDB): domain Bacteria; phylum Actinomycetota; class Acidimicrobiia; order Spongiisociales; family ZC4RG35; genus MA-ANB-1. The sequence continues at coordinate 8,257 of JBGTGL010000147.1, read as the reverse complement.
GGGACTCAGAGGGCCGACACCAGGGCGGGTAGCAACTCGCCGATCGGTCCATCGAGGCGTACTGCCGCAAGATGGTCGGCCTCGGTCTCACCCATGTTGATGATGACCACCGGAACCGGTTTGAACGCTGCGGCGAGGACCACATCAGAAGCGGGGTACACGGCCACGGTCGAGCCCACGACGATCATCGCGTCGGCATCGGCGAGAAATTGGAACGCGCGGTCGACGGTAGATGGGTCGAGTCCCTCGCCGAACATCACCACGCGAGTCTTGACCAGACCACCGCAGCTGCAATGTGGATCTTCTTCGCCGGAAGCCACGCGTTCGAGGATGGCCTCGGTGGGCCAAGTCTGGCCACAATCCAGACACTGCGACTCCTTCACGTTGCCATGCAGTTCGGCAATGAGCTCATCGGGTAAACCCGCCGCCTGTTGGAGCCCATCGATATTTTGAGTAACCACCCCGACGAGTTTTCCCTGGCGCCAGAGGTCGACGACAGCAAGATGGCCTTGATTCGGTAGAGGATTCCCCGAACCCCATCGCTCCCCGTTGGCGTGCATGCGCCACCCCCTCACCCTCAATTCCCGGCTGGAGAGATAGCGCTTGATGTTGAAATCTTCGGGGTCGACGCGGGTCCAGAGGCCATTGGGTCCCCGGAAATCGGGAATTCCCGACTCAGTGGAAATTCCAGCTCCCGAGAACACCAGAATCTGTCTCTTCGCCGACAGAACCTCAACAGCGCGAGCGAGATCATCCATGGAAGTCCTCGCACCGATTTCTCACCGGTCACCCGGCGCAATTTGTGGTCGTTTTCGTCTTATAGCCATTCAAGGTATAGCCAGATCAAGACGATAGGAGAGGAACCTTCGCGCGATCTAGGAGACTTCATGAATCGGTTCCGGTTGTCGGCCAAGCTGGCACTGGCAGTAATCCCAATTGGCCTCGTAGCTCTTCTGGCCGTCGGATTCATTGCGAACTCGTTCCTGGAAGACAGCGCCGCCCAAAGTGAGTCCGCTCGAGCCGCCACCGTCACCGCCGAAGCGCTCAATACTCTCAACACGGTTTGGGACGAGCACGCCGGGGCCCGACAGCTTCACGTGTTCTTCGATTCTGACGCCAGCGCCGGGTATGCGGCTGCGATCGAGGAAACGGACGTAGCGTTCAACCGTCTCCAATCGGCGATCTCGGCGCTCGCAGCGAACACTGACGGTCTGTCGAGCAGCGTTGCAGTTTCAGCCAGCGAAGAAGTTGATGCGATCTCGGCTGAGCTGTCACGGCTGCGATCGATTGCGTCGCCAACCGTCTCCGATGTCGCCGAGTACAACACCGTTGCCGGCGGCGTCTTGCTGCTGATGCCCAAGTTCTCCTCGCTCGTATCCGACCGTGTACAGGCCCGTGACCTCTCCACTGCGTACTTTCTTGCCGAGGGTGGCCAGGTGTCGTTCCAACAGGAGCAACTCGTCGAGGAGTTCCAGGCGACAGCCTTCCCCACTTCGTCGGCGACTGCTACATCCAACTCTCGAAACACGCTGCAAGCCACTCTCGACCTGCTGGAGACCGACTTCACGTCTTGGGCCTTGCGGGCCAGCCAGACTTCGGAACTGAGCAACGAGACAGTCCTCGCATACACAACGCCGGCACCGGTTGGAATCGACACCTTCCCGTATCAGCGCAACGACGAGATTCTCGATTTCTCAGGGAGCCTCTCCCAGAACGTCGCAACCGAGTCGACAGCCAGCGCGGCGCAGTCCGGGCGGGAGGCCTATCTTGTGGCCGGCCTGGCTGCCATCGTTCTGTTGCTTGCGTTTTGGGGCGCCTTCTCCGTCATTCGTTCCATCGTTCGCCGGGTACGCGGCGTTACGGCAGCGGCCACACAGGTCGCCGAGGTCGACCTCCCCAACCTGGTGGAGGCATTGCAGAATCCGAGCGAGAACCTGGAGACCCTTCAACCCACACATATTGAAGCAGCCGGTTCGGATGAGGTCGGTGATCTCGCCGACTCGTTCGTCTCACTACACACCACTCTGATCGACGTTGCTGGACAGCAAATGGAGATTCTGCGTCGCGGAGTCTCGGAGATCTTCGTCACTTTGGCCCGACGAAACCGCAGCCTGGTAGACCGTCAGCTGGCGCTGCTCGACGAGTTGGAGTCGCGCGAAGAGGATGCCGAAACTCTCGGCGGCTACTTCAAACTCGACCACCTTGCAACCCGGATGCGGCGTAACGCCGAAAGCCTCCTTGTCCTCGCCGGATCTGAGCCCACGCGAGTCTGGGACAACCCGCTCGAGGTGAGTGAGATTATTCGCGCTGCTCTCGGTGAGGTGGATGAGTATCAGCGGGTCGACATCATGGCACTCGAGCCAGCCCTGGTTTCCGGGCGCGCCGTTGCCGACATCGCCCACCTGATGTCCGAACTGCTCGACAACGGAACCCAATATTCGTCGCCATCCGATCGGGTTCGGGTCGCGGGGCTCTTTGACCCGGACGGGTACATGCTTACGGTGTCCGATAGCGGTATTGGGATGACGGACGCCAAGCTGTCCGAGCTGAACGCAATGCTGGAATCGCCGCCGGTACTTGGTTTGGCCCTCCAGCCGACTCTGGGTATGTACGTGGTGGCTCGCCTCGCGGCGCGACACGGTGTGAAGGTCCAGATGATTGGCGGTTCGCCCGGACTGACGATTCGCGTCTTGCTCCCCAAGGAGCTCATCGAGGCAGCGCATCCCAAAGAGGAGCCGGCGCCCGTGGTTGCCCCTGTGCCGTCTTTGACGAACACCACCCCGTTCCGGACAGAACCGGCTGCTATCTACGGCGGCTCTCGCAGCGGCCATTCTTTCGCCAACAGCGACGAGGAAGACGCCACCGCCGGCTCTGAGGTCATCGGCCAGAATGGGGCTGGCACCATCGCCGGCTCAATCGTTGGCAAACACGAACACCCCGGTCGTCAGAAGCAGCGCACCGTGTTCGATGAGTCGATTGAAGAGGGAGAGCCGATGGCGGCTCCCGACGAGGAAACGGGTTCGCTCGTCCGGAGGATTCCCGGCGAAGCCCTGCGCTCCAATAGTGACGAGTTCGAGACAGTGGAAGTGTCCGCTGAGATTGAACCCGTCGAGCGGGTCGAAGTGGATGACGACTCACCCTGGTGGACCAAGGATGTTGTCCGTGAGGACAAAGAGGCCGTCGAAAGTCCGTCGCTCTGGGACGAAGTCGAATCGGTCGAAGCCAAGCGAGAGCCCACTCAGTTTGCACCCTCCCGAATCGAACCCGGTCGGGTGGAACGTCGCGTACCTCCTACCTCCGAAGTCTCCGAGGCAGGACTTCCCGTTCGTACCCCGGGTGTCTCATTCAAGGAAACGGACGAGTCGGATATCAGCTCGGCCGCTAGCGAATCGGGAGCGATTGGAATCAAGTCGGCTTTGGCTTCTTATGCAGATGGACGTGATGCGGCTGCCAGCAAGACCAACCCCGAGGTGGACGAGGAAGGGGATGGCGACGAATGAGCACTCATGCAACCAATCTCAACTGGCTGATCGACCGCTTCGCCCAGACTGTCCCCTCGATGCGCCAGGCCGTAGTTGTTTCCTCCGACGGTCTACCGCTGGCGATCTCGAGCGGTGTCGAGCGAGAAACTGCCGATCGCCTCGCTGCCGTGTCTTCGGGAATGATCGGATTGGCCTACGGGTCGGCCGGTCGGTTCGGGGCGGGCTCGGTTTCCAACGTCATCATCGAGATGACAAACGGATGGCTCTTTGTGACCGGCATACGGGACGGGAGCTTGCTCTGTGTTCTCACCGAACGGGCCACCGACATTGGAGCAGTTGCATACGAGATGGCTGTCTTCTCGGAAAAGGCGGGCGACATGCTGACTCCTGAGGTGCGAGAAGAGCTCAAGGCCGACCTCGTCGGGATGAACTAGCCCGATGGGACGACACTCCGCCGAGGGACGTCTGGTTCGGCCATACACCATGACCGGTGGCCGGACGGGCGAAGACGCTCCTCCCATGGCCCTCGAGGCCTTGGTGGCGGCGACGCCGGAGGGGCTTGCTGCCAAGCATCAGTATCGCTGGGAGGCGGAGAATCTCATCGAACTGGCCGGTGACGGTACGGCCCTGGTCGAACTCGCCGCTCTCATGGATGTCCCGGTCGGCGTGGTACGTGTTTTGGTTGCTGACCTCTCCAAGAGGGGTTCGGTGACCGTGGTCGACTCCCCGGGCGGTGCGGCGAGTGATCTCGACGGAATCGCCTATGCAAACCTACTCAAGAAGGTCCTCGATGGAATCCGAAGTCTTTAGCCCCCGCCCGACGCCGGTCAAGATCGTGGTGGCCGGTGGTTTTGGTGTCGGAAAGACCACATTCGTCGGGGCAATCTCCGAGATCGAGCCGCTCAGAAGTGAAGCGCTGATCACCGAGGCCAGTTCGGGAGTCGACGAACTTTTCGCCAACGGAACCAAGACCACCACCACCGTGGCCATGGACTTCGGAAGGATCACCTTGAAGGATCACCTGATCCTCTACCTGTTCGGCACACCGGGACAGGATCGGTTTCACTTCATGTGGCATGAGTTGTCCCGGGGAGCTATAGGCGCGGTCGTGCTCGTGGATACTCGCCGACTTGACGCATGTTTTGCCGCCCTCGACTTCTTCGAACAGCGCGACACTCCATTCATGGTGGTGGTCAACACCTTCGATGGTCGGCTCAACCACACTCTCGAAGACGTCCGCGAGGCGCTCAATGTGGCACCCGACGTTCCAATGGCCTTTTGTGATGCCCGGATACGCGTCGATGTGCAGAACATCCTGGTCCAGTTAGTCGAGTACGCCCTTCTCAAGGCGTTGCAGGAGATTCCAGCCTGATGACCGACCAAGAGGCAGCCACCGTCATCAAAACGGCCGATCTCGAGCTCCTGGTCAAAGACGTTGAAACCACTCGGGAACGTCTCGCCGCCGCCGAGTGGGCTTTATCCCAGCTCAGCGGGCCGGATGGAGTTAGTTCCGAACATCTCAGCGATTTGATCGACGCTGCCGTTGGGGAGGTCGACGAGATATGGTCCGATGCCCGCCGCAAGGTTGAGGACCTCGTTTCCGACGCCGAGGAGTTGAAAGCAATAGCCTCCCGTCAGCTCGAGGAGGCCGACGCCCGGGCGCGCCAGTCGGTCGCCAGCAAGACTCAGGAGCTGCTCGACGACGCCGACAAACTTCAGGCTGCGGCCCATGAGAAAGCGAATCAGATAATCGCTGAGGCCGAGGGCCGGGCTCGCCATACCGAGCAGGCGGCCGATGCCAAGCTGGCCGAGGCCGAGGTGATGTACGAGCGTGTGGAGCGACATGTTGCCAACCGTGAGGCGATCCTCGCCGAGGTGCGGGAAAAGGCCGATCAGATCATCCGCAATGCGAAGCTCACAGCTGAGAACATTCGCAATGAAGCGCTTGAATCGGCGAAGAAGAGCACTGAGATCGCATCGCTGGAAGCGGCCCGACTCATCCAATCCGCCAAGGATGAAGCTCGGGTCCAATTGGCACGAGTCACTGCCCAAGAGCGTGACGCCAAGGAACGCCTCGCTAGCGCCCGCGCCGAAATCAACAGTTAGGCCGCCGTCAGCCGAGGATCGGCCTCGTGCCGAGACAGGCGTTAGCGTATGTAGCGATGGATTGGATCGAAGACGCTCTGGGGATTGACCCCGGCATTCAGGCGAAAATCCTCACCTCGGTCGTTGTAATCGTTGCGGTGATGGTCCTCCGCTGGCTGACCATCCGCTATGTGGCGTCCAAAGTTGTCGAAGGAGAAAGCAGCGATGCCGTTTATCGGGCCCGCAAGATTGCGACGTATATCGCCTTCTTTCTCATTGCGATAACTCTCAGCTTCGTCTGGATAGACGCCTTCGATAACTTTGCGACGTATCTCGGGCTGCTCTCCGCTGGTATCGCAATCGCCCTGGCCGACGTCCTCAAGAACATGGTCGGTTGGGCCTACCTCCTCACCCGTCGGCCGATGAGCGTTGGCGATCGAGTCGAAGTCGGGGGAACTCACGGCGATGTCATTGACATCCGGCTCTTCCGATTCACCCTCATGGAGGTAGGAAATTGGGTCGACGCCGACCAATCGACGGGTCGTCTCGTCCATGTGCCTAACGGACTTCTCTTCACCCAACAATTGGCCAATTACACGGAGGGGTTCAGCTACATCTGGGAAGACCTGCCTGTTCTCATCACCTTTGAGTCTGATTACGCCAAGGCCGAGGAAATCTTGCGTCGGGTGCTTGCCGACCATTGCCCCGACGTCGAGGCCACCGCAGGTAAGGAGGTCAGGGCGACAGCGCGTCGATACCACATCAGAGTTGGTGCGTTGACTCCTACCGTCTACCTCTCCGTTAAAGACAGCGGCGTCCTTCTCACGGCGAGGTATCTAACCGAGAGCAGGTCGCGCCGGGGCACTGCTCAGGAAATCTGGCGGGCAATTCTCGATTCGTTTGGAGCGGAGCCGAACATCGAACTGGCCTACCCGACGTATCGGATCTACAGACCGGAGGTTTGATCCGGAACGGAAGGTTCTAACTTCTTCAGTTCGTAGAATCGCCAGAGGTCGTTCTCGATTGGGAGCACTTCGATTCCTGAGAATCCGGCGTCGGTTGCGTACTTCCCGAGAGTCGAAGGCCTCATCACTGTGCCGGTTCCGGCAGACGGTTGGTGTGACATACCGTCTGGCAAGCAGACGAACATGGAGAATCCGTACATCAGCCGCTCGAGGTCGTCGGTGCTATCCCCGAAGGCGTCGGCAACTGCCTCGTCCATAACTATGACGATGCCGTCGTCGGCCACCATCCGCGACATCTTGGCCAGTACTCCTACCGGGTCAGACATATCGTGGATGCATTCGAAGGCGGTGACCAAGTCGTAGCCAGTCTCAACATCGGTTGAAGCAGGATCGACGGTGTGAAAACTGACCCGGTCGGATAGACCTGCGGCGGCGGCGTGCTGGCGGGCCGCCTCCATCGATGCCTCATCCACGTCGTATCCGTCGACTGTGATCTCCGGATAGGCGAGAGCCATCGCCACCGAAGACCAGCCTTCGCCACATCCGACATCCGCCACGCGGGCACCTGACGTGAGTCTGTCCTGGATCGATGGAACCGAGGGAAACCAAGTAGTTCCGAGTTCATTCACGAACCAGGGCCGGTTCATTTCGGCCTGCCCGGTTCTCATGTCTGGCCCATATTGGGACCACGGAACTCCACCTCCAGTTCGATAGGCGTCGAGCAGTGCCGGGAGTTGGATGCCACCGGCGACCACGAGTCTCACGAAGGGTGTGAGGTAGGAGAGGCTGTCGCGATCGGTGAGGACCTCTGCATGGCCGGTCGGCAATGAGTAGACCCGCTCGTCGGGGTTTTTCGCAGGATCGTCAACGCTGATCAAGCGTCCGGTAACCTGGTGTTCCAGCCACTCTTTCAGATAGCGTTCGTGCATTCCGCTCTCGTCGGCGATCTGGCTTTGCTTCGCCGGACCCTTGGCTAGGACGTCATACAGCCCGAATTTGTCTCCGACATAGATCGCCCAGGTATCGAGCGCTCCCAATACAGCGCCGAAAACTCGTTCTGAGAGTTCTTCGGCGGTTTGAGTTTCAATCGGTGTCGACATGTCTCGCCTCCTGACGGCGTTTGCTGATATGGGCAGCACATGGACAGAGGAACTGCCCGGGTGATTGCATGCAAACTAGCGAAAAGCGACGCAGCCTGGATCGGGATGGTTGATCCAGCGGTAGGTGGGAAGTTAATCCGTTGTGGGTGGTGGTCGGCCGCTGGTGGTGTAGGTGTGGCCGAGGCGGCTGGTCCATGAGTAGTCGCCGCCGGGTAGGGGTTGGTAGGTCCAGTCGTATTTGTGTCTTCGGGTGTGGTCGTGGCGGCAGCCGGGGGCGAGAGCGTCGATGCTGGTCCGGTGGGTTTTCAACCATGGGTTGATGTGGTCGATGTCACAGTCGACAGATGGCATGCGACACCCGGGAAACACACAGGTCAGGTCGCGTAGTTGGACGTGGCGGGCCTGGTTGGTGGTGGGGCGGCGTCGGGTGGTGCCGACGTGGACGGGTAGCCCGGTTTGGGGGTCGGTGACCCGGTACCGCCACTCAGCAGTTGCCTGTTGTTCGGTTATTTGGCGGGCGATGTCAGCGATCACCGGGCCGAACCCGGCGAGTTCGCCTGGTGTGTCGGCTAGTTCGGTGAGGGTTTGTAGGTCGACGTGGATGTTGACTGTTCCCCGACCGGTC
>JBGTGL010000146.1:0-4345 GCA_041746755.1 Acidimicrobiia bacterium | reverse complement strand
GACGAGTTCAAGAAGCCGATGGATGACATCCGCAAGAGCGCTGATGAGGTTGGGCTAAGTCGACTCGAGTGGACCGGCCCCAAGCCAATCTCCGGGCCGACGCCTGCCGATGCAATGGCGGACCTCGAAGAGATCGAGCGTCAGGAATATCTCCGGTCGCGGGGTCTGCTGGCCGGGGACGAAGAGGAATGACCTCAGACCAACCTCAATCGATTCTCGCCCATCTAAACGAACTGAGATGGCGCCTTCTCAAGGTGGCGATCGCAGTTGTCGTCGGAGGGATTATCGCCTTCGTATTTGTCGATGAGATCAGGGCGATTCTTGAACAGCCATTCTTTGACGCCACCGACACCTCCGAATTCCAGGTCCTGAAGGTGGGCGAGCAATGGGGGATCTGGATGCGTCTCTCGCTGTTCGGCGGCCTGATCCTCGCCAGTCCTATTGTTCTTTACCAAATTTGGGCTTTTGTCAATCCTGCGCTGAAACAGACCGAACGGAAGTGGGCGATACCCATCGTTGCCGCCCTCGTGGTCCTGTTCATATCCGGAGTCGGCTTTGGGTACTGGTCGTTGCCAAGAGGCTTGGATTTCCTTCTCAACATCTTTCCCGGCGTGGAGACCAACCTCCAGCTCGGTGAGTACTACTCGTTTACGCTGCGGTTCCTCCTCGCCTTTGGAGTTGCCTTCCTCTACCCGGTTTTTCTTTATGCGGCGGCGGCGGCGCACTTGGTGACGTCGGCCCAGCTCGCGGCGGGGCGGCGTTGGGCGATCTTGGTCATTGTGGTGGTCGCTGCGGCGATCACACCGAGTGGCGACGCCTTCACACTCATGGTGCTTTCAGTGCCTCTATACGTGATGTATGAGGCCACCTATTGGCTGATTCGTTGGACGTTGAAACGATGAGCCATCGCCTCGACGATTTCTGGGACAGCCTCTCCATCGTTCCCGACGAATTTCAATTCGAGGCCGGCCAGGCGATGGAGGACGGGCACTCGGTGGTAGTCACTGCGCCGACCGGCTCCGGAAAGACTCTGGTCGCTGACGCCGCCATTTACCTCGCCCTGCTGGACGGGAAGCGGGCTTTCTACACGACACCGATCAAGGCGTTGTCCAACCAGAAGTACGCCGACCTGGTGGCTGTTCACGGTGTGGACATGGTCGGTTTGCTCACCGGAGACAATGTCATCAATGGCGACGCCGAGATCGTTGTCATGACCACGGAAGTGCTCCGCAACATGATCTATGCCGATAGCTCACGGCTCAACCGGGTCAGCTTCGTGGTGCTCGACGAAGTCCACTACCTCCAGGACCGGATGCGCGGAGCGGTGTGGGAGGAGGTCATCATCCATTGCCCGAAACAGGTGCAACTGGTGTGTTTGTCAGCAACGGTCTCCAATAACTCCGAATTCGCCGCCTGGGTGGGGGAGAGACGCGGCGGTACCCGTTTGATCTCGACCGATCATCGACCGGTGCCTCTCGAGTCGATGTACATGATCAAAGACAAGATGGGCTCACAGGCACTCCATCTTCTTCCCACCTTCGTCAGCAGAGACGGGAGGCGCCGCTCCAATCCTCGAATAGAACACATGTTGGGGCTCGATCGGGGCCGGCGACGGCGGTTCAAGACTCCGAGTCGGGTGGCCACCATCGAACGCCTCGCCGAAGAGAGAATGCTCCCGGCGATCTATTTCATCTTCAGCCGGGCAGGCTGTGACTCCGCGGCGCGCACGCTGGCCGACGCCGGAGTTCGACTCACCACCTCGGACGAGCGAAAGAGAATACGGATGATTGCCGAGTCGAGGACCGCACACCTCGAGGACCAGGACCTCAAGGTCCTGGGATATGAGCCATGGGTAGCGGCCCTCGAGGAAGGGGTCGGGTCGCATCACGCCGGGTTGGTGCCGGCGTTCAAAGAGACCGTCGAAGAGCTCTTCGAATCCGGCCTCCTCAGGGTGGTGTTTGCCACTGAGACTCTCGCACTCGGCATCAACATGCCCGCCCGCAGCGTTGTGATCGAGAACCTGTCCCGGTTCAACGGCGAGTCGCATGAGGTTCTCCGCCCCGGTGATTACACCCAGCTCACCGGGCGCGCAGGACGACGGGGAATCGATGTCGAGGGCTTCGGAGTTGTGCTTCATTCGCCGTTCGTCAAGTTCTCAAGCGTGATTGACATTGCCGCTGTGGGCAGCCACCCGCTGGTGTCGAGCTTCCGCCCCACCTACAACATGACGGCAAACCTGGTTTCCAAATATCAACGGGAGCAAGCTGAAGAATTGTTGGCCTCGTCGTTCGCCGCCTATCAACGGGAGGGTGATCGCCATGCGGCGGAACGCACAATCGATGCGATGGAGGCCCAGTATGCGGGCGAGTTGGAGAAGGCCAACTGCGACCTGGGTTCTGTGGACGAGTACCTCAGCCTCGTCGAGTCCTCATCTCCTGCTCCGCACAACGACGGGATCGCCTCGACCCTCGGCGAGGGATCAGTCGTCGACGTTGCTGGGGGCGCGCGACAGGGGCGGTTTGTGGTCCTAAAACGATTGTCCAGCAAAGACGAGGGAGCGCGGTACCTGGTCCTCTCCATTTCGGGCCGGGTTTCCAGCTTGGGAAGGCGTGAGATCGTCGCCGGGTCGGTCCTGGCCGGTTCTCTGGACCTGCCCCGGCCGGTGCGCCCCCGCGATCGCCGCTTCGTCCAGGAGACACTTCGTCGGCTCCGCAAGATCCCGAGCAAGCAGAAGGACCGGACGAGGCCGCCCCGTGAGTCGAACCATCCTGTAGCCGACTGTCCCGACGTTGGCCGCCATCTCGTTGCTGCCCGTCGGGCCCGTTCTCTTGCGCGCAAGTTGGAGCAAATGCGCTCCGCTCGGCGCTCCAGCGGGTTTGGACTGGTTGAAGAGTTCCACTCGATTCTGGCCCTCCTCGAAGAACTCGACTATCTCCAAGGCTGGACCCTCACCCCGCGCGGCGAGCGTCTCCGGGGTGTCTACAACGAATCGGACCTCCTTCTCACGGAATGCATCGAACAGGGAAGCTTCTACGGTCTGGAGCCCGCCGAGTTGGCGGCACTGCTGTCGGTCTTTGTGTACGAACCACGATCCGATCAGCCGTCACCGGTCAACTGGCACACCGATCTCCTCCGGGACCGTTGGGAGCAAATCGAGGCCGTATGGGAAGACCTCGTCGATCACGAGCGTCTGGCAAAACTGTCGCCGACGAGACATCCGGATCCGGGTTTTGGAAGACAGGCATTCCGGTGGGTGAGCGGAGAAGATTTCGACGAGATAACCACCGGCTCCATGGCTGCCGGCGACTTTGTTCGGGTCAACCGCCAGCTGGTCGATCTGGTCAAACAGGTTCGGGACATCGCGCCGGATATGGCCGATGAGTGTGCCCGCGCCCTCAAGGGTCTCGACCGAGGCGTTGTCGCCGCCCAGGGAGCCGGATGAATCGCTGGCTTGTGGCAGTCAATGGCGCCGCCGGAAAGAGGGCCGTAAATCTGCCAATGCTGCGAGACCTTTTGGCCACGACCGGCATCTCATATGACATCGTCGACCCGCCTACTCGGGACGAGATGGTTGCTGCACTGGTGGACGCGGCACAACGGGGACAGACCCACTTCGTGTTGGTCGGAGGCGACGGGACGGTCAATCTGGCTCTGAATGCGCTGATGCCGTTGGATCTGGGGGAGAAGCCGACCATCGGAATCCTCCCGGCCGGTACCGGGTGCGACCTTCTTCGAACGTTCGGAATTTCGCAGAAAATGGGTGAAGCGGCAAAGCATCTATCCACTGACTCTCGCTACACCATCGACGTCGCCTACCTCGACGGGAGCTGGGGGAGGCGCTACTTCGTCAACGTTGCCCAGGCGGGAGTTGGCGCTGCTGCAGCTGAATCCGCTACTCGCCTCAATCGTTCGATGGGCTCGGTTCGTTATCCGCTTGCCTTTCTTGGGCGGTTGCCTCGTTTCCCCCGGGCACGGATCACACTCACGACTGAGAAGCGGACCATCGAAACCGAGGCGCTTGCGGTGATCCTGGCCAACGCACAATTCTTCGCCGGTGGGTGGAATGTGGCGCCCCGAGCGACCCTCATCGATGGCGTCCTCGACGTCCAAATAATCGACACTGCGAAGCGGAGAGCCCCCGCTTTGGTCCCGAAGGTGGTAAAAGGTACCCATCTCGGTGATCCCGCAGTGCGACGGATGTCGGTTTCGGAGTTTGATCTGAAAACCGACCCGGTTTGGCCCGTCGAAGCGGATGGGGATCATTTAGGGAATACAGATATCTCGGGACGGGTTATCCCGGCCGCGATCAACCTAAAGATTTAGATAGCCGGGCTTATACTCCGGC
>JBGTGL010000145.1:0-9945 GCA_041746755.1 Acidimicrobiia bacterium | reverse complement strand
TTTGCATCGCTGGTAACGGTATTCGCACCCCGGGCAGAAGCAGAGCACGACGAGTATTTCCCAGGGGATGCTGTATATAACAGCACGGATTATTGGGAGAACTACCTAAACGGACATGACGGCGTCGATAATTCCGAGTGTGAGAAGGATGAGGTCGAAAGCGAAAGCGACTTCGTCGCTGACGCCGATTACCGACTGGTCATCATCAAGAAGGCCTCCGGCGACCAGGCCAACCGGCTCTATTGGAATGTAGAAGCGGGCGACGTTCTCGCCCCGGGCCCCGGCCAAGGCAATGGCCAGGGTTACAGCCACGTGATCGTGTGCTGGAATACTCCGAACGAGACGACCACCACGACCGAGCAGGAGACAACTACCACCACCGAGCAGGAGACGACTACTACCACCGGGTATGAGACGACCACTACGGAGTACTACCCCGAGCCCGGCAAGATCGTGGTTTGGAAGTATGTCACCGACGGTTCAGACGTAGAAGAAGAGTTCTACTTTGAAACCGACTTCAGCTTCGGCCCCAATCCTCTCTCGCATGGCGAAATGGGGATGTCCGGCCAGCTCGACGAGGGTACCTACTCTGTGTCTGAATTGGTTCCCGAGGGTTGGGAGCTCGAAGATGCCTGGTGTGACGATGGCTCCGATCCGATGGCCATCGACCTGCAGCAGGGCGAGACAGTGACTTGCACCTTCCTCAACACTGAAGTCGATGATTACGAAACCACGACTACGACCGAGCAGGAGACCACCACCACAACCTCCTACATCGGACCTGATCCTGAGATCGACGTGACCAAGACTGCAGGTGTTGATACGGTGGAAGCACCGGGAGAGAACGTCACGTTCACCGTGGTAGTAAGTAACACCGGACTAGTTACGGTCGCCATCACCTCGCTAGAGGACGACGTCTACGGCGTACTCGCCGGCGATGAAGACTGCAAGGTTGGAACTGTGCTGGCGCCGGGAGAATCGTGCTCATTCGACTTCCTTGGCTTTGTGGGCGGAGAAGATGGGGATGTGCACCACAACACGGTGACAGTCAACGGTGAGGACGAGTCGAAGACTCAGGTCGACGCCGATGATGATGCAACCGTCGACGTTCTCGGCACCGAAGTGAAGGCCGTTGAGGTTCTTCCCTTCACCGGAATTCCAACCGACTACTTACTGGTAGCTGCTCTAATCCTGCTGATGGCAGGTGCGGGGATGGTTGCCATCCAGCGGAGAAATCAAGAAAGCTGAGTTACCCCTCCAACTCAACCGATTGAAAGGCCCCGGGAGCTAACCTCCCGGGGCCTTCACTATGAACTATCAAGAATCAATTCGTTATCTCGATGATCACATCGGCCAGGGTGTCCGCCCCGGGTTGGAGCGTGTCCGTGCCCTTCTCGAGGCGATGGGTAATCCCCACGAGGGCTACCCGATTGTCCATATTGCCGGGACCAATGGGAAGACATCCACCGCCCGGATGACCACGGCGTTGCTCGTCGCCCACGGACTGGGCACCGGTACGTACATCTCTCCGCATCTAGAGCGAGTCGAAGAGCGATTCGCCGTCAATGGGCGATATGCCACTGCGGCGGAGTTTGCCCTCGCCATCACCGATACAGCAGCGTTCGCAGATCTCCTGGTGGAAGCGGGAAACGAGCCAAGTACCTATTTCGAACTCACTACCGCCGGTGCTTTTGCCTACTTCTCCGAGAAGGCAGTCAACGCCGCGGTACTCGAAGTGGGACTCGGCGGCCGTCTCGACGCCACCAACGTCGTCGATGCTGATGTGTGCGTAGTCACTGGTATCGGGATCGAACACACGGAATTCCTCGGAAATGATCTCAAAACTATTGCCGGCGAGAAACTGGGAATTGTCGGACCGAACTCGATTCTGGTCACCGGCGAACTCCCCGATGAGGCCGCCGAGGCAGCCAATGACAAGACGCGTGAGTTGGGGATACAACACCGGATTTTCGGGCGCGACTTTGGGATCGATTCTTTCAGCCAGGGTATTCGGGGATGGACCGCCACCATCGAAGGCGCCGAGACCGCTTATCACGATCTTTTTCTCCCCGTCCATGGTCGCCATCAGATCCACAACCTTGCCGTGTCGATAGCTGCAACGGAGGCACTTCTCAACAAGCGCCTCGACGAGGAGGCGGTGGTTGAGGCTTTGGCGACCCTCACCCTTCCCGGGAGGATGGAACCGGTTGCGACCCGGCCCCTGGTTCTACTCGATGGAGCCCACAATGCCGACGGGGTCGCCACCCTGGTCGAGTCATTGCGGGACGAGTATCCAACTACCAAATGGCAAATCGTGCTCGGAATTATGGGCGACAAGAATCGGGAGATGATGATCGAAGCGCTCCAGGAGGTGGCAGCAGGTTTCGTCGTTACAGCACCTAAATCGGAGCGGGCCACCCCGGCCGGGGAACTGGCGGAATTGGCAGCTGCCACTGGTGTACCGACTTTGATCGCGGAGAATTCGACACAGGCTGTCGATATGGCCCGCGCCGAAGCAGGAGCGGAGGGGTCGGTACTGGTAACTGGATCGTTGTATCTGGCCGGTGAAGTCCGCAGCTATTTGGCTGGCGACTCTGGCTGAGATTCATCGAAGCGTTACCATCGCCCGATATGTCTCAAGAGAACACATTCATCATGGTGAAACCCGATGGCGTTGAGCGGGGTCTCGTCGGAGCGATTATTTCACGTTTCGAACAGAAGGGTCTCCGGTTGGAGCAGATCCGGAAGCTGACCATCACCGAGGACCTTGCCCGAGAGCACTATGCCGAACACGTCGAGCGTCCCTTTTTTCCGGAGCTTCTCGAGTTCATTACCTCTGGCGCGGTCGTGGCTATGGAGTGGTCGGGCGACTCGGCCGTCTCCGTCGCCAGGACCCTGATGGGTGCGACCGACCCCAAAGTGGCCGCCCCGGGCACAGTCCGTGGTGATCTGGGACTCGCAGTGACCCACAACCTTGTTCACGGTTCCGACAGCGTTGACAGCGCTCAAAGGGAGCTGGCAATCTTCTTCGGCTGAGTACTCCGACCGTCTCTGAGGGGACTCAACGGGCCCCCGGAGCGGGAGTTTCGGCGCAGCCGAATACTCCAATATCTCGGCCCAGCCGAGACGCGACATGGCAGAACGTCGCCGGTGGCTATACACTGGGTCAGTCCGCACAGGAGCGCTCTCCAGCCATGGCTGAATCCCTTCTTTCATTTGCTGGCCAGGATATGGCCATTGACCTCGGAACCGCCAACACACTCGTTTATGTGCGTGGCGGTGGCATCGTGCTCAACGAGCCTTCTGTTGTCGCAATCAACTCCGTTACCGGGAAAGCACTAGCGGTGGGTATGGAGGCAAAAAGGATGATCGGCCGCACGCCGGCATCGATCACCGCGATCCGCCCGCTCCGCGACGGTGTCATCGCCGACTTCGATATCACCGAGAAGATGCTCCGGTATTTCATCCAGAAGGTTCATCGGCGAAAGTGGGCGCGACCCAGAATCGTCATTTGCGTGCCCTCCGGAATCACCCCTGTGGAACGTCGCGCCGTCGAAGAAGCCGCCTACCACGCCGGTGCACGGCGGGCATACACGATTGAAGAGCCGATGGCCGCCGCAATCGGCGCCGGCCTCCCAATCGGCGAACCGGCCGGTTCGATGGTGGTCGACATCGGCGGAGGCACGACCGAGGTCGCGGTCATTTCGCTAGGTGGAATAGTGGTTTCGCGGAGCATCCGGGTTGGTGGCGACGAATTGGACACGGCCATCATCGACTGGATCAAGAAGGAATACAACGTGCTGGTTGGGGAGAGAACCGCCGAGCAACTCAAGATGGCTGTCGGTTCGGCCTGGCCGTACACCGATGAGCCCTCGGCCGAAGTGCGCGGGCGGGACCTAGTCACCGGCCTACCCAAGACAATCTTGCTTTCCAGTCCGGAGATCCGTGAGGCGGTTGAGGAGCCGACTCAGGCCATTGTCGATGCGGTCAAGTACACGCTGGACAAAACTCCGCCGGAGTTGGCTGCGGACATCGTCGAGCGTGGAATCGTTCTCACGGGAGGAGGAGCTTTGCTCGTGGGCCTCGATCACCGACTTGCCCATGAGACTGGAATGCCGATTGTGACTGCCGCGAAACCGCTGCAGTCGGTGGTGATTGGTTCGGGGAAATGCCTGGAGGAATTCGACACGCTGCAGAGCGTGCTCGTGTCGTCGTCCCGGCCATGAATTTTCCTGTCCTCGCCGCCCCATGCTGACCCGGGACCGCACTCCTCGCTCCGATCGGACGCTGCCCGCATTTATAACCCTTGTGGTCGTGGGAATCCTCCTTATGACATTCCATGTCCGACTCGAGGGCGGCGGCGTTGTCGGCGTTCTCCGCACCGGCGCTCAGGCGATCGTCGCCCCTATGCAGAAGGCGGCGTCCTATGTGGTCAACCCCGTTGTCAACGCGGTCGATAGCCTTGGCGACATTTCGGGACTCCGCGAGGAGAACCGAGCTTTGGCCGCCGCGTTGGAGGACAAGGAAGCTCAGCTGATTGCGGTGCAGAGCCAATTGGCGAGGCTCGAGTTGTTCGAAGAGTTGTACGGCCTAAACACCGCGGGTTCCGACATCGGGCGAACGGTGGCCAATGTGATCGGGCGGCCCGACCCATTCGATGTCAGCATGATCATCGACCGGGGCTCCAGACATGGGATCGCTGTGGGCCAACCCGTCGTCGACACCAGTGGCTACGTGGTTGGAACCATCTCTAGTATCACCGCCACGAGCGCCACCATCGTCCCGATAACGTCATCACGTGACGGGGTCCGAGTGTTGGTTGGGACACAGATCGGAACCCTGACAGCACAGATCAACTCAAGTGAAATGCGTCTCGAAATCCGTGATGCACGGGAGCCCGTTTTCGCTGGTGATCGGATTGTCACGTCAGCAGCCAGTGTCTCTTTTCCAGCCGGACTTCCCGTTGGAGAGGTTCTTGTTGATGCCGCAGTAGAGACGGCCTCGATCAGCACGTTCGCGGCGCCATATATGAATGTCGACACGCTGCAAATAGTCGTGGTCCTGGCTTGGCCCCCAGATCCGCTGTCGGCCGCTGGTACGGATGCTCTTCCCGAAGTCACCACGACTACGACGCTGAACCCCGAAACGACCAGTACCGGGGGTGGCTGAGATGCGAACCCGAACCATCGCTGGCGTCACATTGATCGTGGTTGCCGCAGTGGTGATTCAGACAACTCTTTTCGGCCGGTTGAGGTTTATTACCCCGGATTTGCTTCTCCTGGTGTCGATTCTTCTCGCCCTCACCCGGATTCGTCCCGAGTTAGTGCTTGCCATTGCTTTCACATCGGGCCTGGCAATAGATCTGTTGGGGTCGTCGTTGCTTGGTTTGCGGGCGATTGTCTTCACCACTGCCGCCTTCATAGCCATCCGAACCCGGGATCGGGCCGATATCGGAAGAATCGCCACGGCGATTTGGGCGGGGTTGATCTCCCTTGTTGCGGTGCTCCTGCTTGTACTCATCGCCACCCTTTTCAGCCAGTCTGCCATTCTGGGAGAGCATGTCGCAACCAGACTGATAACGGTGCCTCTTGCCAATGCTTTGCTCGCTTTTTTGATTGCTCCCGCGCTGGTCCGTATCGTCGACCATGACCCTGCAGCCTTGAGATACTCATGATGGACTACTCATGAAATTTGCTCTCCGCCTCACCACGCTCGGCGTCGTTTTCATGGTCATGTTTTCTATTGTCGGACTCCGTCTTTGGGCAGTGCAGGTTGCTCAGGGGCCGGCGCTGGCCGAACAGGCCGAGGAATTGACCTGGATCTCCCGATCGTCCTACGCCCCGAGGGGCGACATCTTCGATCGCGATGGAAATCAACTCGTGACGAGCCGTTATGTGCCGGCTGTGGTTGTCGATCGGACATTCGTCCAACCTGAGCAACGAAGCGAACTGATCCAGAACCTCTCCGCAATCATGGGAATGGACCCGACCGAACTCGATGCGCTCTATGAGCAAGCGGGCACCAATGGCCGTTTCCAGGTCTCCACAATCTCCGCCGAAACCGCATTCAGGGTCAACGAGCGTCTCGACATCCTTCCTGGTGTTGAGGTTGTTGACGTTCCGGAACGGGTCTACTTGATCGGCCCGACTATGGCCCACGTCATCGGTCACCTCGGTTTGCCCGATAAGGCCGACACCGATGCCCGTCCCGAACTCGACACCAGCGTCCGCATTGGAAAGCTTGGAGTGGAACGGACCTATGACGAGACCCTCGAGGGCACGCCTGGGGGAGTCGAGTATCGGGTCAGGGAAGGCAAGATCATCGACGAGCACCCCGGGAACGAACCGGTTGCCGGTAGCTCGATCTATCTCACGCTCGATCTCGAACTCCAAGACGTCGTGGAGATGGCGGTCGAAGAGGGGGTGGCTCTCTCCAACAAGGTCAAAGACGCTGAGCGGGCCGCCGGGGAGGAAATTTTCAGCGAAACAGTGCGGGGTGCGGCGGTAGTACTCGATGCCAAGACTTTCGAGGTGCTGGGAATCTCCTCGTATCCCGACTTCGATCCCCAGCTCTTTGTGACCGGTCTCCCCACCGATACCTTCGCCCAACTCCAGGACACCCAGGCATTCAACAACCTGGCAATCTCGGGGCTCTATCCGCCAGCCTCTACATTCAAAGCAATTACCTACACGGTCAAAGAGGAAGAAGATCTGCCGCTTCCCAATCCCGATGAGGTCGAGGGTGTCGACCCATCCAATCAAACGGTCCATTGTGATGGAACACTTTTCCTTGATCAGAAAGCTGACGTGGGAACGGGGCCTAAGAAGACCGACTGGTATTCCCCGGGAGATCTCGGATGGCTCGACATCCATGGTGCTTTGGAGAACTCATGCAACATCTTTTTCTGGAACGTTGCTTTGGGGACCTGGCGGGAGTATCAAAACACTCCTCGGGAGAACGTAATCCAGGACTGGGCCAAGTCGTTGGGATACGGATCGACGACCGGCATCGACCTCACCGGAGAGGCCGCTGGAATTGTCCCTACCCGGGAGCTTTTCGAAGAGTGGAAGATTTTCCAAGAGGAGAACCCCGACGTTCCTCCACGCCTCGAACCGACACGTCTTGAGCTTGAAAGCCCCTGGCTGGGGGGAGACCTTCTCGACTTTGCCATCGGACAGGGCGCTTTCGTGGCCACCCCGCTCCAGGTCGCCGTGTCCTACGCTGCTTTGGCGAATGGGGGAACCATCATCGAGCCGCGTGTGGTCAAGGCGATTCAGGCTCCCGGCGGCATCGCCGAACCAATCGAGAGCGGCGAGGTCCGCCAGGTTGAGATCTCCGAGGCGACCCGCTCAGCGTTGCTTGAAGACCTCAATCGGGTAGTCACCACCGGTACCGCGTCTACCGCCTTCGTCGATTTCGGTCCGGGTTTAGATCAGGTTGGGGGAAAAACCGGTACGGGACAGGCCGGTAGAAACAAAGACAACCATGCCTGGTTTGCTGCTGTGGCACCGATAAATGACCCCCAATATGTTGTCGTCGTACTAATCGATGAGGGTGGCGCCGGAAGTCGGGTCGCGGCGCCGGTGGCGCGGCATATTCTTCAGTATCTGATGGGCAACGAGCCGACACCGATCGTGGCCGGGGCGGACGCCGACTGATGGCGGTCCTAAGCCGCATCCGCGAAGTTGCCGTTGTCCGTCGCGGCAACACATCGGACAAGATACTCATGGGAACCATGGTGGTTCTCAGCGGCCTTGGGTTGCTGATGATCTACTCAGCTACCAAGAACAGCGGTTCGTTTTCCATGGAACGGCAAATGATCTTTGTTGCCGCTGGAATCATCCTCTACTTCATCGCATCCAACATCGACTATCGCGAGTATCGCTCCTGGGTGCCGATCGCCTCGGGGATCATCCTCTTACTGCTGGTGGCGGTTTTCGCGTTTGATCCAATCGCAAACGTGCAACGCTGGATTCCCCTCGGCTTTTTCAACCTTCAGCCTGCCGAGTTTGCAAAAGTCGTCGTGATTATCGCCCTGGCGAGCCTCCTTGCCCCGCCGGTCCGCGGTGAGATTGAACGACGCCCTCTCACCTGGCCCAAGATCGGAAAGGCGATCTTGATCGTGGCTGTGCCTGGGTATCTGATTCTCAAGGAGCCCGACCTCGGTACCGCGTTGGTTTTTGGATTCGTTCTCTATGTGATGTTGTTCGCGGCTGGTGGAACCTGGAGACAAATGCTCACGCTCGCAGTCGGAGGAGCCTTGGCAGCCATAGCGATGTGGCAGTTCAACATCCTTGAGGGCTACCAGAAGAATCGAGTGCTGATTCTATTCGACCCCAATGTCGATCCGTTGGGTGACGGCTACAACTTGATCCAGTCAAAACTGGCGATCGGATCTGGACAGTTGTTCGGTTCCGGGTTGTTCAATGGAACCCAAACCAATTTCGAGTATGTGCCCGAACAGGAGACCGACTTCATCTTCACCGCGGTGGGCGAGCAGTTGGGTTTCATAGGAGCCATTCTGGTGCTGGTCGCCTTCGCCGTCATCATCTGGCGATTGTTGGTGATCGCTGTCAACGCCCGGGATCGCTTCGGGGCGCTGATTGCGGTGGGAATCGCCGCCATGGTTGTCTTCCATGTTGTAGTGAACATCGGGATGACGGTGGGGATAATGCCGATCACCGGGTTGCCCCTTCCGTTCCTCTCGCAGGGTGGGTCGTTCTATATGGCGATGACTCTTTCCCTTGGAATCGCCAATTCGATTTGGCTACTTCGGACCCCGGTCCCGGGCGAGAACCAACTCACATAATCAGTTACTCTCGCTCAACATGTATCGCAGAAGTCAAGAAGGCTGGATTGAGGTCATCTGCGGCCCGATGTTCTCGGGGAAGAGTGAAGAGCTGATCCGACGGGTCACCCGGTCGGAGATCGCCCGGATTCCGGTCCAAACCTTCAAACCGCAATTGGACAATCGCTATGCCGACTCCGAAGTGGTGAGCCACTCCAGCCTCAGTGTGGCGGCGACACCTGTCGAAGATTCCGACCAGTTATTGCGGGCCATCGAGGACAGGACCGAGGTAATCGGCATCGACGAGGGACAGTTCTTCGATCTTGGATTGGTCGATGTGGTCGAATCGCTGGCCGCAGCCGGGAAGCAAGTGATCATTGCCGGGCTTGACACCGACTACCTGCGGCGTCCATTCGAACCGATCCCTTCACTTTGCGATCGGGCCGAGTACGTGACGAAAGTCCTGGCGGTATGTCACAAATGTGGGGGGCCCGGAATGTACACGCAGCGAATCGTCACATCCGACGACCTGGTCGTCCTCGGTGCCCAAGGGGCGTACGAGGCGCGCTGTCGGCGTTGCTACGACCCGGGCGAGGCCGAACAACTCTCCCTGGAGGCTGAATAGCACTCTCCGTGGCGCCCCGGTTGGTTCTATCCGCCAAAACCGCCACATGTGGCGCTGTGAGCCTTAGGTTCGTCATTTTTGGTTGGTATCGGGTATGAGTGTGGTCCGTGGTAATCTGACTACGCCAGTTCGGTAAATCCCACATCAGGGAGTTCCCTCGGTGATTTCTATCGCCCCCCGACAAATAAACATCGCTGAGTCAGATTCTGACTCGCTTGGTTGGGGTCTGGTTTCGTCTTTAGGTGTCGCCAATCCCATCAGCAAACGGGACGCCCGCGTTACCTCTAATGCACATTCTCAGAGGAGTGAGATTCATGGCTCTATTTCGTCGAAAGAGCCCCGAGATCATTCGAAAGTCCTCATCGCAGGGGATTATCGAAGAGCGGAAAACCGTAACGGTCAAAGGGCAAAAAGTTGAGGTCCGCCGGCTAGAAACCGCGCCGACCGGTTCCCGAACGCAGAAGAAGCGCAGGAAGGAACCCCGCAACCGCGACAACCGAAACGGCGTCAGCACCAGTCGCACCCGTTCACG
>JBGTGL010000144.1:0-3551 GCA_041746755.1 Acidimicrobiia bacterium | reverse complement strand
CGGAGACAACTATGAAGCGCTGGCCTCCACTTTTGGTTGGGGGGTTGAAGAACTGGCCGACATCGCGAGGATGTCGATCACCTCCTCGTTCCTCGACGAGGGCACCAAGGTCGAGTTGATTGACGAAATCGGTGCAATCATCGCGTCCCAATCAGTCAACTGACTTTGTACGGCATTTCGAGCCGGTGACGCCGGAGTAGGTCCGGGTCGGAGAGGATGGTGCTCGTCGGTCCGTCGGCCACAACCTGTCCATTGTCCATGATTACCGACCGCGGACAGAGTTCTAAAGCGAAGGGCAAGTCATGAGTTATCACCACCTGGGAGATCTGAAGCCCTCTGAGTACCTCGATGAGTTCCCTCCTCCCGCCGGGGTCTAGCCCTGAGGTCGGCTCATCGAGGACCAGGATCTCCGGACTCATTGCCAGGACGGTGGCCAGAGCAATCCGTCTCCGCTCTCCTCCGCTCAGGTGGTGGGGCACCCTCCGCTCCAAACCACTGGCCCCAACCATGCCCAGGGAGCTGGCCACGAGTGCCGGAAGCTCGTCGGCTTTGACTCCGATATTGGCAGGACCGAACCCAACGTCCTGTTCGACAGTCGGCATAAACAATTGGTCGTCGGGGTTTTGGAAGACCAGTCCCACTTTGCGCCGGATTGCAGCGAGCGAGGAGTCTTCGAGCTCGATCCCGTCGACCTCGATGGTGCCCACTTCCGCCCTTCGAATCCCGGTGAGGTGGTGGGCAAGGGTCGTTTTGCCTGCTCCATTAGGGCCCAGGATTGCAACTCGTTCTCCTTCACCTATCTCCAGGTTGATCCCCGTGAGAGCCTCCCTGCCGTCCGGGTAGGAGTAACGAAGATCTTTCACAACGAGGAAGGCGTTCATACGGTCACCAACGCGGTCAATGCCACCACCAGGGCGATGGCCGGAATTGTCATGGCAACAGTCCACTGCCTTCTGGTGGCGGTGTCGCCACCGAGCATGGGCATGTCTCCGGTGTAACCCCGGGACAGCATTGCCTCATAGATCCTCTCACCCCGCTCGTAGGAGCGGATGAACAAGGTCCCGGCGGAGGCCGCAATAGGTCGACTTTGCCAAAGCCACCGCGGGTCGTATCCCCGTGCGGTCATTGCGATTCGCATCCGAGCGAGTTCACCAGCAATGACCTCCAGGTACCTGATCATGAAACTCGCGATCGCTGTAATGACACCGGGAACCTTGAGTCGGCTGAAGCCTTTGAGGATGTCGGGCGTTTCCGTGGTCGCAGCGAGGAGGATGCTTGCAACGCCCCCGAGCACCGCCTTGGCGAGAATGTTCCACATCGCCCAGACTCCTTCGGTCGAGATGGCAATCCCGAGGAAATCGGCGTCTTTCCCTTGTCCTACTAACGGGAGGAACAACGCGAAAATCACGAAAGGCAGAACGGCTACCAAACGCGAGACCACGAACTGCACAGGGACCCGCGACACCCGCATCACGACGATCTCGATGACTGCATATATGGCGAACGCCCAAATGGCTTCGCGTGGTGTGATCGCGACGGCTACGACGAATAGGAAAAGGGCGAGAACCTTGGCTTCCGGCGCGATTCGGTGAACCGGCGAGTGTTCGTGGACATAGAGGGCGTGCCGATGCCCGGCGCCCACGCTATTTGGCTACCTTCTCGAGCGGTCGGATGGCGCGAAAAAGTCCGTATGCGACGGCGAGCGTGATGACAATCCCGGTCAGACCTGCGATTGCAAGCGAAAGAGTCTCATTGGCAACGCCGGTCGTTGCGTAGTCAGCGAAAACGGAACTCGAGAGGCTGTGATCCTGTCCACTGGAAACAAAACCCGTATCCTGTGCCACTCGCTCCAGGCCGTCGGGGTTGTCGACTGCGAATTGGCTAACGACCGTTGCGAAGATCACCGTCACCGCGAGACCGGCGAAGATGAACGCGCGGAGCGGGACTTTGTTATCGTCGAGCTGCGCCCTGCTCAGATCTCGTGCACCGAAAACCAGGTCAGGCCGTACGGTGAGAACCGCTCCAACGGCTAGTGCACTGATCACCCCCTCACCGATCCCGATCAGGGAATGGACCCCGACCATCGCCGCAAACACCGTGTCGAAGGGAATCGGGGCGGTCGCCCCGAAAAGCCACTCGATCGAAAATGCTGCTGCCGCCATCACGACCGAGGCACCGGCGGCGAGTCCGGTCGCAGCGATCAAGCCGCCACTGTTTCGGGGGAGAAATCTCCGCAGCCAGGAAAACATGGCAAACCCTCCGTAAGCGGGGACTATCGCCATGTTGAGGATGTTGTATCCGAGGGCGGTCAGCCCTCCGTCGGCGAACACAAGAGCCTGCACCACCACGACGACCGTCACAACGAGTGCCCCGACATGTGGGCCGAGGAGGATGGCGGCGAGGGCCCCGCCCAGGAGGTGGCCGGTTGTCCCGGCAGCTACAGGGAAATTGAACATCTGCACGGCAAACACAAAGGCGGCGGTGATTCCCGCGAGCGGCACCACTTTCTCCGGCATCCGGGTTTTTGCTTGACGAATCGCGACGCTGATCGTGGCGGCGCTTATCGCCCCCGTGGCTATTGCGGTGCCGGTACTTAGGAACCCATCTGGTGCGTGCACCTCACCATCCTAAACGTAATTGCGAATCATTCGCAACAAGTAGGATGGGCTCGTGAAATCAGAGAACGAACTCGGAGATGTTCTTCGGGATACCGGAAATAGAGTCACGGAACCCCGGCTCCGGGTGTGGGAAGTTCTCAATCGTGCCGTCGATCACAAAACGGTCGAGGACATCGTCGGGGAAGTGCATAAGGCAGACCCGACGATCAACACATCATCGGTTTATCGAACCCTTGCCCTGTTTGCCGATCTCGGTTTGGTCCGCGAGTCGCAGTTGGGGGCTGACGAGGGGTCCCGATGGGAGCTGGCTCATCCCGATGACCACTTCCATCTGGTGTGCCGGTCTTGTGGGGAAGTCGATCATCATGAAGGGAATCTGGTTGGCCAGATCAGAGAACACCTCGGGGGTGAGCATGGTTTCCACGCCGACGACATCGACCTCGTTGTCACCGGGCTCTGTCCGAAATGTGTCGCCCAAAAAAAGGAAGAGCGACGGTATAACCCGCCGCCCCCCGATTCTGCCGGTTAGCTCCGGTTACTCGTTGCCGAGTCCTTCAACCACGTCTTTGGCTTTGTCCGCGCCAGTGTCGATTTGCTCGGAGTACTGACCCCCGGTCTTGTCGTCAGCCATGTCGGCCGTCTTGTCGATTCCTTCTGTGACCGTGTCTTTGTTGTCTGCTGCTGTGTCCTTGGCTTTTTTGAACCAATCGCTGAAACCCATCTGTATTTCCTTTCCAGGGCGGTCGCTCACTCTAGATGACAGCCAGCTGCCTTGGGCGACGAGGGGCATTGGGCAAACCCGACGCGACGACCACGGCAGCATCCGGTCGGATACCCTGGCTGGCATGCTTCTCCGGAGACTCGTAATCATCTTTGCCACTCTGGTGGTGACCGGTGCATGTACTGGCGGTCAGGTTGACCAGACGGCCACGA
>JBGTGL010000143.1:0-6077 GCA_041746755.1 Acidimicrobiia bacterium | reverse complement strand
CGATTCGGTCCGTGACCGTCTCGGGTTGGCCAGACCCCAGCTGACGACGGCATTAAAACCCGCCGACTTCTTCACCGAGACTCCGTTCGACGTTTGATCCACAGCTGATGGCTTCTCGAACGACAGCGACCAAGTGGCTGGGGGAGCTGACTCATCTACCGACGGCTAGTGGCCATGAAGACTTGGTTGTGGCCTGGGTTCAGGCTTGGGCACATCGACGTGCCGATCTCAAGCTGAGTATCGATTCGGGTGGAAATGTTCTGATTACGCAGAAGGGCCGGAAGACGGCCGATCCTGTCCTGGCTGTTGCCCATATGGATCATCCGGCCTTCTTGGTGACGGCGGTGACGGGCAAGACGGTCGACTTTGAGTTCCGCGGCGGCGTCGATCCCGAGTATTTCGACGCAGCGAGTGTTGAGTTCCCGGCCACCGAGGGAGTGCACGGCAAAGTGACACGCTACGACGGTGCGAGCCAGATTGGGACGATCGTGTTGAACCGGCCGGGCGTCTCGGTGGGCGACATCGGCAGGTGGAAGACGAAGAAACGGAATTCCAAGGGCGACCGCTTCTTCGCGCCGGCCTGTGACGATCTGGCCGGTTGTGCCGCGGCGCTGGCCGCTTTGGATCGTGCGCGGGGCAACTCAGCCCTCCGACATTTCGGTGTCCTGCTCACGCGGGCCGAGGAGGTCGGTTTGGTAGGGGCGATCCACGCGGCGCGATCTCAGACCGTGCCGGGCAACTCCCGGGTGCTCTCCATTGAAACCTCCCGGGCGTCCGCCAACGCCCCGATCGGCGACGGGCCGATTATTCGGGTTGGAGATGCCGTGACCATTTTCGACAACGACCTCACCAACCGTGTCTCGATTGGTGCCAAACGCGCCGGGATAAGACACCAGCGCAAGCTGATGGATGGTGGCGGATGCGAGGCAACCGCCTTTGTGGTTTACGGGTATCGCTCCACGGGGCTATGCCTTGCTCTGGGCAATTGGCACAATCGGGGAAACCTCGACGCGTTTGAGGCGGGCACGGGCAAAGCAACGCCCATGATGGAGGAGATCTCTCTGGAAGACTTCCACGGGTTGGTCGAGCTGCTGTTGGTGTCGTGTCTTGCCGTCGACGTGGAGACGGGGTTGGAGGCACGGTTTGAAGATTTGTACGACAATGTTGGAAAGTTCTTGAGCCCGTCCGGCACGGGTCGAGACGAAATCGGATAGGAGAACTGGTGGAATACCGCACGGAACACGACTCGATGGGCGAAGTGCAAGTTCCGGCCACGGCGTTGTATGGCGCCTCGACCCAGCGTGCGGTCGACAACTTTCCCATCTCGGGTCTCCGGTTCAGTCGCCGCTTCATCTGGGCATTGGGGCTGATCAAGGGTTCGGCCGCGACAGTGGCTGCAGCTCAGGGGCACCTCGACGATTCGATAGCGAACGCGATTCGCTCTGCGGCCGATGAGGTTATGGCAGGTACCCATGACGAGCAGTTTCCCCTGGACATCTTCCAGACCGGTTCAGGGACGTCGACCAACACCAACGCCAACGAGGTGATTGCCGGGCGGGGGAGTGAGCTCCTTGGTTCCCCAATACACCCAAACGACGCAGTGAATTTCGGCCAATCTTCGAACGACGTCATTCCGACCGCCATCCATGTGGCTGCAACCGCGGCAATACGCGAAGACCTCCTCCCCGCAATGAAGTCCCTTGCCGATCAACTGTCGGCGAAATCGGTCCAGTTCGAGGACGTCGTTAAATCGGGGCGGACCCACTTGATGGACGCCACCCCGGTGACTCTGGGCCAGGAGTTCGCTGGTTGGTCGTCCCAGGTCAGGAAGGGAATCGAACGTCTCACCAAGGTTCTTCCCGAGTTGGAGGAGCTCGCCCTCGGGGGGACGGCCGTCGGAACGGGTATTAACGCACCGAACGGGTTTCCGGCAGCCGTGATCGACCTGATCGGTGAGCGGTCCGGCTTCCACTTCAAGGAGGCAGGCGACCACTTCGAAGCCCAGGGCGCCAAAGATGCGGCGGTGATGGCTTCGGGCGCCCTCAAGACCGTGGCGGTCTCCATGTTCAAGATCGCCAACGACATCCGCTTCCTCGGGTCCGGTCCGACGTCCGGAATCGCTGAGATCAGAATTCCTTCTCTCCAGCCAGGTTCCTCGATCATGCCGGGCAAGGTCAACCCGGTGATGTCGGAGATGATGATGCAGGTCTCCGCCCAGGTGATCGGCAACGACGCCGCAGTCACCTGGGGCGGCGCCAATGGGAACTTCGAGCTCAACGTGATGATGCCGGTGATCGCTCACAATCTTCTGGAATCGATCCGCCTGTTGGCCAATGCCTCCCAGGTTTTCGCCGACCGTTGCGTGGCCGGAATCGAAGCCAATGAACAAAGGGCACGGGAACTCGTCGAGAAGAACGCCATCATCGTGACTGCCCTCAACCCTCATATCGGCTACGACAACGGCGCAAGAATCGCCAAGGAGGCTGTCGCCTCAGGCCGCTCGGTGCGCGAGCTCGTCCTGGAGGCCGGGCTGATGTCAGCAGAAGAGCTCGATGTTGCTCTCGACCTCAAGTCGATGACCGAGGGCGGCATCGTCTGAAATGTCCCGCACCTTCAGCGTCGATGAGGTGCTGGTTCAACTGGACACGGCGTTAGCCGGCGCCTTTCCATCGCCAGTTTGGGTGCGAGGAGAGATTTCCGGCCTACGGAGGACCAACCGAGGTGCGGTGTTTTTCGGTCTGGCCGACCACGAGCAACGCGATCGCTCGATCGAAGTCGCAGCGCGTGGCCGGGTGATGAACGAAGTCGAACGGTCCCTCGACGCAGCCAATGTTGGAAGGCTCCGCGACGGGATCGAGGTGAGACTGCTCGCCACCGTCGGACAGATGTCGGGCCGGGTTCGACTGTCCTTGCTTCAAGTCGATCCAGAATTCATCGCCGGGAAACTCGCCCTCGATCGTGAGGAAATCCTGCGCCGGTTGAAGGCGGATGGTTCTCTGGCCGCCAACGGTGCCCTTCCGCTGCCTTTGGTTCCTTTGAGAGTCGGGCTGGTCACGAGTCTCGGCTCAGCAGCTCACGCCGACTTTCTTCAAGGAGTCAAGGCTTCCGCCTTTCGATTCAGAGTTTCAACTGTCGAAGCCAAAATGCAGGGCGAGGGCTCCTCCGAATCGGTGGTGCGCGCAATGCAAAGGCTGGCCAAGGAGCAACTCGACATCGTCGTGGTTGCCCGGGGCGGTGGCGCCAAGCTCGACCTGGCAACTTTCGATACCGAGGTCGTCGCCCGAGCCATCGCGGCGATGCCGTTTCCGGTAGTCGCCGGTATCGGCCATGAGATCGATCAGAGTGTCGCCGACGCAGCTGCGGCCGTAACCATGAAGACCCCGACTGCAGCCGCCGAGTGGCTGGTGGGTCGGGTCGGAGAGTTCGCCATGAGGGTCGACACTGCGCGCCGGGTAATCCGTGACGAGGCGGTTCGCAGCCTGGATCAGGCCGGCATTCAACTGGACAATTCCGCCCGGGAATTGGCCGGCGTCCGCAACATTCTCGGTCGCCAGTTGGATCGTCTCAAGGACCTCAGTGGTGATGTCTCCGAGCGGGCTCGTTACGGGCTGGCGCGGCATGGTCTGGTACTCGACTCGCTGGCCTCGGTAGTGGCCACTGTTGGGCTGGAGCCGACGTTGCGCCGCGGGTTTTCCGTGGTGACACGGCCCGATGGCTCAGCGGTGAAGCTCGCTTCGTCGCTGAAGCGCGGCGACGACGTGAAGGTGAGGATGGTCGACGGTACGGTGGGGATGAGAGTTGAGGAAGAAGCATGACCGAAACTGAATTGACCTACTCGGCCGCTCTGGAGGAATTGCGCGCAATCCACTCCCGACTCCGCGCCGACGATGTCGATGTCGACAACCTCCTCGAAGACGTCAAACGCGCCTCCGACCTACTCGCCTTCTGTCGGGAACGCCTTACCTCGGTAGGAGAGCGTCTCGAAGAGGTCCTGACCGACTTCGACTGATCCCCTCCCGCCGTTTAGTCACCTGTTGGCGGTATTGCGGCACAAGACGGTTGACTAGGACGAACCGAGAGCCTCGAGGAGGGTGGTCCAACCCAGGCTGGCGCACTTGATCCGGACCGGGTACTGGCGGACGCCCTGGAGGGCTTCGAGGTCGCCGAGGACTGACCCGGGGCGGTCAGGATCGAATTCGAGTTCTGACCCCTCATCCAGCGACATCATTGCCCGGAATTTGGCGACGATGTCCTCGATCTCATCCCGGGTCTTTCCTTTGATCGCTTCGGTCATCATCGAGGCCGACGATTGGCTGATCGAACAACCCTGGCCAGCAACGGCGATTTCAGATACGACGTCGCCATCAAAGCTGATTTCGATATTGATTTCGTCACCACACAGCGGGTTGACACCTTGCGCCGAGGCGTCGAAATGCTCGAGATGACCTTTGTTTCGCGGGTTCCTGTAGTGATCGAGGATGACTTCGCGGTAAAGCTCTTCCAGTGCCACGATCAGACCCCGAACAACTCGCGGGCCCGGCGGAGGCCGATCACCAACGCATCGATATCGGACTCTTCGTTGTAAACGTAGAAACTGGCGCGTGCAGTGGCAGCAACGCCCATCCGCCGCATCAGCGGTTTGGCGCAATGATGCCCGGCACGGACAGAAACGCCCTGTTCGTCGAGAATAGTGGCCAGGTCGTGGGCGTGGATACCGTCCATCACCATCGATACCACCCCTCCCCGATCTTCCAAGTTGGCCGGCCCCTGAATGGTCAACCCGGGGACATCGCCTAGTCGGTTGAGGGCGATCTCGGTCAATTCCTTGTCGTGTTTGAGAATGGTGTCCATTCCGATCGAGTCGAGATAGTCGACGGCGGCGTGGAGGCCGACAGCCTCGATGATCGGTGGCGTGCCAGCTTCGAACCGTGCCGGTATTGCCGCCCAGGTCGACTCGTGCAGCGTGACGTCGGCGATCATCTCCCCACCGCCTTCGAAAGGCTCCATTTCTTCAAGCGCATCCAACTTTCCCCAGAGAACTCCGATGCCGGTCGGCCCGAGCATCTTGTGCCCCGAGAAAGCCACAAAGTCAGCTCCCATCTCAATCACATCGACCGGTGAGTGGGGAACGAGTTGTGCCGCGTCAACCAGGACCCGAGCACCCACCGAGTGGGCTAGATCGGCGAACTTACGTACCGGCGGCATAGTCCCCAGGACATTGGACATTCCTGTAATCGCGACCATCTTGACGTCCGGACCGATCATCGACTCATAGGCCTCGAAGTCGAGTCGGAAGTCGTCGGTCATCGGGATGTGGTTGAGTGTTGCCCCGGTCCGCTTGGCCACCATTTGCCATGGGACCAGGTTGGAATGGTGTTCGATCTCGGAAACAATGATCCGGTCACCCGCGCTGAGGTGCTCCATTCCCCAACCGGAGGCCACCATGTTGATTGCGGTTGTTGTACCTCGGGTGAAGATGACTTGTTGTGGCGATGGCGAGCCGACGAAGGAGGAGACTCGGGTCCGCGCTGCTTCGTACGCTTCGGTTGCCGCTATTGAAAGCGAGTACGCACCGCGGTGGACATTGGCGTACGAAGTTCTGGCGAAACTGTCCATTGCTTCCAAAACCGGGATCGGCTTCTGCGACGAAGCTCCCGAATCGAGAAAATGCACCCCTTCAGAGATTATGGGGAAGTCGGCTTTGAGGTGCGATAAGTCGGTCACTACTGAGTCAACGCGGATCGGAACGAATCGTATCCCTCTTCTTCGAGTTTCTTGGCGACGTCGGGCCCGCCACTTTCCAGGATGCGTCCGTCCATGAAGATGTGAACCACGTCGGGGGTCACATAATCGAGGAGCCGCTGATAGTGCGTGATGATCAGAAACCCGCGCTCGGCGCTGGTGAGCTTGTTCACGCCTTCGGCGACGGTGCGGAGGGCGTCGATGTCGAGACCCGAGTCGGTTTCATCCATGATGGCCAGGTCGGGTTCGAGCACGGCCATTTGGAGGACCTCGTTGCGCTTCCGTTCGCCACCGGAGAAACCTTCGTTGAGATAGCGATCGGCGAAGGAAGACTC
>JBGTGL010000142.1:0-13559 GCA_041746755.1 Acidimicrobiia bacterium | reverse complement strand
CGACGCCCGACTGGCCGCTGCACCGTCGCCTGATTTCCCGGGGAGGAAACATTTACTCACGTTTCATGCTGGGTTTGAAAGTGCGTGATGCGACAGCGGGATTTCGCGCGTTCAAAGTCGAAGCACTCCGCCAGTTGCCATACAAAAAGGCGGAAGCGTCAGGCTATGGATTTCAGGTGGAGATGGCGTGGCACGCTTCAAAGCAGGGCCTGAAGATCGTCGAAGTGCCGATTGCCTTTCACGATCGTGCCCACGGAACGTCGAAGATGGGTCCAGAAATCGTCCGGGAGGCAATGCGTCTGGTGACCACCTGGGGTTGGGATCGCTGGAAGCGGCGTCTGGCGTTCTGGAAGTGATCACCGCATCGTTCGCCACGCCCGACGACCTCGACGTTCTTATCGACCTGTACCGGTCGCTCGAGAAGGAGATGGTTGCTATCCATCCGATGTGGCCCTTGGCCGATGGCCTTCCCGAACCTGTGGCAGAAGCGATGCGTTTCGCAATCGACGCCGCCGACTCTTTCATTGTGATCGGTAATGTTCTCGAGCACCCCTTCGGATTTCTTCTCGGCCGGATTGAGACACTTCTGCCACAGGCCATTGGAGAAAAGGTGGGATCGATCCGTTTTGTGTTCGTCGAAGAAGAAGCGAGACAGGTTGGCGTTGGCGAGGCAATGAGAGATCTCGCTCTGGCCCGCTTCCGTGAATCCGGATTGACTAGATTCGATGCCCATGTGTTGCCCGGTCACCGCCTCGTCAAGAACTTCTTTGAGGCCGGTGGGTTCAGTGCCCGATCGATTGTGATGCACCATGACGACAACAAATAGCCAGGTTCCGACGGTCGCCACCGGGGTAGCCGTGGTCGACGGAGATCAGATCCTGCTGGTGCGGAGGGGCAGGGAGCCCAACAAAGGCCTGTGGGCGGTACCCGGTGGCAAAGTCGGCTTTGGCGAGACCCTGGCCGAGGCCGCCACTCGAGAGGTCAAAGAAGAAACCGGGTTACTGGTCGAACTCGACGAGATTATTTGGGTGGGCGAATTCATCGACGGGGCCAACCACCTCGTACTGGTCGACTTTCTCGGGGCTCTCTCCGGGGGTGAACTTTCCGCCGGTGATGATGCCACGGAAGTGAAATGGGTTGGGATCGAAGCAGCGTTTGAACTCGACATTCCCGACACCATGTATGAACTCCTCGAGGTATTGCTTGAAATGATGGACGAGCAATGAGCGAGGTGATCGACCTTCTCCAGAATCTGATCCGCAACGCCTGTGTAAACGACGGCTCCGTTTCCAGCGGCAACGAGCATCGTTCGGTGGCGACCCTTCAGGAGTTCTTTGGTGTGGAGGGCCGGATCTTTGAGCCGGCACCGGGTCGTCAATCGGTCGTCTATCGCATTCCCGGGAATGACTCTTCCGCCCCCTCGCTGGCGTTAGTGCCCCATCTCGATGTCGTTCCGGCCGACCCCGCCGGCTGGAACAGTGACCCTTTCGCTCCCGAGATCGTCGATGGATGGGTATACGGGCGCGGTGCGGTCGACATGCTCAATGTCACATCGGCGATGGCAGTCGCAATTCGTCCCTATATCGCCGGAGATATACAACCGGCGGGTGACCTGGTTTTTGCCGCAGTCGCCGATGAGGAGTCGGGGGGGAAATACGGTGCTCAGCCTCTGGTCGCCGACCACTGGGATTTGGTGGGCACCGATTTTCTTCTCACCGAGGTCGCCTATCCGACCTATGACGGGAAGCCGGGCTCGGCGATCCCGGTTTCGGTTGGAGAGAAGGGCGCATTTTGGTCGGTATTGAAAACCTCGGGGACTCCGGGACACGGTTCGGCGCCCTATCTCGCAGATAACGCTCTCGAGAAAATGGCCAATGCTGTGGCCGGGATATTCGCAACCGAGTCGCCGGTGACCATCACCGATGAGTGGCGGGCCTTTGTCGAAGAGTTGCCGCTCGATGATCTGTTGAAGAATGACCTCACGGATCCTGACCGGGTCGACGCGGCGATCGAAAAAGTCGCCCTTTCCGACCCGCTGTTTGCCCGCTACGCCCACGCCGCCACTCGCCTCACTGTTTCTCCCAATCGGATGACGGGTGGGACCAAAACCAACACCATCGCCGATACGGCCCTTTCCGAAGTTGACATTCGCGCCCTACCGGGCACGGGCCGGGTGGATATTGATGTCTACCTGCGCAAAGCGATGGGTTCGGCGTCGGATCATGTCGAGATCGACCCGGTCATGGACCACGAGGCAACTCTGTCCCCGCGCGATACGCATCTATGGCAGGTGATCGCCGATTCGGTCGAAGCAATCGAAGGCCATCGAGACATATTCCCTACCACCACGACCGCTGCCACCGATGCGCGTTTCTGGAGGAAGAAGGGAACTATCTCTTACGGTGTCGGTCTTTTCGATAACCGCGCCTCGTTCTCCGAGATGCTGGCGCTTTTTCACGGCCACAACGAGAAGGTCTCAGTGGAGTCGGTGGAAAAGACAACCTGGCTCTACGTTGAGATCCTCCGACGCTTCGGCCAGTGAGATCCATTGTCTGTGACCTCGACGGTGTGCTTTACCGCGGTCGGGACCCGATCGCGGGTTCGGCGGAGGCGCTGAAACGACTGGAGAAATCCGGGTATCAGGTGGTCTTTGTCACCAATAACAGCAG
Source organism: Acidimicrobiia bacterium (assembly GCA_041746755.1). Classification (GTDB taxonomy): domain Bacteria; phylum Actinomycetota; class Acidimicrobiia; order Spongiisociales; family ZC4RG35; genus MA-ANB-1. The sequence continues at coordinate 10,890 of JBGTGL010000142.1, read as the reverse complement.
TAGAACCCCGGCGCAGATTGCGGAGAAAATCCTCATCGTGATGGGTGTAGAAATCGCTCCGGAGTCGATCCTGACATCGGCTCTGTCAGCTGTTTCAGTGCTCCCCGATAGCGCAACCGACTGTCTGGTGGTGGGCGGCGAAGGGATCGTGGCAGCAGTCACCGATTCGGGTCGCCGCATCGTCCGATCGGGCTCTGACGCGGTGATAGTGGGAATCGATTCCAACTTCGATTATGCCGCATTGACCAAGGCCGCTGACGAGATCAGGGGTGGAGCGATATTTGTCGCGTCAAATACCGACTCCACGTTTCCCATCGAGTCGGGCGTCCTCCCGGGGGCTGGTGCGATCGTTGCCGCCGTGGCTGCCGCCTCTGGCGCCGATCCAATCAACGCAGGCAAACCCGAGCTCCCGATGAGGGAGCTGATCCGGGCATCCGGTGTCGCCGGAGCCTGGGTGATTGGCGATCGCCTGGAAACCGACATCGATATGGCAACCCACGAGCCCGACTGGGAGTCGATCTTGGTTCTCACTGGAGTCAGCGACGAGACTATGGACGTCAGTTCGGCCGATCACGTTGTCGCAGATCTCGAATCCGCCGTAGATCTAGTGTTGTCTACCGGCAATCGGCAATAATCGAGCCATGAAGATTTCTGAAGAGACCAGAATCGCCATCGAGGAAAAGTTACGGGAGTTGGCCGAGCTCGACCCGGCCGACCTGCCACAACCAGCGGCTGAGCTCGCTGAGATTCTCGGCGAAATCCTCGAGAACGTCGAAACCGAGTAGTCGCTGTGGCCACCCTTCCTACGGTTTCCCCATGAAGATTCTCCTCGAGCTCAGAGAGCAGAGGCCTGCAGTCGAGGAGTTCTCTCGGAAACTGGTCGAGGCACTGGAAGAGCACCAGGTCGCGATAACAACAGATATTGACGACGCCGACATGGTGGTGGCGGTGGGCGGAGACGGAACGATGCTTTCAGCTGTTGCTGTCGCCCATGCCGCTGATTTGCCCGTCCTGGGATTCAATTTGGGGACGCTCGGATTCCTCACCATCGCAGAACCGGAAGACCTCGAACGAGTGGTCACCCGTCTGGTCAATGGGGATTATGAGATTGAGGATCGGATGACGGTTGCCGCTCACGTCCACGGAGAGATCTATCACGGGGTCAACGATGTCGTTATCGAGAAAGTCGACAATCAGAGGCTCGTTGAACTCGAAGTGGACATCGGGGGAGTGGCTTTCGTTACCTACCGCGCCGACGGGCTGATTGTCGCCTCTCCCACCGGATCCACGGCTTATTCATTCTCCGCCGGTGGCCCGCTGGTATCGCCGGCAGTCGATGCCCTTGTCCTCACACCGGTTGCGGCCCACTCACTCTTTTCCCGGTCGATTGTCCTGCCTGCCGAACAGGAAGTAGTCATCACAGTGAATCGCGACCGGGCAGTGAAGGTGAGCGTGGACAAACAAGACCTCGGCGAGCTCGGCAATGGCGACCGCGTCAGTGTTACCCGGGGAGCACGTCCGGCGAGGTTCGTAACGTTCGGAGCGTCCTCTTTCGCCGGCCTGGTGAAGCACAAGTTCGGCCTCACCTGATGTTGGTCCACCTCGCTGCCCGAAATCTGGGTTTGATCAAGGAGGCCGAGTTGGATCCTGCCCCGGGTTTTACCGCGATAACCGGGGAGACCGGAGCGGGCAAAACCCTGCTCCTGGGGGCGCTCCGCCTGCTTCTCGGTGAAAATGCTGACTCATCTGTCGTAGGCCCCCATGGCGACAGTGGGATCGCTGAAGGTATTTTCAGTGACGATTCCGACGAGGAAGTCCCCATCAGTCGCGTCGTTCCCCGCGACGGGCGTTCCCGGGCATATCGCGACGGCGTCATCGTTTCGGCTAACTCGCTGCGCGGTGAATTGGAGGCGCAGGTCCAGATCATCTCGCAGCACGATCAGCTCGATCTAAAGAAGGGCTCCTACGTCATGGGCCTGCTCGACCGCAATCTCGATGAGGCCGGTTTGCAAACTCACATCGATTACGGGGCGACATGGGACCGGCTCACCCGACTGCTCGGCGAACAATCCCAACTGGGAGGGTCCCGAATCGAGTTGACCCGGGAACTGGATCTGACCCGCTACCAGTTTGACGAAATTGCCCGCGCCGGTTTTCGTCCCGGCGAAGATGTCGAGCTCGAACAGGTGGCGATGCGGCTACGCAACCTCGGAGAGATCAGCGAGCACATGGGAAATTCGATGAGGGCACTGGAAAGCCTGGTGGAAGGGACCGGCGAGGTGGTGTCGTCGCTCCGCAAAGTTGCGGCGCTGGACCCATCGTCACAGTCGATGTCAGAAGCGGCAGAGTCGTTGTCAATTACTGCGACCGAGTTGGCACGCGAGGTTTCAGACGAACTCTCGGTACTGACGCAGGACCCGGAATCCGGTGCCGAGGTAGAAGGACGCCTGACCCTTCTCGGAGACCTGAGGATGAAGTATGGAAAGACCGTCGAGGAAGTCATCGCATATGGCGACGAGGCCGGAAGGCGTGTTGAGGAGCTGACCGCTTTGCTCGACCGGGCGAGTTCGATTGACCGCGAGGTCGAGGTGGTGGGCCACGACCTGGCTGTTCTGGCGGCGAGTCTCTCCGACGCAAGACAGGAGACGGCGCGCCGCCTCGAACCCCTGATCGAGACTCACCTCTCAGATGTTGGTTTGTCGGGCACTGTTATCCGATTTGAATTCTCTGCCCGGGACGCCGGTCCCAAAGGTGCCGACGGTGTCGAGCTTCTCTTTGCCTCCCATGACCAGCTTCGTCCTGGCCCAATTTCCAAGGTGGCATCGGGTGGGGAATTGTCACGTCTGATACTCGCCATCAATCTGGCGACCGGCACCGAGGGAAAACAGACCCTGGTCTTCGATGAAGTAGACGCCGGAGTGGGTGGTGCGACGGCACTAGCTGTTGGCCGGAAGTTGTCGGACCTCGCCGCTAAGCAACAACTGCTCTGTGTGACCCATCTTCCCCAGGTGGCAGCGTTCGCCGACAAACACTACGTGATCACCCGCAAAGGGTCGGAAGCAACCCTGGAGCTGGTGGACGCTGACGCCCGTCTCGAGGAGTTGTCTCGGATGATGGCGGGTCTACCGGCGAGCGACCGGGGCCAGGAGGCGGCGGCCGAACTGCTGGCGATCAGTCAAAAATGAGAAACATGGCGTCATTCGATTCTGGTGCTACGCTGGCATCCCGTCATGGACGGGTCACTTTTTTCGCAGAGATCGGCACTTGAATCGATGATCGACTCTCCCTCGGCCCCGACCCATAAAACCAAGTACGTCTTCGTTACGGGTGGTGTCGTCTCCTCGCTCGGCAAGGGTATTGCCGCTTCGTCTTTGGGCCGTTTGCTCAAGGCTCGCGGTCTCCGAGTTGTCAACCAGAAGCTCGACCCTTACATCAACGTCGACCCGGGGACCATGAACCCGTTCCAGCACGGAGAAGTTTTCGTCACCGATGATGGGGGAGAGACCGATCTCGACCTCGGCCACTATGAACGCTTTACCGGTGAGAACCTGAAGCGGACCTCGAACGTGACTTCGGGGTCGGTTTACATGAGCGTGATCCAGAAGGAGCGGAGGGGTGACTATCTCGGTGACACCGTTCAGGTGATTCCCCACATCACCAATGAGATCAAAGATCGGATTCGCCGTGTCGGGTCGTCTGGCGATGTCGATGTGGTGATCACCGAAGTCGGCGGGACCGTTGGCGACATCGAGAGCCTTCCCTTCCTCGAGGCGATCAGACAGTACGGCAACGATGTCGGCAAGGAGAACGTCCTTTATATCCATGTCACCCTGGTGCCCTACATCTCTACCTCTGAAGAGCTGAAGACCAAACCCACACAGCATTCAGTGGCCGAGTTGAGGAGCAAGGGCATCCATCCGGATGTGATCATCGTCAGATCGGATCGGGAAATCGACGACGCCGTAGTGCGCAAAATCAGCCTCTTCTGCGATGTCGCCACTGACGCTGTAATTGCCGCACCCGACGCCAGCGATATCTATGAAGTGCCTCTGGTGTTGCACGATGGCGGGCTCGACCGGGTGGTGTGTGATCAATTGGGCCTGGTGACCGGTCCGCCCAACCTGGAGAACTGGCGGGCGATGGTCGAAAAGGCGGCGCGGGCCACCGACACGGTGCGGATCGGCATCGTGGGGAAGTACGTCGATCTTCCCGACGCCTACCTGTCCGTGGTCGAGGCCCTTCGCCACGGCTCCGCAGCACACGGCCTCAAACTCGACTTGGTCTGGATTCCAAGCGATGAGCTCACCGGCTTGCTCGCCGACTCCTACCTCGAAGATCTCGATGGCATTGTGGTCCCGGGAGGATTTGGCTACCGGGGAGTTGAAGGAAAGATCCAGGCGATTCGATACTCGCGGGAGAACGGCATTCCCTTCCTTGGCCTTTGTCTCGGCTTGCAGTGTGCCGTAATCGAATTTGCCCGCGACGTCTTGGGCTATGCGGGAGCAAACTCGACGGAGTTTGACCCCACGACACCTCACCCGGTGATCGATCTGATGGAAAGCCAAGAGGACGTGGAAGAGAAGGGTGGCACCATGCGTCTCGGTCTCTATGCAGCCAAGCTTGCCGAAGGATCAATGGTCCGCGAGATCTACGGCGACGAGTTGGTTTACGAGCGGCACCGCCACAGGTGGGAGGTCAACAACAGGTATCGCAAAGATCTGGAAGGGGCGGGACTCCGACTTTCCGGCCTCTCGCCCGATGACAACCTGGTCGAATACATCGAAATGATCGATCATCCCTACTTCGTCGCGACCCAGGCGCATCCAGAGTTTCGCTCCCGGCCCGATGAACCACACCCGCTGTTCAGTGGCCTGGTACGGGCTGCTGGAAAGCTGGCTAGCGGAAAACCGCAGCGTCAGGCTCCGGCAGACATTTCAGTTGAATAGGCTCGGGTCGACCGTCCCGGTTTAGTTCTGTATCGTCGATTGAAGCGGGACCTCCAGGAGGACTTAGTTGTGATTGTTGGTGTTCCAAAGGAAATAAAGACGGCCGAACATCGGGTGGCGATTACACCGGTGGGAGTCCGGGAGCTGGCTGACCGGGGCCACAAGGTTTTGATCGAAGCCGGTGCTGGCCTCGGGTCGACGATTGCAGACGAAGAATTCGTTGCCCAGGGCGCCACCATCGTTCCCACTGCGGCCGACGTATTCGGCGAAGCCGAGTTGATCATCAAGGTAAAGGAGCCGCAGGAGTCCGAGGTCGACATGTTCCGCCCCGGGCAGATTCTCTTCACCTATCTCCACCTGGCGGCGTATCCAACTCTCGCCGCTGGCTTGCGGAAAAAGGGAGTCGTGGCGATTGCTTATGAAACCGTCCAGTTGAGTGATCACAGCCTCCCCCTCCTCGCCCCGATGTCAGAGATCGCCGGTCGGATGGCAACTCAGGCCGGCGCCTATTTCCTGGAGAAGGCGCACGGTGGGCGGGGGGTCTTGCTTGGTGGGGTTGCCGGTGTCGCTCCGGCCAAGGTTGTTGTCATCGGTGGTGGAATGGCGGGTTCCAATGCCGCAGTGATAGCAATGGGAATGCAGGCCGACGTGATCGTCCTCGACACCGACATGAACAAGCTGCGAATGATCGATTCTCTCTACCAGGGTCGGATCGTGACCATCCACTCCAACCGCCTCAATATCGAAGAGCAGGTGACCGTGGCCGATCTCGTGATCGGCACCGTGTTGATACCGGGGGCTTCTGCTCCGAAGTTGGTGACCGAGGAGATGGTCAAAGCCATGAAGAAGGGTTCGGTCTTGGTTGACGTCGCGATCGATCAAGGAGGATGTTTCGCCACCTCCCGGGAAACCACGCATGCCGAACCAACCTACGTTGTCCACGATGTCGTCCATTACGCGGTGGGCAACATCCCCGGCGCGGTTCCCCACACTTCGACCTACGCCTTGACCAACGCCACTTTGCGGTATGCCATCTCCCTAGCTCACAAGGGACTCGAAGGGGCATTTGTCGATCATCCCGAATTGGTGTCGGGTGTCAACATCGTCGATGACGACATCTGTCATCCGAGTGTCGCCGAGAGTCTTGGCGACGCTTTCACACCGGTGAGCGAGGCACTGGCCAAACGGTGACATCTACCCCGTCGTTCGCTTCGTGCGTCGACGAGTACCTGATTTCACTGCGAGTGGAGAGAGGCCTCGCAGCCAACACCATTGCTGCCTACGGGCGCGATCTCGGTCAATACGTCGAATTCCTGAAAGGCCGTGAGCCCGATCACCAAATCGTCGAGTCCTGGGTCTCCATCTTGCATACAACCGGCATCGCCCGTTCCAGTCTCGCCCGCAAAATCGCATCGATAAGGGGGCTGCACCGATTCCTGGTCGTGGAAGGGTTTCGAGAGTCCGACCCGACCATCCTGCTCCAAACGCCGCGGCGTGGTGAGCCGTTGCCGAAGGCGCTGGGCGTCGACGAAGCAATCGCCCTTGTCGAGTCTCCGGATCTGGGCACAGTTAAGGGGAGACGCAATTCAGCCCTCCTCGAATTCCTCTACGGGACCGGGGCGCGGGTCTCCGAAGTCGTGGGCCTCGATCTCACTCACGTTGATCTCGACGACGCGATCGCGATTGTCACCGGTAAAGGCTCCAAACAGCGGATCGTTCCGTTGGGTGGCAAGGCTGTTGAGGCCTTGCGCAGGTGGTTGCCCGACCGCCTCTCCCTGGTGCGCCGCGACCAGCCTGGAGATCCAATGTTCGTCAACCTGCGTGGGCGGCGACTGAGCCGTCAGGGGATCTTCGATATCGTCAGAGAATCTGCCGCACGCACCGGCATCGACCCCGAAGCGGTGTCGCCACATGTGCTCCGCCATTCGGCGGCGACGCACATGGTGGAGAGAGGGGCAGATTTAAGAACCGTCCAGGAAATGCTGGGACACGCTACGATTAGTACCACACAGATCTACACGAGAGTGAGTGCCGCACATCTCATGGAGATCTATATCGAAGCGCATCCGAGGAGCAAATGACGAGCTTCAACACATCCGAAATCAGAAAAACGCTGGAGGCAGACCGTGCGCATCTGGTCCATCAGCTCGAAGAGTTGGGGGCCGGCGAGTCCGGTGATTTGCGCCCCGACATCGACTTTGGTGGAAGTTTTGCCGACGCAGGTGCGGTAACGGCTGAACGTACCGAGGTGTTGGGTTTGATCGACTCGATCAAGTCGCAACTAGACGACGTCGACGCCGCGTTGAAGAAACTGGAAGACGGCACGTATGGGACGTGTTCCCGGTGTGGTGCCGACATATCCCCGGAACGTCTCGAGGCTCGACCGTCGTCGGTCTTATGCGTCGACTGCAAGACGGCGACAACCGGTTAATTCGCAGTCGCCCGTTGCCCGGTTCTTTTCCACACCTCTTCTCCAGATTCTTCGATTTCGCCTTTGCGAAACCACTGACTGAGTCCGAGATAGAACTCCTTTCTGGATGGTTGACTCATCCTCAAGCGCAGATCTTCTTCTCGCAGGACAGCAGAGACCAGGCTCACGGATTCAAGTCGGCGTCGTATGTCGCACGAAGTCTTCCGTCTGATTTGGAGGCGATCAGAGCCGCCGCCCTACACGACGTGGGAAAACGCCACGCAGCATTGGGCGCATTCGGGCGCTCTATCGCGTCGATTCTGATCAAGTTTCGTTTTCCTCTGTCTAGAAGGATGGAGCGATATCGGGACCATGGCGATCTTGGCGCCCGCGACCTGGCGTCCGTCGGGTCATCGGAAATCGTGGTCCGATTCGCCCGGGTCCATCACGGAGACCGCCCCGAAGAGATCGACCTCGCTCGCTGGACGGTTCTCCACGATTCGGATCGCTGAGGATGATTGAGATGAGTCGTTGATCGATGCCTAAAAGCGATAACCTGACAGACCACCGATGACGTACCAAGTAAAGACGGCTGTTTTCGAAGGCCCCCTCGACCTCCTCCTCCAATTGATCTCTAAACACCAGCTCGAGATCTCTGCGGTTGGCCTTACCGATGTCGTTTCTGAATACATCGCTTTTCTCGATGACATGAAAGAGCTCGACCTCGAGGTGACCTCCGAATTCCTACTGATCGCGGCAACGCTCGTGCAACTGAAGGCCAACTCCCTCCTTCCCGGGCGCGGGGAGTTGGACCTCGATGACGAGTTGCTGCTCCTTGAAGAACGCGACCGGCTCCTTTCCCGTCTGCTCGCTTGTGTCACATTCAAAGACGTGGCGGCCGTCCTCACCAGGCGCCTCCAGGATGCGAACCGACTCGTTGCCAGAACCTCCGGGCTCGACCAGAAAATTGCTTCTGTCCCGGTTGAATTCGAGCTCCCTGTTGACGCTTCTGGTCTCGGCGAAATCGCCTTGCGGGTGTTTCGGCGCCAGACCGAGGAACCCGATCTCGACCATCTCGAGCTGGACATGCCTTCGGTCGTCTCCGCAATAGATGAACTCAGGGCCCGGATCGCCGATCTCGCTCTATCCGATTTCGAGACGCTCACCGAACACTGTGAACGTCCCGTCGAGGTAGCCGCATACTTCCTGGCGTTGTTGGAAATGGCGAGATGGGGATTGGTCGAGGTTCATCAAAACGACTGGCTTTCCGGAATCCAGGTGAGATACGTTGCCGATGGCAATATCGACCTGACCTCGGAGTGGGCCTCATGAACCCACGCGCTGCAATCGAAGCGATCCTCTTTGTGACCGAACATCCTGTGCCGTTGGGCGAGCTGGCGGAGATTCTCGAGATGCCATCCGATCAAGTGGAGTCACTTCTCCGGGAAATGGAGGAGGAAATGGTGGCGCGGGGATCAGGTCTGGTGCTTCGGTCCGTGGCTGGGGGCTGGAGGCTCTACAGCCATCCCGATGCCTATTCATACCTGGAGAGGTTCAGTTCGAGCGCTTCCGCCCGTCGGATGTCGCCTGCAGCGATGGAGACTCTGGCTGTGGTCGCATACCGACAGCCCGTGGCCCGTAGCCAGATCTCCGAGATCCGCGGTGTCGACTCAGACTCGGCGGTGAGAACTCTGGAGCGACTCGGATTGATCGAAGAAGTCGAACGACTCGACCTTCCCGGTAATCCGGCCGTCTACGGCACCACTCCACTTTTCCTGGAGAAGCTCGGTCTCAATGCGCTTGCCGAATTGCCGCCGCTTGCCGACCACGTTCCTCCGGCTCAGGCCCTGGAAGGGCTCGAAGAGTCGCTACGACCCGGGGGCTGACCCGTGGCAGAGCCGGTGCGCCTCCAGAAGGCGATAGCCCATGCAGGCCTGATGTCCCGTCGCGCTGCCGAAGACGTCATCGCCGCCGGCCGGGTCACCGTTGATGGGAGGAAGGCGATTCTGGGCGACCGGGTAGATGTTGAACTCCAGGTGGTGGCGGTTGACGGTGCGATTCTTCCGGTCAATCCGGAAAACCTGACTCTTCTTCTCTACAAACCCGTGGGAGTCATCTCCACTGCGGACGACCCCCAGGGGCGTAAGACGGTGGTCGACCTGGTCGGCTCAGAGACAAGGCTCTATCCGGTGGGCCGACTCGACGCCGATTCTGAAGGACTGATTCTTCTGACCAACGACGGACTCCTGGCCGATAGGGTGACCCATCCCCGATTCGGAGTTCGCAAGAAGTACCTCGTCGAGGTGGAGGGAACGGTGTCGAGCAGTTCGGCCCGCCAGCTCACGACGGGTATCAAGCTGGACGATGGAATGGCGAGAGCACTTGCCGCCCGCCTGGTCGATACCAATCGCAACCGCTCTCTGGTGGAGGTGGTGATGGGGGAGGGCCGAAAGCGTGAAGTAAGACGAATGATGGAAGCCATCGGGCACCCGGTACGGCGCCTGGTCCGCACCGCAATCGGGCCGATCGCTGACACGACGCTGAGTCCGGGACAATGGCGTGCTTTGCGCCCGCAGGAGATCGCAAGCCTATTCGCCGAAGCGACTATTGAATGACTACGCATACGGTTTCACCTGCGCCGGGGCGAATCGAAAATGTCGCCCGCATACCTGGGTCGAAGTCGCACACGATTAGGGCGCTGTTCCTGGGCGCCCTGGCGCGCGGCGAGACCACCATCTCAAACGGGCTGGTAGCTGACGATACGCTTCGGGCCAGGGAGTGTCTGCGTGGCGTAGGCGTGGCGATAAACGACGAAGGGCCTATCTGGGCGATCGCGGGCACTGCTGGAGAATTACGCCAATCGGACAAGCCCCTGGATGCCGGCGAGTCCGGGTTGACCGCAAGACTTTTGATGGCATCCTCTTCGCTGGTCGATGGGGTCACCACGATCGTAGGGCGGGGCCGGTTGCCCGAGCGGCCGATGGGACCGACCCTAGATGCTCTGGAGGCGCTGGGCAATACAACACGTCGAGAGTACCCATGGGAGATCGAGGGACATGGACTGGTACCGGCAGGGCGACTCATGGTGGACGGTTCGCTGAGCAGCCAGAGTATTTCGGCTCTGTTGCTCATCGCGCCGCTGGCTGACGGTCCGGTCTCCATCGTGGCGACGGGCGACATAATCTCAAGGGGCTATATCGATATGACCCTGGCCATGATGCGTACGTTCGGTGCTTCGCCGACGACTACCGAAGAGGGTTGGGAGGTGCCGGCGACGGGCTACGACGGCGCCGATATCGTCATTCCCAACGACGCCTCGGCAATGGTTTATCCGGCGGCGGCGGCCGCCATATCAGGGGGAATCGTGACGGTGTCCGGCCAGTTGGACGATCACCCCGATTTCAGCTTCCTCGATGCTCTGGAGGAAATGGGATGCCGGGTGAATCGGAGTTCGCATTCAGTCGAGGTTGAGGGCCCGGCCCGCCCCGCCGGCATCGACATCGATATGAGCCTGGCGCCGGACTCGGCAGTGGC